>DASSME010000110.1:0-19685 GCA_035689035.1 Longimicrobium sp. | reverse complement strand
CAGCGCCTCGCCGAAGCGCCGCGGGTCGAGGAGCACGTCCTGGCCGATCACCACGATCCGGCCGCCGTTCAGCAGCGGCCCCCACACCTCCATGGTGCTCGCGTCGAACGCCGGGTTGGCCGCGAACGCCACCCGGTCGCCCGCGACGAAGTCCGCGTACCCGCTGTTGACCACCAGCCGCGAGATGGCGCGATGCGGAACCACCACGCCCTTGGGCTGTCCCGTGGAGCCGGACGTGTACATCACGTACGCCGCCGCTTCGCCGTCCAGCGGCACCCGCGGATCGTCCGTCCTGCCCTCCGCGAGCGCGTCGACGTCGATCCGCTCGACCTCCGGAAGGTCGGGGAGATCGGCGCCGGCGAGCGCCAGCACGACCCGCGAGCCGCTGTCCGCGACCATGTACGCGAGGCGCTCCGCCGGGAACGCCGGGTCGATCGGCACGTACGCGGCGCCCGTCTTCAGCACCCCGAGCTCGGAGACCACCAGCTCGATCGAGCGCGGCACCAGCACCGCCACGCGCGCACCCGGCGCCACGCCCGCGTCGCGGAGGGCGTGCGCGAGCCGGTTGGCCTGTGCGTTCAGCTCCGCGTAGGTGAGCGAGCGCTCCTCGTGCATCACGGCGGCGGCGACGGGCGCGCGCGCGGCCTGCCGCTCGAACAGCTCGTGGACGCACGCCTCGGCCGGATACGCGGCGTCCGTCGCGTTCCACGCCTCCAGCACCTGCCGCCGCTCCGCCGCGGGCAGGATGTCGATCCCCGCCAGCGGGGTTCCCGGCGCCCTCTCGAGCGTGTCCACGAGCCGCGCCAGCGCGGTTTCCATCAGCGCGCACAGGCGCTGCGGGCTCACCGGGTCGGCGGCCTGCGCCGTGATCCAGAAGCCGTCGCCCAGGTCGTCCACCGACAGGGTGAGCGGAAAGTGCGTCCGCCCGTCGGCGTGGATCACCTGGATCCCGTCCCATCCCACCAGCCCTCCCGCCGACCGCGCATCGCGCTCCGCGGTCCCATGGCGATAGTTCAGCAGGGAGGTAAAGAGCGGGGCCGGCGCCTGCACCCCGCTGCAGCGCTGCGCGAGCGCCAGCGACGCATGCTCGTGGCGAAGCAGCCCGGCCAGCGCCTCCTGCGTGCGCCGCACCCCGGACGCCGCCCCGTCGCCGTCCACGTCGATGCGGATGGGGAGGGTGTTCATGAACGGCCCCAGCGCCCGCTCCGCCCCCTCGCCGCCGCCCATGCGGCCGAAGAGGACGGTGCCGAACACCACGTCGCTCCGCCCCGAGGTGCGCGCCAGCACCAGCGCCCAGGCCAGGTGGCACACGGTGGCGGCGCTCACCCCTGCCCGCCGCGCCCCCTCGCGTAGGCGCGCGGCGAGCGACGGGTCCATCTCCAGCCGCGCCTCGGCGGCCTGGCCGGCGCCCGGCGCGTCCACCAGGCCGAAGGGCGCGGTGGGCTCGGTCACGGCGCCCAGCATGGCCGTGAAGAACGCCTCGTGCTCGGCGCGGCTCACCCCCTGCCGCGCGCGCGCCACGAAGTCGCGGAACGGCACGGCGGCCGGAAGCGACTCCGCACGCCCGGAGAGGTACGCGCGCAGCTCCGCCAGCAGCACCTCGGCCGTGGTGTGGTCCGTCACCAGGTGATGGCGGAGGAGGAGCACCAGCCACCGTCCGTGCGCGGCCTCGCGGGCGACCTGCACGCGCATCAGCGGCGCCCGGCGCACGTCGATGCGGTACCGCGCGGGATCGAAGCGGCGCAGCAGCTCCCCGGCCGCGTCCCCAGCCCCGGGATCGATATCGACCTCTTCCACGGTGAGCGGCGCCTCGCGCCAGACCACCTGCACGGGCTCCGGCAGCCCCTCCCACGCCACCGCCGTCCGCAGCACGTCGTGCCGGGCGACGATCGCCCGCAGCGCGCCGACGAACGCGTCCACCCGCGCCCGCGTGTCCATGCGGAACAGGATGGGGAGGAGGTACGGATCTCCCTCCACGGCCAGCAGGTGGTGGAAGAGCACGCCCTCCTGCAACGGCGCGAGCGGGTAGATGTCCTGCACGTTGGCCGCGCCGCCTGGAACGCCCGCCACGATCGCGCCGATCTCCTCCGCGCTCAGCCGCACCAGCGGGAGCATGTCGGGGGTGATCGAGGTGCAGCCGGCGGGGATCCGGCCGGCATCGGGCGCCTTCGCCTCCGCCGTCTTCGCCTCCACCGCCTTCGCCGCCGCCCCCGGCGAGGTCGCCAGCGCGGCCGCGAGCTCGGCCAGGGTAGGATTGCCGAAGAGCACGGCGGGCTCCACCCGCAGCCCCCGCCGGCGCATGCGCGCGATCAGCTTCAGCGCCAGCAGCGAGTGACCGCCCAGATCGAAGAAGTGGTCCTGGCGGCCGATGCGCTCCACCCCCAGCACCTCCGACCAGATCTCGGCCAGCGCCGACTCGGTCTCGCCCACGGGCGGCTCATGCGCGCGCTCGCCGTACGCGGCCGAGTCGGGCGCCTGCAGCGCGCCGCGGTCCACCTTCCCGTTGGGGGTGAGCGGGAGCGCGTCGAGCGGCACGAACGCGGCGGGGACCATGTGCTCCGGCAGCAGCGCCCCGAGGTGCGCCCGCAACGCCTCGGCCTCACCCGGCGCGCCCACGTAGTAGGCGGCCAGGCGCACGTCGCCGGGCACGTCCTCGCGCGCCATCACCACCGCCCCGCGCACGGCGGGGTGCTCCGCCAGCCGCGCCTCAATCTCGCCCAGCTCGATGCGGAAGCCCCGCACCTTGACCTGGTGGTCGTTGCGCCCGGCGAAGTGGAGCGCGCCGTCCGAGCCCCATCGCCCCAGGTCGCCCGTGCGGTACAGCCGCGCCCCGGGCTCACGCGAGAAGGGATCGGGAACGAAGCGCTCCGCCGTCAGCGCCGGGCGGCCCAGGTATCCCCGCGCCACCTGCGCCCCGCCGATGTGGATCTCGCCGGCCACGCGCGCGGGCACCGGCTCGTCCGCCGCGTCCAGGACGTAGATGCGCGTGTTGGCCATGGGCCGGCCGATCGGCACCACGGCGTCGGCCGGGTCGGGCGCGCACCGCCACGCCGTCACGTCCACCGCGGCCTCGGTGGGCCCATAGACGTTGAAGAGCGTGGCCCGCGGAAGGCGCGCCCGGAGCTGCCGCACCAGCGCGGCGGAAAGCGCCTGCCCGCCGCAGACGATGCGCCGCACGCCGCTGCAGTCGCCGGCCTCGGGCTGCTCGACGAACGCCTGCAGCATCGCGGGAACGAAGTGCAGGGTGTCCACCCCCGTGCGCCGCACCGTCTCGGCCAGGTACGCCGCGTCCCGGTGCCCCCCGGGGCGCGCGACGACCAGCCGCGCGCCGGCCAGCATCGGCGAGAACAGCTCCCGCACCGACGCGTCGAAGCTCACGGGCGTCTTCTGCAGCACCGCGCCGCCCGCATCGGGGCCGAACGTCTCGTGCATCCACCCGAGCACGTTCACCACGCCGCGGTGCTCCACCATCACGCCCTTCGGCCGTCCGGTGGAACCGGAGGTGTAGATCACGTACGCCAGGTGCCGGGGGCACAGCCCGTCCAGTGGCGGGTCGGCCTCGGGCTCCCCGGCCCACGCGGACGCGCCGTCCCGCAGCTCCAGACGCGGCACGCCGGCGCCCGCGGAGAGCTCCGCGGGCGCGCGGTGCACCAGCATCGCCACGGGCGCGCTGTCGTGCAGCATGTAGCGCAGCCGCTCGGCGGGGTACTCGGGGTCCAGCGGCACGTACGCCCCCCCGGCCTTCAGCACCGCGAGCAGCGCCACCATCAGCTCCGGGCTGCGCTCGGCGCAGACGGCCACCCGCGTGTCGGGTCGCACCCCCAGGCCGCGGAGGTGGTGCGCCAGCCGGTTGGCCCGCGCGTTCAGCTCCGCCCACGTCAGCGACTGCTCCTCGAACTCCACCGCCACCGCGTCCGGCGTGCGCGCCGCCCGCGCCTGGAACAGCTCGTGGAGGCAGAGGTCGCCGTGGCCGGCCGTCTCCGTGTCGTTCCACGCGTCCAGCATCCGCCCCCGCTCCTCCGGCGGCAGCAGGGGGATCCGGTCCACCGGCGTGTCGTCGCCGGCCGCCATCCCTTCCAGCACCCGGTGCAGGTAGCCCAGGTAGCGCGCCACCGTCTCCCGCTCGAACAGCGCCGCCGCGTACTTGATCCCCCCGGCGATGCGGCCGTCCACCTCCTGCAGGGTGAGGGCGAGGTCGAAGAGGGCGGTCTCGTGCTGGGCCCAGCCGGCGCGGTCCAGGGTGAGGCCGGGGAGCCCGGGCGGGTCACGGAAGGCGTTCTGCCAGGTGAACAGCACCTGGAAGATCGGGCTGTGCTCCGTGGTGCGCTCCGGCTGCAGCAGTTCCACCACCTGCTCGAAGGGGATGTCCTGGTGCCGCTGCGCCGCCTGCGCGCGGGCCTTCACCCGCCGCAGCAGCTCTGCCACCGTGGGCGAGCCCCCCAGCTCCACGCGCACGGCCAGCGTGTTGACCAGGAAGCCGATCATCCGCAGGACCTCGCGGCGCTTCCGGTTGGCCGTGGGCGTGCCGATCACCACGTCGTCCTGCCCCGACAGGCGCCCCAGCACCACCGCCCACGCCGCGATCAGCGTGGTGAACAGCGTGGTCTCGTGCCGGCGGCTGAGCGCCTTGAGCGCCGCCGTCAGCGCCTCGTCCAGCTCGAGCGCGGCGTACCCGGCGGTGATGTCCTGCTCCGCGGGGCGCGGGCGGTCCGCCGGCACGGTGAGCAGCCGCGGCGCGCCCGCGAGCGTCTCCTTCCAGTAGTCGGCCTGCCGCCGCAGCTCGTCGCCGGACAGCGCGCTCCGCTGCGCGGCCTCGTACTGCGCGTACTGCACCGGCAGCGGGGGGAGCGGGTCCGCCTCGCCCCGGGCAAACGCTCCGTAAAGCGCGCTCAGGTCGTGGTCGAACACGCCCACCGACCAGGCATCGCAGACGATGTGGTGCGCGGGAAAGACCAGCGTGTGGCGATCGTCGGGAAGGCGGATCAGGTGCCCACGGATAAGCGGCCCCCGCTCCAGGTCGAAGTCCTCGTCCGCCGCCATCGCCATCAGCCGGTCGCGTTCCGCCTCGGGGTGCGGATGGGAGCGGAGGTCGTGCTCCACGACCTCGAAGCGGCTCACCTCGGCCGACACCACCCGCTGCACGGGCTCGCCGGCAACGGAGTGGAAGGTGGTGCGCAGCGACTCGTGGCGCGCCATGAGCCGGTCCAGGGCGCGGCCCAGCGCCTCGCGGTCCAGCGGACCGCGCAGGTGCATCCACCGGGTCATGTGGTAGGCCTTGCCCACCGCGCCGATCTGCTCCAGGAGCCACAGCCGCTGCTGGGCCAGCGGCATCGGCTGCTCCGCGAACCCCAGGTCGGCCGCGGTCACGGCGCCCGCGGCGCTGGTCACATCTCGTGCAGGCATTACGATTCTTCTGGAAGTGTCCGTAGCCGCGCGGCCGTCGTTGTGGAGCGAGAGAGAGAGGGAGAGGGAGGGGGGAGGGAGAGGGGGGAAAGCACTGAGGCGACAGCACATGAGAACATCAGGTTCCTCATAAAGCTGCGCAATCGAGGAGCCTGCCGCAAGGCCAGCTTCGGAACTCCGTCGCGACCGCAATTGCTTTGTTTACGACAGCCGTGGCAATGCCCCCTTGAGCCACCCACGAGTCACGCGAAGAACGGCAGCCGCTCTCTTGGGGCCCACCCAAAAAGTAAATTTTCTACTCCGGTCGGATGACCATGCCCAGGGCGAAGGACACTCCGACCATCTGGGAAGTGGATGACTCCAGCGGTTGCTGCGAAACGACCATGATCGGTGAGCCCCTCATCCAGAAGCGGTTCGCAGCCGTCTGAACAGCCGGGAACCTGACGGGCGCTGGGCTTTGTACGGGTGATGGCACTCCCGTCGCGCGTGTACGGGTGCCAGGAAAAGTTAGCCGATTTTCAGCACGGCCTCCCTACCCTGCTAAATCCGCGGACAGAAAAGCGGCCCCAAGTCGCGCGATCTACGCAACTTGGGGCCAGTGGGCCCACCAGGATTCGAACCTGGGACCAAGGGATTATGAGTCCCCTGCTCTAACCGCTGAGCTATGGGCCCGGAGCGGAACGAATATAGTCCCCGCCCGCGCGGAGTTCAACGGGTGGATCGAACGCCCCCAGAGCGGCATGCGTCGATGTATCGCGCGATCCGCTGGGTCAGGTCCACCGCCTGTTCACGCACCGCTGGCTTGCGTTCCACCCGCACGCCGATGTGACCGCTCATGTGGATCTCCCGGTCCACCGACTGTGTCGCTTCGACGATGACCAGGCCGACGCCGGGCTCCAAGCCGCGGAATGCGGAGTGGTCGTCGATCACCCTGACGAGATCCGGGGTCGGGCCACTCCACCAGAATTCGCCACTTTGCCCACGCGCATCCGTCACCATCGCGACGAGCAGATATGTCTGGCTGAACCCGAGGCGTGCCAGCGCGTTCGCCTGGCGCACACCTTTCTTCAGGTCGTTCAGCTTCCCCGGGAGACCCGTATCGAACGCGAGCGGTGGAATGAGGACGCGCTTGCACTCGAAGGCAATCGTCTCCGCACGATCGTCGTTCGGAACGATCAGCAGGTCGATGTCTCCCGGGGCGGTGGCGCCCGGGCACACATCGTCCGTCGGCGTCTGGAACAACGCGAGCGCCTCCGACTGGAGTCCGATTTCGGCTGCGAGAATGCGGACGCCGGGCGAATCGCCGATCAGCCAGCGAACGAGTTCGGCCTCGGGGATCCCGGTTGCGGACGGTGCATCCATCGTGATGTGTGATAGGGCTATTCGTTAGAAACCCGCGCGTTCAGCAGCCATGTCCCAGGTCCGGCTCAGCGGGTGGGTCGCACGGAGAAGCGGAGTGCAGCGGAGCAGCGGAGAACAGCAGGGAATCTGACGCAGTTCTCCGCTGTTCCGCTTTTCTCCGCTGCTCCGTGTGACCCTTTCAGCCGTGTTGATCCAACCGCGGCACATTCGATTCGGCATCACTCCCCGGCAGCCACGGGCGGCGAACAACGATGAGGAGAAACGAGCGGGAAGTTCAATGGCTGCGAACGGACACCGGCCCCCGGCGCATTCGCCGCGCGGGGGCCGGTTTCCTTCACGGGATGCGGGCGCGTGCTGTCCCCTGTCCCCTGGCCCCTGGCCCCGGGCCCCTGGCCCCTGGCCCCTGGCCCCTGGCCCCTGGCCCCTGGCCCCTGGCCCCTGGCCCCTGTCCCCTGTCCCCTGTCCCCTCGGCCCTACCGCCCGATGTAGTAGCTCGCCTTGATCACGAACACGTTGTCCGGGTGCTCGCGGAAGATGGCGCCGGCGTCGCGGCCCAGGGCGAAGTCGCCGAACCCCTCGCTGGCGGCGCGCTGCTGCTGCCACACGAAGAAGAGCGTGCTCCCCGGCCGGTACTCCCAGCGCAGCACCGCGCTGCCGCGCAGGCTGCGGAAGTTGAAGTCCGGGTTGTTGAAGGTGAAGGCCGCGGTGCTGGGGTCGCCGTCCGCGTCCAGCGCGTACGACACCTCGCGGCCGCTCGCGTCCGTCACCGCGGTCACGCGATTGCCGAACGGGGTCTTGTCCAGCCCGCGCGGCGCGTTGAACTCCTTGAAGTCATGGTACTCGCCGCTGCTCACGAACGGCTGCACGAACGTTTCCAGGCTCAGGTTGGGCGTGAAGGTCACGTTCAGCCGCGTGTCCATCGAGAAGGTCTGCTGCGTGAGACCCGCGAACACCGCGCGCCGCCCGTAGAACGCCGTGGCCGACGGGTCGGCGAAGGCGGTCACGTACTGCGCCGCCACCTCGGCGCGCGACCAGGCCGGGGCGACGGAGAGCTGGATGTTGCTGCTCGGCTTGTAGCGCACGCTGAAGTTGGCGCCCACGTCGCCGCCGCCGTCGCCGCGCGTGCCGCGGAACACGTCGAAGCCGAAGACGGTGCGCTTGCGGCCGTCGGTGCCGATGTTCCAGTCGAAGTAGCGCTGGTCGGCCCGCCGCACCGTGGCGCCGCCGCGGGTCAGCCGCTCGTCGTACACCTCGGGGCGGTACTGCGCGTAGAAGCCCATCCCCCAGTAGTTGGGCAGCTGCATCGACCCCGACAGGTGCACCTGCGCGTCGTTCACGTCGCCGCCGAAGTTCTGCTGGCGCTGCCCGCCCACCGTCACCCACAGCTCGCGGAAGACCTGGTTGGGCTTGGTCCAGTAGCCGTTCAGGTTGGCCAGCGTCCAGATGTAGTCCGCGCGGGTGAGGAAGGCCAGGTCGTTCACCTCGAAGCCGGGGCTGCGGACGTTCACCTGCGCCTCGCCGCGGATCGTCCCCGCCTCCTTGGCCGCGCGCAGGTAGCCGCCGAAGCCGCGCAGGTCGGTGGCCGAGGGATCGAAGGCGTTGGAGAAGAAGCCGTTGGAGCCCTGCTCGCGGTCGGGGCGCTGGAAGTAGCGCGCCGACGAGCGCTGCAGCCGCAGGATCGCCATCGAGTCGCCCGCCACGTTGCTGAGCGCGAAGCTCCCCTGCACCCGATAGCGGTGGCTGCGGAAGTAGGCGTTCCAGTCCACCCCCAGCGCCTCGGCGTGCCCGGGGAGCTGGTAGCGCAGCGAGTCGTAGCCGAAGCTGCGGACGACCGAGGTCGCGATGGCGCCGAAGCTCAGGTTGCCGCCGTTCAGCGTCTGCCGCACGCGGCCCACGAAGTAGTTGGTGAGCGGCTCCACCTCGCGCTCGATCGACTCGCCGCTGGTGTCGACGATGCGCGAGCGGCCGGCGCCGGTCACCGCCTCGAGCGCGCCGAACTCCAGCCCGCCGCGGAAGCGCCCGGTGAGCTTGGCCGCGCCCAGGATGTCGGTGTTCCGCGGCCGGTCCTCGAAGGTGGTGGCGAAGGGGAGCGACCCCTGCGGCGCCCGGCCGATGCGGCGCGAGTAGAAGAGCGACAGGCTGCTCACGTTGCTGCAGGTGAAGCAGCTGAACGACCCGAAGCCCAGCAGGCCGCTCCCTTCCACGAAGAAGGGACGCTTCTCGCTGAACGAGGTCTCGAAGGCGGAGAGGTTCACCACCGCCGGGTCCAGCTCCACCTGGCCGAAGTCGGGGTTGATGGTGGCGCTGAGCGTGAGGTTGGGCCCCAGCAGCGCCTTGACGTCGGCACCCAGGCGCACGTCGTAGGCGCTGGCGTCCTGGAAGGGGCTGCCCGGCTGCGTGGGCCGCACGTAGCTCGCGCGGGCCACGGTGTACGGCATCACCTCCCACCCGCCCGGCTTGCGGTGGATGCGCAGCCCTTCCAGGTGGCCGAAGCGCGAGGGGCCGTTGTTCTCGTTCTGCGCCACGAACGACCACTGGCTCAGCTCGTCGCGCCGCTCCTGGTAGCGCTTGATCTGCATCCCCCAGGTCTGCACCGAGTCGCGGTTGAACTTGAGCTGCGACCAGGGGATGCGGAATTCGGCCACCCACCCGGCGCTGTCGATCCGGGCGGTGCCCTCCCAGACCGGGTCCCAGCCGACGTCGGCGTTGGGGCTGGCCTGGCCGGCGTCCCACTTCACGCCGCTGGGGTTGAGCTGGAAGATGGTGACGCCCGAGTGGTCGTGGTACGTGTCGAAGTCGAGCTCCAGCCAGTCGCCGCCGCCTTCCTGGTCGCGCCGCGTGAGGCTGGTGTGCACGCCCGCGGCGCCCAGCGAGTCGTACATCCGCGCGCCGATGTACAGCGCCTCGTCGTCATAGGCGAAGCGGACCTCGGTCTTCTCGGCGCTGGGCTGCCCCTCGTGCGGGCGCTGCTGGCGGAAGGAGGTGGCGGCGGGCGCGGTGGCCCACACCGCGTCGTCCAGCACCGCGTCGATCTTCACCGCGCCGGTGCGCGCCACGGCGCTCACCGTGGGCGCGGCGGCGTGCGGGTTCCGCGCCGCGGACGAGGCCGGGGCGTGGGTGGTGGCCAGTGCGACCTGGGCGGAGAGGGGCGCCGCCGCCAGGGCCGGCGCAAGCGCGAACGCCCACAGGGTGCGGCGGGCGGAGAGTTGCTGCGTCATGGTGGTGCGGGGTGCGGAGGAACTGCGCATACCACGCGAACGCAGGTTTGGACGGGGGAACCACCCAAAAGGTTTGAGCGCCGCTCACCGATCGTATACAACCGCGGCACCACGCCATTCCACTCGCTGGTTCTCTCACCCGAAGTCCCCAAACTGCGTGGACACGGAGCCACGGAGGACACGGAGGTCACGGAGGTCACGGAGGTCACGGAGAACTGCCTCGCCGTTCCGCGCACTTCCTCCGTGTCCTCCGTGCTCTCCGTTGCTCCGTGTTCATGCAGTCGGCGCCGGCCCCGGCCACGAAGCCCTGGACGCGAAAAGGAGCATCCGTCCTTTCCGACGAATGCTCCCTCGTTTACCGGAGACGGGCGCCGGGGTCTACTTCGTCCCGAACAGCCGGTCGCCGGCGTCGCCCAAGCCGGGAAGGATGTAGCCGAGTTCGTTGAGCTCGCGGTCGAGCGCGGCGGCGTAGACGTGCACGTCGGGGTGGTCGTCCAGCATCCGCTGCACCCCTTCCGGCGCCGCCACCATGCACAGCATCCGCACGCGCTTGGCACCGTGCCGCTTGAGCGACGACACCGCGGCGGACGCGGAGCCGCCGGTGGCGAGCATCGGGTCGAGCACCAGGAAGTCGCGGGCCTCGGCCTCGGCGGGGATCTTGAAGTAGTAGTCCACCGGCTGCAGCGTGTCGTGGTCGCGGTACAGGCCGATGTGGCCGATGCGCACGCCCGGCATCAGCCGCACCACGCCGTCCACCATCCCCAGCCCGGCGCGCAGGATCGGCACCACGGTCAGCTTCTTCCCCGCCACCTGGTACGCCGTCATCGTCTCCAGCGGGGTGGTCACCTGCACCGGGGCCAGCGGCAGGTCCTTGGTCACCTCGTACGCCATCAGCATGGCGATCTCGTCCACCAGCTCCTTGAACTTCTTCTTGCTGGTCTCCTGGTCGCGCAGCACCGCCAGCTTGTGCTGGATCAGCGGATGGGCGATGACGGTCAGGTTGGGGAAGCTGCTCTGGCTCACGGCGGGATCCTCGGGGACCGGTTCGATTCGGGCGGGCGTGAAGCTACGCGCATCCCCCCGCGCGGGAAAGTACACGAGAGATCACGACGCTAACTTCTTCCGGTCGATGGATCGATGAGCGAAGACGTGCTGGAGCCGGCGATCGCGGCGGCGCTGGCGGCCCGCGCCGGGGCTCTCGGGCTGGACGCGGCCCGATTGAAGATCCGCTACGTGCTGAACTGGGGCGGGTTCGTGAACCGCTCGTACCACGTCACCGACGGGACGCGCCGGCTGCACCTGAAGCTCGCGGGTGAACCTGAGTACATGGACGGGCTGCGTGCGTGGCGTGGTGTGGCGGACGTGCTCACGGCGCGCTATCACGCCCCGCGGATGGTCGGGTGGCTCCACATCCCCGGCATGTCGCTGGAAGGTCCGCTCTTCGAACAGATCGAGGGGGCCACGGCGGAGGCGCGGACGCCGGGGCTCCTCGCCGCCGTCGCGCCGCTCCTCGCGCGGCTGCACGGCGACGCGGAGCTGGCGGCGCGGCTCGCGGCCGATCATCCGCCCCGCCGGTGCCGCGACACGTTCACCGGCACCTTCATCCGCCGCTTCCGCGAAGACCTGGAGCACGTGCGCAGCGATCCGCCGCCCTTCGTCTCCGGCACTCTGCTGGACTGGATGGAGCGCGAGACCGACGCCATGGAGCGAGAAGCCGCGACGCGCCCGGAGTTCGCCGAGCCGGCGGACGCGCCGGTCCACGCGGACCTGTGGCTGGGGAACCTGCTGGAAGGCGCCCACGGCCGCGTGTGGCTGCTGGACTGGGACGACCTGATGCTGGGCGACCCCGCGCTCGACTGGGCGACCCTGCTCGGCCCCACCCGTGCCGACGTCTCGCTCTCGGGCCACGCCACGCTCCCACCGCAGGCACTCGCGCCAGGGGTGGCCGAGCGCCTTCCCCTCTACGCCCGCGCCACGCTGCTCGACTGGGTGCTGGACCCGCTCGCCGACTGGATCGAAGCCGCCACCGCTCCCGAGCACGCGTCCGAGGTCCGCGCCGAGAAGGAACGCATCCACCGCGCCGCCCTTGCCGTCTACCGCGCGACGTACTGAACGCGTCGAGCCTGAGTACTCCCCTATCCTACGCCTACGGCCGGAGAAGGCAGGTGGCCGCGGAATCGTCGTTGTTGGGAAACTTCGCGTACGTGTAACAGCCTTGCATCTTGTCGCGCGCAAAGTCCGACAGGTTCGTCCCGGAGCACAGCACGCCCAGAACCTCGCCCGTTTTCCGGAGGCACACCGGCGATCCCGACGAGCCGGGAAAATACGTGATGAAGGCCTTGAACCTGTCATCGGAGGTGCTGGCCACCGTGCCCTCCGCGTACTTCAGCGGCTGCCCGAGCGGATGGCCCACCGTCCAGACGTCATCGCCCGGCTTGGCCGCCGTTT
Organism: Longimicrobium sp.; assembly: GCA_035689035.1. Classification (GTDB taxonomy): domain Bacteria; phylum Gemmatimonadota; class Gemmatimonadetes; order Longimicrobiales; family Longimicrobiaceae; genus Longimicrobium. Next base: position 7,254 of record DASSME010000110.1, on the reverse strand, counting down.
TCGCAAAGTCGAACGGCCGGATGCCCGACGGAAGCGAGTCGTCGGTGGTGATGGTGCAGAAGTCCAGGCCATCCCGTTCGATCCTCAGCACGCGCAGCAGGGTGTACTTGAACTTCGAAGACGACGGCGTGCGGAAATATCCGGACACGAGCAGGAGTTGCTTGGGAGAGCTTTCGATTTCGTTCAAGACGTCCTCCACCACGTGCCAGCAGGAGATGAACCTCCGCACTCCCACGGCGAAAGCCGTCCCGACCATCCACACCGCCGCCTCATCGGCCCAGGGGGCGCACAGCGAGCTTTTCGAAACGGCGTTGGGGTAAAGCGGCTGATTCTTGAAGTAGAAGCCCGAGGTCTTGGGAGAAAGCCCGGTTTTCGTCACGAACGGCTGCCCCACCACGCACACCAGGCATACGGCGGGCGCCTGCTGGACCACGGAATCCGGAACGGACTTGTTGTCCAGGCCCATCGGGTAGAAATCGTTGAGGATCGCCATGAGAATGCTCCTTGCGAATTTGTGGTGGGATGGTGAACGCATGCCCCCGGTTCCGGAGGATCCGCTCGACGAATCCGACTCCGATCAATTAAGGTCCGAATCGGGTATTATGCCCGTCCGAGATTGGGACCGCGAAGGCAGACTTCCCGAGTTCCAGCCATCGGTTTTCACCCACGCGTAGTGACGGCGTCACTCGGTACTGGGCCGGCCCCGCAGCGGACTTCGGTCCGTCGTTGCCGCGGCTTCAGCCGCCCTTCGGCGGTCCCCGCCGCAGCTGGTCGATCTCGGCGCGGAGGGTGGCGATGAGCTCGGCGATGAAGCCGAAGCCGAAGAGGAGGAAGCCGATGGTCTCGAGCAGCGCCACCAGCGTGAGCAGCGGGCGATAGCCGAACGGCGGCATCCAGTGGCCGATGCGCAGCACCGCCGTCACCAGCCCCACCAGCAGCCCCAGGAAGATCAGGATCAGCCCCGTGCCGCCGAAGAACTGCATCGGCTTTTCGCTGAACTTCAGGTAGAACCACACGACGACCAGGTCACCCACGCCCACCAGCACGCGCCGCTTCCCGCTGTACTTGGCCACGCCCGCGCGCCGCGGGAAGAGCGTGATGTCCATCTCGCTCACGCTGTAGCCGCGGGCGTGGGCGAGGACGACGAAGAAGCGGTGCCAGTCGTGCCGCAGCGGGATCTCGCGCAGGATCTCGGTGCGGAACGCCTTCATCGCGTTCAGGTCGCGCACGGGGATGTCGAACAGGCGCTGCGACAGGCGGTTGTAGACGCCGCTCACCGCCGCCTTGTCGTAGTTCCCCACCTTGCGCCCGCAGACGATGTCGTTGCCGGTCCCGGCCAGCTCGGCCAGGAAGCGCGGCACCTCCTCGGTGCCGAACTGCAGGTCGGCGTCGAAGAGCACCAGGAACTCGGTCTCGGCCGCCTGCGCGCCGGTGAGCATCGCCTCGGTCTTGCCCAGGTTCCGCCGGTGGCGCAGGACCTTCGCGCGCGGAAAGCGCTCCGCCTCGCGCACGGCGGCGTCGTACGTCCCGTCGCGCGAGCCGTCGTCCACGATGATCAGCTCGCCGGCCAGGTCGTGCCGCTCGAACGTCGCCCGCATCTCGCGGAAGAGCGCGGGGATGTTCTCCACCTCGTCGAACGCGGGGACCAGGACGGCGAAGTTGCGCCGGATCGACTCCGGCACCACCACCTCCGCCACGGTGGTGAACGCGGCGAGGGCCGGGGATGTGGCGAGGGGGACGCTCGCGCCGAGCTCCCCCCGCTGTCCCCTGTCCCCTGTCCCCTGTCCCCTCGCGGCCGTGCTCACACGCGCTTCCGCATCCGGGCCGACAGCACGCCCAGCTGGTCACGGTACTTGGCCACGGTGCGCCGGGCGATCTGGATCCCCTCGTCCTTCAGGATGTTCACGATCGCCTGGTCGGTCAGCGGGTGCGCGGGGTCCTCGTCGCTCACCAGCTTCTCGATCTGCGCCTTGATCCCGCGCGCGCTCACGTCCTCGCCGCTCGTGGTGGACAGCCCCGACGAGAAGAAGAACTTGAGCGGGAACACGCCCCGCGGCGTCTGCACGAACTTCTCGTTGGTCACGCGGCTGACGGTGGACTCGTGCATGTCGATCACCTCGGCCACCTCGCGCAGGGTGAGCGGCTTGAGGTACTGCACGCCCTTGTCGAAGAAGTCGCGCTGCCGGTCCACGATGAAGTTCATCACCTTCAGCATGGTCTGCCGGCGCTGCTCGATCGCCTGGATCATCCAGTTGGCCGAGTTCAGCTTGTTGGAGATGAACTCCTTGTTCTCGCCCTGGAACTTCTTCTTGTCCTTGGCGATGTCGCGGTACGTCTTGCTCAGCTTGAGCCGCGGCAGGCTCGTGTCGTTGAGGAAGACCAGGTACTCGCCCTCGATCTTCTCCACGATCAGGTCGGGGATGATGTAGTTGTCGCCGTGCGACGCGTACTTGAGCCCCGGCTTGGGGTCGAGCTTGGCGACCTCGTCCGCCGCGTCCTGCACGTCGCGCGGGGTGATCGACAGCTCCTTGCTGATCTCGCTCCAGCGGTGATTGATCAGCTGGTCGAAGTACTGGTCCACGATGCGGTACGCCAGCGAGGTGCGCAGCCGCTCCTCCACCTCGCTGGGGGGCGGCTCGCCCTCGCCGGTCTCCTTCACCAGCTCCTGCACCACGCCGTCACGCAGCTGCAGCAGGATGCACTCGCGCAGGTCGCGCGCGCCGATCCCCGGCGGGTCGAACGCCTGGATCACGCGCAGCATCGCCTCGGCGTCGCCCACGCTGTAGGGGCGCTCGCGGTCCCACCCCTCGGTGCCGCGCATGAAGTCGTTCAGCGACTGGACGATCTCGTCCAGCCCGCACTCCAGGTACCCCTCGTCGTTGATGTTGCCGATGATCTCCTCGCCCAGCAGCATCTCGCGGTCGGAGAGGCGCAGCAGGGTGAGCTGGTCCTGCAGGTGGTCGCCCAGCTCCTTGGTGTCCACGCTGACGGGCTCGTAGTACTCGCGCTCCTCGTACTCCTCGCGCCGGCCCCCGGTCTCGAAACCGTTCAGGAGGATCTCCTCCCAGTCGATCTCGTCGTCCTTCTCCTGGTCCTTCTCCTCCTTGCGCTCGTCGAGCTGCTCCTCGACGTCGCTTTCCACCATCTCGAGGAAAGGGTTGTTCAGCAGCTCCTGTTTCAGGTGCTGCTGCAGGTCCAGCAGGGGCATGTACAGGAGATCCATCGCCTGGTACAGGCGAGGGTTGATCTTCATCTCCTGCTTGAGGGTCGTTCCCTGGTAGAGGCCCGTCTTCATACCGCGTCTTCCGATTCTGGGTGTTGATACCGCTCACGCATGCGTGCGGTCAGCGTGGGGCCCAGGTAGATCTCCGCCACCTCGTCGTTCCACACCAGCTCGCTCACCGTGCCGCTCACGCGGACCCTGCCCTCGTACATGATGTAGGCGCGGTCCACGATGTCCAGCGTCTGCTCCACGTTGTGGTCGGAGATCAGCACCCCGATCCCGCGGCGGCGCAGGTCGCTCACGATCTGCTGGATGTCGTGCACGGCGATGGGGTCCACGCCGGCGAAGGGCTCGTCCAGCAGCATGAAGCGCGGCTGGCTCACCAGCGCCCGCGTGATCTCCAGCCGCCGCCGTTCGCCGCCCGATAGCGCGTACGCCCGGGTCTTGCGCAGGTGCTTGATCCCCAGCTCGTCGAGCAGCTCTTCCAGGCGCCGCTTCTGCTCGGCGCGGGAGAGCTTCATCATCTGCAGGATGGCCAGGACGTTCTCCTCCACCGTCAGCCGGCGGAAGATGGAGGGCTCCTGCGCCAGGTAGCCGATCCCCGCCCGCGCCCGGCGGTACATCGGCACGCCCGTCAGGTCGCGCTGGCCGATGAACACCTTGCCGCGGTCGGGGCGGATCAGGCCGGTGATCATGTAGAACGAGGTGGTCTTCCCCGCCCCGTTCGGCCCCAGCAGCCCCACGATCTCGCCCTGGCTGACGTGGACGTCCACGTCGTTGACCACGCGGCGCCCGCGGTAGCTCTTCACCAGCCCCTTGGCGCTGAGCGTCAGCCCGCCCTCCACCAGCATCGACCGGCGGCGCTGCGGATGCGGCGCCTCCGGGTCGTGCTCGCTCAGGGCAAGCTCCGAACCGCTCGCAACGTCCGTCTCCGCCCCGCCCTCCGCCGCGTACGCCGCCGCCAGGGTAGACGCCGCGCCCGCGTACTCCGCCGCCGGCGCCGCCTGCGTCGATGCGGCCGCGGGGCCGGTGTCGGAAAGGATGGCGCGGATGCGCTGGTCCATGTGGTCCAGCACCTCGGCGCGGCGGCCCGCCACCTCGTTCAGCACCCAGGGCGCAAGGCGGACGGCCTGCCAGCCGCCGTCCACGGGCTCCACCGGCTCGCCCTCGGGGTCGGCCAGGAACTCCACCACGCCGGCCGTCACCAGCTGCCGCACCACCTGTTCGTCCAGGTAGCGCACCGTCTCGGCGTCGGCGAAGTTGCCGGGCGCCTGGCCGTTGGAGCCGCCGTACCAGCGGTGGTACTCCTCGCGCACGTCGGTCATCCAGCGCGCCCGGTCCACCGCATGGGCGCCGTCGTCGGCCGCGGCCAGCGCCCGCAGCGCGATCAGCGCCGACAGGCCGCCGGGGCCGGTGGCGTGGATGACGCGGTCGAGCCTGGGCTCGGTCATGCCGCACCTCCGGCCGCGACAGGTGCGGAAGTGCGCGAGTGCGCGAGTGCGTTCGGCGTCGCGCGCGGCGGCACGGAAACAGGTGCGCGAGTGCGCGAGTGCGCGAGTGCGTTCAACTTCGTGCGTATCGCCGGCGCCAGCGAGATCGGCGCGGTCCGTACCGGCGGCGTCGGCGGCGGCCTGGACACGGGTGCCGTGCCCGCGGGCGTGCCCGCGGCGGGCGGCGGCGACGTGCCCGCCGGCCGATTGCCCGCGGGGGACGCGGCGCCGGGGCGCGCGGCCCCGGCCGTGCGCCCGCCCGCGTTGCGTGCCGCGCCGGTGCTGTCGGTGGCGGTGGAGTCGGTCTGCGGATCCAGGTACAGCCCCTGTTTCAGGCCGCGCACGCGGGCCACGTCCACCTCGCCCGCCTTGAAGCGCAGGTCGATGCGGTCGCCCACCAGGTAGTTGATCCCCGGCCGCTGCTCGTTGGCCGGCTTCGTAGAGTCCGGCCGGGTCCGGTAGATGGAGTGCGCGTCGCCGATGGCGAGGAGGCGCTCGATCTCGGTCTTGGCCGTGTCGCCGCGCGCGGCCCTGGAGGTGTCGCCCGGGGCGGCGGCGGGGCGGCCGGCCAGGCGCGGCGCGCGCGTGGTGTCGCCCCCCGCGCTGTCGCGGCGGAAGTAGGCGATGATGGTGTCGGCCGTCAGCACGTCTTTCTGGTCCAGGGCGTCGGGGGCCTGCGTGAGCACGCGCGTGGCGGTGTCGGGCTTCACGGCGGCGGCGCCGGTGTCCTGCAGCACCCGCACGGCGCCGAGCGTGTCCCAGCTTTCGCCGCGCGCCCGGCCCACCGCGTTCACCTGCCGCACCACCTGCTCGGGGGTGATCGCCTCGATGCTGTCCGCCTCGAGCCGGAAGCCCTTGGCCAGCGCGATGGAGCGCTGCTCCGGCGGCAGGGCCGGCGCGGACGCCGCGGCCGAGTCGTTCTTCGCGGCCGCTCCGCTCGTGGCCGGTCTGTTCGCGGCCGATCCGCTCGCGGCCGCTCCGCTGTCGCGCGGCGTCGACGGCGGCGGGGCGGCGGGGGCCGCGGGCGGCGCGGTGAGCGGCGAGCCCGGCACCCGCCCGCTCACCATCCGCTGCAGCAGGTCGCGCTCGAAGAAGAGCTGCAGCTGCGGCCCGGTGACGGTGAGCCGCTCGCTCACCAGCCGCGCGTTGTTCTGCGCCAGCACCTTGCTGATCGATCCGTTCTTCAGGTCGCTGGCGATGAAGTCGCCCGAGAGCTGGTACTTGTCGTTGTTCACGTGCGCCTGCCGCCGCAGCTCCACGTGGTCGGCGACCTGGTCGTAATACGCCTCTTCGGCCGTGGACCGGGTGTCGTTGTCGTTGATCACCACGTTCCCCGTGGCCGTCATGTAGCGGTCGCCGACGGAGGTGACCAGGTCGGCGTCGATCTCCATCGGCGTGCGGCGGCTGGTGGTGCCGCCGCTGCTCTTGGGGCGCACGGTCACGTGCGGACGCTGGCGCGCGGTGGCCTGGCTCTGCGGGCGGCCCTGCATGGCGCGGAAGTACTCCAGCTCGGGGCCGCGCAGGGTGCTCCCCTGGTTCTTGTCGGTGAACACCACGTTGCCGGTGGCGTACAGCCGGCCGGTGGCGCTGTTGTAGATGGCGTTGTCGCTGGTGAGCGACTTGCCGGGGTCCTGGTAGTCGACCTGGCGGTAGAGGTACACCTCGTTCTGTGCCTGGTACAGCACCGCGCTGTCGGCGCGCAGCTCCTCGCCGTTGCGGCAGCGGACCAGGAGCGGCCCCTGCGCGTTGACCACGCGGCTCCCCTCGGCGCCGACCACCGTGTAGGTACCCGCCTGCGACACCAGGTCGCAGACGTTGGCCTGCGCCCGGGCGCGGGCGGCGGCCAGGTGCAGCGCGATCAGCGCGAGGGGGACACACGCAAGGCGCCGCATCAGAATCGGAAACCTTCCGCGCCCACCTGCACCCCCTTCACCCGGGCGTTCCGCCCCTGCAGGTTGGTGAACGCCGAGTTCGAGGTGAAGCCCTCGGTGATCATCGTCTGCCCGCCTTCCACGATGGTGGTCTCCACGGTGCTCCACACGCGGTCGCCGCGCTGGTCCCAGTGCAGCTCCTGGGTGGTGATGGTGCGCATCCCCTTGTCGCCCTGCGTGACCAGGACCACGTGGCCGCGCGCCGTCATCATCCCGCTCTGCTGGTCGTACTCGCCCGTCTTGCTGGTCAGGTCGCTCGGCTTGCGGCCCGGCTCGTAGAACACCAGGTGCACCTTGGTCAGCTGCGTGTTGCTCTGCCCGGCCGGCGTCACCGCGGTGTCGGCGGTGAGGTCGGCCTTGGGGTTGCCCGCCTCGGTGATCTTGAGCCGCATCCCCACGGTCACCTGGTTGCTGTTGGCGTCCACGGCCACGGCCGGCCCCGCCGGGGCCTGTTTGCACCCGGCGAAGATCAGGCTCGAAGCCAGCAACAGGACCACGGGAACGCGCTTCATCTCACCTTTCACCGTTGACTAACTTCCTTGGTGCTGAGTGCTAGGTGCTAGAACCACCCATCGCGCCGGCCCCTCAGCACTCAGCACTCAGCACTCAG
>DASSME010000109.1:0-4734 GCA_035689035.1 Longimicrobium sp. | reverse complement strand
AAGTCCACCTGCCACAGCACCATGTCCACGCCCACCGCCTCGCCCAGCCACCGCGCCACCTCGCGCACCCGCGCGGGCGAGCCGACCACGGCGCTGCGCTCGCGCCGCATCTGGTTGGGGGTGGCGGCGCGCAGGACGGCGGCCATTCCCGTGTAGCCCGGATAGTCCTTTCCATCCACCGCGTCCCAGGCGCCGGCCGCGTCGCTCCACACGGCCAGGTAGCGGCGCAGGTAGGGTCCGCAATCCCGCACCGCGCGCGCCTCGGTGGGGGCCACGTAGAGCGGCAGGCTGATGGCCACGCGCTCGCCGCCGGCCGCGTGCGGGTGGTGCTCGCGGTACGCGCGCCGGTACGCCGCGATCAGGGCGGGAAGGGCGTGGTCGGGGGCGCGCAGGGCGCTCACCAGCAGGCCGTAGCCGTGCCTGCCCGCCCACTCGAAGCTTTCGGGGGTGCGCACCGCCGCGCACCACACCGGCGGGTGCGGCCGCTGCGTGGGCCGGGGCAGCGCCGTGGCCGCGCACAGGCGGAAGAAGGGGGATTCCAGCGTGACCGCCGGCTCGGTCCACAGGCGCACCACGGCGCCGACCGTGGCCTCGAAGCGCGCGCGGCTCTCGTCCAGCGGCACCCCGAAGGCCGCGAACTCGTACGGCAGGTAGGCGCGGGCGAAGCCCACGTCCAGCCGGCCGCCGCTCAGCGCGTCGACCATCGCCGCCTCGGAGGCCAGCCGCAGCGGGTGGTGAAAGGCGGGGAGCACGCACCCGGTCATCAGCCGGACGCGGGTGGTGCGCGCCGCCACCGCGGCCAGGAAGCCGAGCGGGCTGGGGCAGTAGCCGCCGTACGCGTGCAGGTAGTGCTCGGTCATCTTCACCGCGCGCAGCCCGCCCGCGTCGGCCATCGCCGCCAGCTCCAGCGCCGAGGCGAAGTAGTCTGCCGGCGCGCGCACCGCGGGGTCCGCGTCGGGGAGGAACGAGATTCCGAACTCCATGCCAGGGGGCTCCACGGGAGGGAATGAAGATGAGAGGAAGGGCGCGGCCGGTTCGCCTCCGCGGCGGGGGGCGCGGTCAGCCGCCCAGGCGCAGCTCGGCCACCGAGCCCTCGGCGTAGTAGTCGGTCCCCGCTGCCCGGGCGAAGAGGTCGGCGTCTCCGCCGCCCAGCGCGCACGGCGCCAGCCCCATGGCGGTGGCCACCAGGTACAGCGTCTGGATCAGCACGCCCGCGTCCTTCAGCACCAGCGCGTACGCCATCGACTCGTACTTCCACGCCACGCGGGCGAAACGGGCGGCCAGCACCACCAGCACCTGCGCGGGGGCCGCGCCGTGCGCCACGATCCGCGAGTCGCGCAGCAGCGCGCCCACCGCCGCGGGGTCCGCCGCCTCCACCCGGGTCAGCACGTGCTCCAGCGGGCCGTAGTGGTACAGCCCCGGCTCCAGCCCCTGGCACGCGCCGACCGCCAGGTAGAGCTCCAGCTCGTGGCAGGCGCCGCCGCCGGGGTAGGGCCGGCTGCTCAGCTCCCCCCGCGGCGTGGGGATCACCCGCCGCACCCGCGCCGCGCGGAAGAGCAGCTCGCCCAGCTCGGCCAGCGTGACCACCCGCTCGCCCTCGTCGCGCACCGAGCGACGCTCCTCGAGCACGCGGGTGAAGGGGACGTCGTCGCCCAGCAGGCGCTCCAGGTCGGGGCGGGGGAGGGGGACGGCGGGCCCGGCGGGGGGCGGCCGCAGGGCGGGAAGGGGTGGAAAGCGCCCCTCCATCCGCCAGGTGCCGCCGAAGCCCCCCACGTGCCGCCCCATCCGGCTGCGCGCGTGGAAGAGGAGGTCGTGGAACTCCCAGTGGGCCAGCGCCGGGTCGGCGTCTTCGGGCGAGGGCGCGCCGTCGTCCGCCTCCACCGCGAGCCAGGCGCCCCGCAGCAGCCCCAGCAGCGCCGCGGCCGCCCCGGCGCCGATCCCCGCGGTCCGCGCCACCTGGCCGGGCGTGGCCGGGCGCGCCAGCGCGAGCACCGCCGCGGCGGCCTCCGCCTCGAGCCACACCCGCAGCGGCGAGCGCGGCGACTCCAGGCAGACGCGCCCGTCGTCCACCCGCAGCAGCGCGAAGCGCGACAGCCGCAGCGGCCGCCCGGGCGCCGCCGGCGCGGGCGCCGGCTCCAGGTGCGGCGACACGCGGCGGGCGGTGGCCAGCGTGCGCGCCCCGTCGCGCACCGTGTACTCCAGCCACCCGCGCGCCGTCCACGCGCGCAGGTGATGGAAGAAGAGGGGGAGCGTCTCGGGCCCCCCGGCCGCGCGGACGGCGCCGGCCAGCTCGGCCTCGGAGGCGGGGCCCTGGGCCAGGCGGGCGAGCGCCGCGGCGATCCCGGGGTCGGGCGCGGCGGCCAGCACGCCGCCGGCGCCCACCAGCGCCGGCGCGCCGCCGGGGTCCTGGCCGGCGCGCACGGCCGGGTGCAGCGAAAGGAGCAGGGCCATGGCTAGAAGAAGACGGGGACGGGGTTGAGCTGGTCTTCGGCGAGCGGGGCGGGGAGCCAGCCCAGCCGCACCGGCACGTCGTACAGCCGCCCGGGGGCGTAGCGGGCCCAGAAGTGCCGCAGCCCCGGCACCACCACCTTCACCACCGCCAGCTCCACGTCGGCGCGGCCCTGGTCCAGCACCAGCGTGTCCATCCCCCGCGCGGCGGCGAGCGCCACGCAGCGCCGCACCTGGTCGGCGATGTCGCCCGCGGCGTCGGGGGCGGCGGCGAAGTCCTGGGCGCGGCGCGCGGGGAGGTCGGGGTCGGGGGCCAGGTAGGGGCGGTTGGCCAGGGTGGAGCCGCCCAGCCAGGCCAGCGCCTCGTCGTCCTCGGTGCCGAAGGGGCCGGGCGGGTCGGCGTGGCGGGGAAGGACCACGGGAAGGAACTGGTTGGCCTCGGTCACCGCGCGCTGCAGGGCGATGGCCGGGTCCAGGTGGGCGCCGAACCCCAGGGTCAGGTCGGGCGGGTGCCCCCCGGTCCGCCCCGAGACCGCCGCGAAGACGGGGATCCCCAGGTCGGCGGTCAGGTCCAGCGCCCACAGCTCGCGCCCCAGCGAGCGGTAGTAGCCGCGCACGGCGGCGAAGTACGGGTCGTCGAAGCTTTCCAGCTCCACCGCCGGGCGGCGCAGGCGGTTGTACCACCACACCGCCACCGCGTCGCGCTCCACCAGCTCCAGGAAGCCCTGCAGGATCGCCTCCTCGCGCGTGTTTCCGGCGGCGCAGCCGTTGGAGTCGGCCCAGCCGAAGCGCTCGGCGGTGGCGAGCGGGTAGCCGTAGTAGCAGAGCGCGGTGGGGAGGTACCTCCAGCACTCGCCGCCCATCGACCAGAGCGGCGACCACTCCACCGGCCGGTCCGGGTCGAAGCGGTGCGGCACCCACTGGTAGCTCTTGCCGTGGCGGGCGTTCCAGGCGTCGCGCGTGGCGTACTGCGCGTCGCTGAAGAGCATGCTGGCGTTGGGGTGCACCGCGGCCTCGCCCAGCTCGACCAGGGTGGCGCGCCGGCGCGGCTCGTCGCCCTCGAAGACGCCGCAGTGCCGCTCGATCGCCTCGCACAGCGCGCTGGCCCGGGCCTGCGCGTCGGTCACGCCCTTGCCGCCGCTCTGGCCGCGGAAGTTGTTGCGCAGGAAGTGCAGGTCGTCGGTGGCCTTGGCGGTGTTGCGGCCGGCGGCGTACACCGGCACCAGGGCGGCGCTCTCGGGAACGGCGCGCGCCAGCCCCGCCACCACCCCGGTGATCGGGCTCACCAGGTGGGCCAGCCGCTCCAGCGTCTGCGCCGGCGCCTGGGCGCGGTGCCCGGACTCGCGCGAGTAGCGCGCGGGGCAGGGGCGCAGCACCACCGGCTCGGGCTCGCGCCGGGCGCCCCCGCTGCCGCACTCGGGGCACTGCGGGCGGCGGCGCAGCGGGTGGTGGGTGATGGAGAGCCCCAGCGGGTCGAGCACGGCCAGCGCGCCGGTGAGGGGGTCGCCCCGCCCCAGCGCCAGCCAGCGCGCCGCCTGCGCGGCCACCAGCTGCGCCGCCGCGCCCGCGGTGGCCTCGAGCGCCGGGGCGGGGGGGAACACCGGCTCGGCCAGCCCGCGGCTGCGGCGCACCAGCCCGGCCACGGCGCGGTTCCCCTCCAGCCGCCGGGCCAGGCAGCGCCAGCACGCCGTCTCGCCGGGGACGAAGAGCGGCCCGATCCACGGAGCCAGCCCCGCCGGGCGAGCCAGCAGCCAGGGCACGTCCCGGCGCAGCGCGCGGCGGTTCACCGCGGCCAGCCCAGGGTGCAGGTAGTCGTCCACCAGCACCACTTCCAGGTCGGCGCCGCCGCGGGCGCGCACGCGCACGCCCAGCGCCCGCAACGCGCCGCCCACGGCCGCGCCGCCGGCCGAGCCCAGGGCGTGCACGGTTGCGGTGGCGCTCTCCAGCCGCGCGGCGGTGGCGGCGGGGTCGGCGCCCAGCGCGTCCCAGAACGCCTGGGCGGGGGCGGGGATCCCGGGGGCGGCCTCGCGCAGGTATCCGCGCGACGAAAGCCGGTCCACCGCGTAGTGCACCTCGGCCGGGGTGGCGCGCTCGCGCGCCTCGCGCACCAGCTGGGCGGTGGAGCGCGTGCCGTCCAGGAGCGGGGCCAGGCGGGCGTACACCTCGCCGGTGAGCAGGTGGTCGCCGGTCTCGGAAAGGAGGAGCACGTGGCGCTCGTCCATCACTTCGGCGCGGAAGTGGGCGCGCAGCGTGGGGCGGGTCAGGTCCATGAGGGGTGGGCGGAAG
>DASSME010000108.1:0-17364 GCA_035689035.1 Longimicrobium sp. | reverse complement strand
GTCCAGGCGCGACTGCGTCGCGTCCTGAACGCCGGTCCCTCCCCCAAAAACAGCCTGGGGGAGGGACCCGGGGGCGCTTCGCGCGGCCGGTTCGGTGCTCACGAGACCCATGCCGCGCGCCGCCATCTCGGACGAGCGAGTGCCGGTAGTCCGCGCAGGCGGACTTCGTGTCGTTGTTGCGGCGAATTCATTCGCCCCGCGACCCCTGGGAACCCAGGATCCCAGGGGTCGCGAGCTAATCCCGCTCGCCCGCTTCTTCGCGCTGCTCGCCCGCCGGCCGCGGCGGGGGTGGCGGCTGCACCCAGCCGGGGCGTGCCTCGGGGTGCGTGATCTCGCCGCCCAGCAGCGCGGCGCGCGACACCAGGCCGAAGCCGGCGAGCGCGGCGAGCAACGTCACGATCGCCAGCCCGCGTCCCGCGCGGTGGCGGCGGCGCACCAGCAGCAGCGTGACCAGCGCCAGCACGCCGGCGACCGCGGTCACGATCATCGCGATCTCGGCCGCCTCTTCGTGCTCGTGGGCCAGGCGCCGCTGGAAGCCCTGCGTGCCGGACAGCGCGTGCTCGGCGGGCTCGCCGGTGAGCTGCACGCCCCAGGTGACGATGCCGATCAGCACCGCCACGATCAGCCCCAGCCGCAGCACTTCCTCGCTCTTCCGCAGCAGCCCCCACCCGATCAGCAGCGCCGCGAAGATCGTCCCGAACACCGGGACGTGGTTCACCACCAGGTGCAGATGTGCCGGATTCATCGTTCCTCCCGACCGCCGGTTTGGTCTCGTGCCTTCCCATCCTCACCAACGTGGCTTCGCCCGTGCACGCATGGTGCCCGGAGACGCGCGACACCGCGTGGGAGACCGCACGACACCTCGTCCGCCCGTTTCCGCCACGGTGGGGGAGGGCATATATTTGCCGCCGATCCCACGCGCGTTTCCCCGAACACTCCTGTCGCCATGCGGTTGATTCGAACCCTTGCCGTGGCCGCCGTCGCGGCCCTGGCCACGGCCTCGCTCCACGCCCAGACGCCCGCTCCGCCCGGCGGCGAGGCCGACCTGGTGCTGCTGAACGGCAAGATCTTCGTGGGCGACAGCGCCGGCTCCATCGTGCAGGCGATCGCCGTGCGCGACGGGCGCATCGTCGTCTCGGGGAGCAGCGAGCAGGCGCGGCGCGTGGCCGGCGAGCGGACGCGGGTGATCGACCTGCACGGCGGGTTCGTCACTCCGGGCTTCAACGACGCGCACGTCCATCTCGCGTCCGGCGGCGGCGCGCTGCTGGCCGTGGACCTCACCGGCGTCACCAGCACCGCCGAGATGGAGCGCCGGGTCCGCGACGCCGCGGCGAAGGCCGCGCCCGGCGAGTGGATCCTGGGGCGGGGATGGGACCAGACGCGCCTTCCGGCCAGCGAGCTGGGCCCCGGCGGCTGGCCCACGCGGGCCGTGCTGGACCGCGCCGCGCCCAACAACCCGGTCGTCCTCACCCGCGTGGACGGGCACACCAGCTGGGTGAACACCGCCGCGCTGCGCCTGGCGGGGATCGACCGCGCCACGCAGAGCCCCGCGGGCGGCGAGATCGTGCGCGACGCGGCGGGCGAAGCCACCGGGATCCTGAAGGAAGACCCCGCGCGCAACCTGGTCACCAGCAAGGTGCCGCCGCCCTCGCCCACGCAGATCCGCCGGCAGATCCTGGCCGCGATGCAGTACGCGGTGAGCACGGGCGTCACCAGCGTGCAGAGCGACGTGAGCCCGATCGTGGCCGGCAGCTCGGCCGACGACAGCCCGGCGCTCCCCGACGCCTTCCGCGTCTACCAGGACCTGCGCCGCGCCGATTCGCTGAACGTGCGCGTCTACGCCTGGTTCCCGCTGGACCGCGCCGTCATCGAGTCGTTCCGCCGCCTGGGGATCCGCGCCGGCTTCGGCGACGAGTGGCTGCGGCTGGGGATGGTGAAGGGGTACACCGACGGCACGCTGGGCTCGCGCACCGCCTACATGCTGCAGCCCTTCAGCGACGACCCGCACACGCACGGGCTGCCGCGCTACACCCAGGCCAAGCTCGACTCGCTGGTGGCCGAGGCCGACGCGGCGGGGCTGCAGGTGATCCTGCACGCCATCGGCGACGCGGCCAACCGGCAGGCGCTGGACGCCATCGAGCGGGCCGAGCGCGCCAACCCGGCGCACGAGCGCCGCCACCGCATCGAGCACGCGCAGGTGCTGGCGCCCGAAGACATCCCCCGCTTCCGGCAGCTGGGCGTGATCGCCAGCATGCAGCCCACGCACGCCACCAGCGACCTGCGCTGGGCCGAGCAGCGCATCGGCCACCAGCGGGCGGTGCAGGGCGCGTACGCCTGGCGCTCGCTGCTGAACGCCGGCGCCACGGTGATCTTCGGCACCGACTTCCCCGTGGAGCCGATCCGCCCCGTGGAAGGGATCTACTCCGCCGTCACGCGCCAGAGCCGCGAGCACCCCGGCGAGCCCCCCGGCGGCTGGATGCCCGAGCAGAAGCTCACCCGCGTGGAGGCGATCCACCTCTACACCGCGGCTCCCGCGTACGGCGAGTGGCAGGAGCGGGTGAAGGGGATGCTGCGCCCCGGGATGCTGGCCGACTTCGTGGTCTGGTCCGCCGACCTGCTCACCATCCCCGAGCGCGAGATCCTGAACGCGGAGCCGCTGATGACCGTGGTCGGCGGGCGGACGGTGTACCAGAAGCCGTAGGAACCGCGAAGGGGTGCGTGAGTGCGTGAAAACGGGTGCGTTTGAACGGGTGCGTTTGAACGGGTGCGGAGGTGCGGGTGCGGAGGTGCGTCGAAGCGGTGTTGGGTGCGCCGGTCGAAGGCGAGCGGCCATCCATTGATCACCGCCGAACGCACCAGCGCACCGGTCCCAACGCACTGGCGCACCCGTTTCAACGCACTGGCGCACCCGTCCCAACGCACTGGCGCACCCGTTAGAAGTTAGTGCGAGTGCCCCGCTCGCTCGGCCGCCTCGGCCTCGCGCTCCTTGCCGATCGAGGCGTAGGCGGCGCGGACGAAGCGCTCGGGAGAGACAGGGCCGCGGCCCCAGCGCGCGTCGAACTGCGCGGTGGGGTGCGCCGCCACGGCCTGCTCCACCGTCTTCCCTTCGTTCACCAGCGCCTCCACCCGGTCGTGCACCGCGATCAGCATGTCGCGGAACTCGCCCAGCTCGCGGATGGTGGCCAGCGGGCCGCGCGCCGGCACGATCGGCTCGATCACCTGCGGCGCCTCGGCGAAGTTGGTGGCGAACGCCGCCGCCGTCTCGGCCACGCCCGCCAGCGTGCCCCCGGCGTCCACGTCGATCTCGGGGTAGCCGTCCGTGGTGAAGGAGTTGAGGTAGAGCAGCCCCGCCCCCTCGAAGTGGATCGCCACGTCGGCGCCACTGTAGCCGGAGGGCTGCTTCACGCAGTGCGCCTCCTCGCGCCCAAGCAGCACCTGCACCACCTGGCTGTACCCCAGCGACGGCACCCGCGCCCCCGCCGCCAGCGGGGTGGACGCATCGCGCGAGGCGCGGCGGATGCGCGCCCGCAGCTCCTCGTGCCCCAGCGCCACGGCGCCACCCGCTTCCCATCCGCCGTCGCCGAAGCGCGCCGCGCCGGGGCCGTCCATCAGCAGCGCGTAGCGCACGGGCCCGGCGTGCAGCGCCGCCAGCGCCCGCCGCGCCTTCGCCACCAGCGCGGGCTGCTGCACGCCCGCCACCATCGCTCCCGCCGAATCGGCAACCAGCACCAGGTTGGCGCCCTGCTCCGTCACCACGTAGGTGCGCGGCGCCACCTGCACCGCCAGCCCGCCCGCCACGCTCTGCTGCGCCGCGGAGAAGGAGGGCAGGGCGATGGCGAGCGCGGCGGCCGCCACGAGTCTGCGCTTCATCGAATCGGTCTTGGGATCGGGGATGGAGATGCGGTTCGGCCGCGCCGGCCGCGTGGAACGAGGGTGAAAGCTACGGATGCGCCGCCGCGCGCGTCAAAGCCTCCTTGCGAAGCGCCGGAACACGCCGGCGCATTCGCGCACACCGGCAGCCGTTCGCCGTCATCCCGACGCAAAGCGGGCGGCGGATCGCTCCGCCGCCCGGTCCACCCTTCCTGATCCACGATCAGGGATTGGTCCCGCCGCCCGATCCGCCGGACCCACCCGAACCGCCGGACCCGCCCGACCCGCCTCCGCCCGTGCTGGCGCCGGGGACGTTCACGTTCACGTCCACGTCGTGATGGGTGCTCCCACCGCCGCGCAGGAAGAAGAACCACACCAGCGCGGCCAGGAGCAGCACCACCAGCAATCCCACCAGCAGCGAGCCCGTGCCGCTGCCGTCGCCCGAGGGGGGCGGATTGACGTTGTTCACTTCCACGTCGGCCATGTGTGCCTCCGGGTGAGCACCCCGGGCGTGCGCGTCCGTCGCCGCGCGTGGCACCGGGGCCGTTGAACACTCGCCCTGCAACACGCCCTAGATGCGCGCTCCGTGCCACGTTCCGCAAGGCGGCCGCGCTCCGGGCGACACGCGGCTTGAAACGAGCGCGGCGTGGCATCTTCCGCCGCGAGGGGTGGGAGCCGATATTCAGCCGTTCCCCGGCACTGCCCTCGGCCCGATCCACCGTCCCCCCGAACCGTTTCGCCCAGTGTCTGAACAAACCGCGCGCCCGGAACGCGGCGCGGAGGGCTCGTACCTGCACGGCACCGAAGACCGGGGCGACTGCGCCCTGGTGCTCACCGGCGGCGGCGCCCGCGGCGCGTACCAGGTGGGGATCCTGCGCTACATCGCGCGCCGCTGGCCCGAGATGAGCTTTCCCATCATCACGGGCGTGAGCGCCGGCGCCATCAACGCCGCACACCTGGCGCAGGCGCACGGCACCTTTCGGCAGGCGGTGGACGAGCTGTGCGCGCTCTGGTGCGAGCTCACCCCCGACCGGATCTTTCGCGTGGACATGCCCGGGCTGCTGGCCAACATGGGGCGCTGGGGGCTGCAGCTGGCCGGCGGCGGGGTGCGCGAGAGCCGCGTGCGCGGGCTGGTGGACACCGCGCCGCTGTGGGAGCTGCTGAACGAGGCGCTGGCGCCGGTGGACGGCGAGCTGACCGGGATCGACTACAACCTGGCCCGCGGCACGCTGCGGGCGGTGGCCCTGGGCACCACCAGCTACACCACGGGGCAGACGGTGATCTGGGCGCAGGGGCGCAACCTGCAGACGTGGGAGCGCCCTTCGCGCATCGCGGTCGAGACGCGGCTCAAGGTGGAGCACGTGATGGCCAGCAGCGCGCTCCCCCTCTTCTTTCCCGCGGTGAAGGTCGGCGACCAGTGGCACGGCGACGGGGGGATCCGCCTCACCGCGCCGCTCTCGCCCGCGCTGCACCTGGGCGCGCACAAGATCCTGGCCGTCAGCCCGCACTACGAGCGCACCCGGGGCGAGGCCGACCGCCCCGCGGTGCGCGGCTACCCGCCGCCCGCGCAGGTGCTGGGCGTGCTGCTGGACGCCATCTTCCTGGACGTGGTGGACCAGGACGTGATGCGCATGGAGCGGATGAACGAGCTGCTGCGCCGCGTCCCCGAAGAGAAGCGCGAGGGGATGCGGCTGGTGGAGCTGATGACCTTCCGCCCCTCGCGCGACCTGGGCAAGCTCTCGCGCGAGCACGAGCCGCGGCTGCCGCGCGCCTTCCGCCTGCTCACCCGCGGCCTGGGCACGCGCGAGACCGCCAGCCCCGACGTCCTTTCGATGATGATGTTCCAGGAAGACTACGTCCGCCGCCTGATCGAGCTGGGCGAGGAAGACGCCGAGGCCCGCCACGACGACCTGGCGGAGTTCATCGAAAGCAATGGATCGTAGGACGGGAACTGCAAACAGGTGCGTGAGTGCGTTGGAACGGGTGCGTGAGTGCGTTTTGGCTCGGCTCGGGGCCGGCGGCGTCGCACCGAAGCGGCGCCCTCGGCAGAGCAAAACGCAGTGGCGCACTCGCGCACCCGTTCCAACGCACCTGTCGCGGTTCCCCGTTGCCCTTCCCCCGCCCGCGTGCTACGTTACCGCCCTGCCGCACCCGGCCGCGCGCCGGCGGCCCTGTCTGAACCGAGAACATGCGGGCGAGCTGAGCCATGGCCGACGTGAACGTGAAGCGCGACAACAGCGTGGTGGTCGAGGAAGACTACAGCTGGTGGGAGGTGATCTACTGGCTGGTGGGAATCATCATGATCCCGCTGGTGCCGATCCTGATGATCACCTTCTTCACCCCGTTCTCGGGCGTGGGCGCCACCGGCCACTGATCGCCGGTACCCTCCACGCAGCAAGGCCCCGCCCGGAACGCTCCGGGCGGGGCCTCGTCGTATCCGTCGCGAACGCCGTCACTCCGTAACCGTCGCGCGTTCGTTGATCGCGCAGCGGCGGACGACGTTGCGCGCGTCGCCGGCCACGGGGCCGGGGCTCACGCGGCGGGTGGAGCGCTGCGCCACCGGCCGCGGCACGGGCGGGGTGGGCACCGGCGTGGGCTGCGGCGACGGGTTCGCGGGGATCGGCAGCCGCGAGCCCTCGGAGAAGCGCTCCGCCCGCACCAGCAGGTAGCGGCCGGCGTTGTCCTGCGTCACCGACACCGTCAGGTAGCCTCGGTAGCTCTCGGCGGCGGAGTTCTCGTAGCGCCGCTCGGCACGCAGCGTCTCCTCCCCGCCGTCGTACCAGTTCACCGTGTAGCCCAGCCCCGTCACCGCCGTCTGCGCGCAGCGGAACGAGTCGAAGGTGGCCACGCCCTCGCTGGTGAACACCCCGTCGTCCATCGAGCCCGGCCGCTGCGGAACGCATCCGCAGAGCGCCGCGGCGGCCGCCAGCGCACCGCCGCGCACCATCCGCCGTGTGTCGAAGGCCATCCCGTCCTCCGTCGTGGGTGGTGGGTCCCCCCTTCTACCTACCTGCCTGCCTCCCGCGCCGCCGCGCCGGAATCCGTCAGCGGACCTGCGCCTGCCGCCCCATGGTGAAGCGGCGGGCCAGCTGCCGCACGTCGCCCATCTCGTCGCCCCACACGCGGCGGTTGAGGACCAGCGTGCCGCGCGGCTGCAGCGTCACCTTCCCCAGGTCCACCGTCTGCGCCACCGCGCCGTTCTCGTCCAGCACCTCCACCCGCACGTCGTGCTCGCCGGCGGGGAGGTTGAAGCGGGCCACCGAGATGCGGTTGGGGAGGAGCGTCCAGCTGCGCGTGTCGGCGTGCTCCAGCAGGTTGGCGGCAAGGTTCAGCGCGCGGCCGGTGATCCACCCCACCGTCTCGTCCTTCTTGGTGGCGGCGCGCTCCACCCCGCGCGTGGCCGTCAGCTTGACGATCCCGCGGCCCACCATCCGCGTGAACGCGCCCGGCCGCTCGGCCTGCCAGCGGCGCAGCATGGCCGCCGAGACGTCTTCCACCACCGGCGCGTCCACCGCCTCGCTGTCGACCACGACGCGGACGTTCGGCGCGTCGGCCGCCTCCAGCCGGTACTCGGGCCAGGCCAGCTTCATCACGTAGCCGCCCTCCAGCGCCGTGCCCAGCTGGAAGCCGGGGTGCTCGTCCAGCGCCTCGCCCCAGTACGCCTGCTCCTGCACGTTGCCGATCAGCCGCGCCACCACCCGCGCCGCCACGTCTCCGGACTCGCCGCTGTCCGCCGCGTCGAGCTCGTCCCTGAAGATCGGCACGTGGATGTCTTCGCTCGCGCGGTGCGCCACCCACCCGTTCTCCACGAAGACGACCAGCTGCGCCATCCCGGGCTCGGGGTGCATGGCCGCGTGCGCCAGCTGGTAGCGGCGCGCCGCCGAATCGGCCACCGTGCGCACGCCGGCGTCCATCGCCGCGCGGTACAGCTCGGCGCCCAGCCACTCGGGCGCCTGCGCCTGGTCCTTGTCGCCGCACGCCACGAAGCTGCGCTCGGCGTTGCGGTAGCTCACCAGCGCGTCGTTGCGCTCGCCCGCGCCGCGAAAGGCCAGCCCCGCCAGGTAGTGGACGAAGCCGTCGCCCACGCAGGGGTCCTTGCGGTCGGAGAGCCGCCCCAGCCAGTCGCTCGACTTGCGGGCCTCCACCAGCGCGCCGTCGGTGCTCCCCAGCGCCAGGTAGTTCAGCATCCGGTAGTACGGCAGCAGCGCCATCTCGCTGGCCGGCGGCACGTAGTCCACCACCGCGTCGTTCAGCAGCAGCTGGCCGGCCTGCTGGCTGAGGCTGCGGGTGAAGCGGTTCTGCGCCTCGGCCTCGGCCCACTCGAAGGCGGCGTTGCTGGCCTCCCACTTCCCCGCGTAGTGATAGACCAGCCCCAGCTGGAGCTGGCGCACCAGCTCGTCGTGCGGGCGGACTTTCGACGCCGGGTCCAGCAGGAGCACGGCGCTGTCGGCGTGGCCCTCCATCACGTAGTGGCGCAGCCACGCGTCGGTGCGCCCCAGCGTGCGCGACAGCAGCGGAGAGTTGGCCGGCAGCGATTCGGGCGCGGGCATCCGGGGGTACGCCCCGGGCCCCGCGCACGCCCCCAGGGCGAGCGCGAGGGCGGCGCGGAGGGTCGCCCGACAGGCCGGCCGGGCGGGGCTCATCGTCCGCTCCGCTCCAGCACCAGGATGCGGCTGCGGGCCTCGGCCACCGCCGCGCCGTACTGCGCGTAGGCGTCGCCGTAGGCGTGAATGCGCTCGATCTCGAGCTGGTGCAGGAAGAGCTGGTAGCGGATCAGCGCCTCGTAGGGGCGCAGCTGCTTGTCCAGCGCGCGGGCCATGCGCAGCGTGACCGCCGGGTCGTTGGGGCTGATGATGTCGGCGCGGTCGTAGTAGTTCAGCGCGCGGTTGAAGTCGCCGGCCATGGCCAGCTCGTCGCCCTCGCGCAGCAGCGCCTGGGCCCGGGCGCGGGCCGTCCCCTCGGCCGTGGCGTCGGCGGCGCTGGAGACCAGGCGCACCCCCTGCGGCTCGCGGTAGGCGTAGCCGCTCACGCGGCCGTTCTGCAGCGTCACGAACGCCACCTCGCCCAGCACGTCGTGCGGGGCGCGCCCCTCGTCGGGCGGGGTGAGGGTGGTGATCCCGCCGCCGCCGCGCTCCTCCCAGGCGGCCGGGCCGCTGTGCGTGGCCGCCATCACCTGCTCGCGCGTCATCCCCACCGCCAGCTCGCCGCGGGCGATGGCGTTGCACAGCATGGGCGTGCACGCGGCCAGCGCCTGCCCCTGCACGGCGTCCTGCTCGGCCGCCAGCCGGGTGCGCTCGCTCTGCCCCTGCGCGCGGGCGTGGGCGATGTCGTCGTCCTGCGTGCTGCGCACGATGGCGCCGTTCGGCTGCACCGCGCGCACCGGCTGCATCCGCGGGGCGCACGCGGCCGCGCCCAGGGCGGCCAGCGCGGCGGCCGCCGCGATCGTCTGCTTGGTCATCTCGGTCTGCTCCAGGTTGGGCGCGGGCGGCTTACAGCCGGAAGCGCGGCTGCTCCACGATCTTCTTGATCTTGTGCTGCCCGGTCCACGTCTTGGCGTTCGTCTCCAGGTCCACCAGCGTCATGTCCACCTGGTAGTAGACCACGCGGCGGCCGCCCTCGCGGTCGGTGATCTGGCTGATGTCGCCCTGCAGCATGTACTGCGCGCCCCGCTCGCGGCCCAGCCGGGCGCGACTGTCGGCGCTGGCGTTCTCCTGCTGGTCGGCGCGCTCCTCGCGCACCTCCTGGCGCTCCTCGTTGCTGGCGACGACCTGCACCTGCCCGCTCCCCAGGTACGCGCGCTCGATGTCGCGCACGAAGGTCTCCACCGGGATGTGCTCCATGCTCCGGTTGCGGATGGTGCCCACGATCAGGGTGGGCTTGCGGCCGCCGTGCTGCTGCATGAACTGCATCGCCCAGCTGGGGCCGTACTCGGCCTGGAAGCTCTGGCGCACCATGGCGTCGGCCACCTGGCGGCTGTCCACGTCGTTCCAGCGGCCGGAGAGGTCGATCTGCTGGTCGGGCGAGATGCGGGTGACCTGCGTGGCGCAGCCGCCGCTGACCAGGATCGCCCCGGTGGCGAGGGCCGCGCGCAGGCCGCGGGCAAGCGTCTTCATCGTGTCTCCCGAAGGAACGGAGGGTCGTGTGCGTCGCGTGTGAGACGGTCGGGACGCGGTGCTACGGACGGGAGCCGGGGAGCGCATCGGCCGTACCGGGCGGGCTTCTGCTACGATCTGATTCGCAGCCAACAACTTAGCTCGGCGCCCGCCGATCCGTCCAGCGCCCCGTGTCCCACCTCGCGGACAGTCTACGAGAGCGGACGGTGGACAGATTCGGCCGTAGCAGAATGGATGGGAACTGCGGAACTGCTTGTCGTGGGCGTGTCCCTCCGCTGCGCTTCGATGGGTCGCTCGGGGGGCGCTCCGGGATTCGTCCAGGCGGTTGAAACCGCGGCAACCACGGCCCGAAGTCCGCCTTCGCGGGCGCCTTCGCGGACTCCCACGCGGGCATCCGCGCCCGTGGGCGATCCATCGGCGCTCGAGAATGTTCATCCGCGCGCGCCGGAGCCGCGTCCACCAACCTCCACCGGTACGGGGGAGGTGGACGGCCTAAGCCGGCCGGAGGGGGCGCGGTGCCAGCCGGAGCGGCCGGTGCCGGACGGAGCGCAGTGCTGCCGCTACTCGAACCCTGGCGGCACGCGCCGGTTGAAGTCCGTCCGCTGCTGGTACGCGTGGGCGAGGGCGACCAGCACCTGCTCGTCCCACGCGCGGCCGGTGAGCGACAGCGACGTCGGCAGGTTGTCACGCCCGAAGCCGTTGGGAATGGCGATCCCCGGGAGCCCCAGCAGGTTGGCCGCGCCGCTGATCGGCTCGCCGCCGCCTTTCAGGTCGTTGTACGCCTCGCTGAACTTCTTGTCGATCGGGAACGACACCGTCGGCCGCGTGGGGTGCACCACCGCGTCGAAGCCACGCTCGGCGAAGAAGCGATCCATCGCCACCGCGGCGGGCGTGCGGATGCGCAGCGCGCGCAGGTAGTCCTTCGCCAGCGTCACCTGCCCAGAGTAGCCGCCGATGCGGTCCTCGGGCGCGGTGAGCTGGTGCACGTGGCCGCTCTCCACCAGCTCCTCGAAGATGCTCGCCGCCTCGGCGTCGATGATCACCCCCGCCGCGGCGCCGTAGGGGAACTTCGGCAACTCCACCTCGCGCACCACCTCGCAGAACTGCGCGAGCACCTCGACGGACGCGTCGAAGTTGCGCTTCACCTCGGCCTGCGACCCCTCGGCCAGCCCCTTCAGCACGCCGATGCGCGGCCGGTGCCCCCGCGGCAGCGCGACGGAGGCGCGGTACGGCCGGTCCGCCGAGTTCGCGTCGTCGGGGTCGTGCCCCGCGATCGCCGCCAGGATCAGCCCCGCGTCCTCGGCGCTGCGGCAGAGCGGGCCGAGCTTGTCCATCGTCCAGCTGAGCGCCATCGCCCCCGCGCGGCTCACCCGCCCGTACGTGGGCCGCAGCCCGGTCACGCCGCAGAACGCGGCCGGGGTGACGATCGACCCCCACGTCTCGCTCCCGAAGGCGAACGGCACCAGCCCGGCCGCCACCGCCGCGCCCGGGCCGCTGGACGAGCCGCCGCTCCAGAACTCCGGGTTCCACGGTGTCTTCCCCGGCCCGGTGAAGCTGGCGTTCGCCTGCTCGTAGCCCATCCCGCCGGCCAGCTCCACCGAGGCCAGCTTGGCGACCAGCACGGCGCCGGCGGCCTTCAGCTTCGCCACCACCGCCGCGTCGTGCTCGAAGCGCTGGTTCCGGTACGGCTCGGCGCCCCACGAGGTGGGGTAGCCCGCCGCCGCGATCAGGTCCTTGGCGCCGTACGGCACCCCGTGCAGCGGCCCGCGCCAGCGCCCCGCGGCGATCTCGGCCTTCGCCGCGCGCGCCTCCTCCAGCGCCCGCTCGCGCGTGAGGGTGACCACCGCGTTCAGCCGCGGGCCCAGGCGCTCCAGCCGCTCCAGCGCGTGCTCGGCCAGCTCCACCGGGTCCAGCCGCCGCGCGCGGATGGCGGCCGAAAGCCGCGGCAGCGGCTCGTACAGCGTGCCCGCCGGGATCACCGCTCACCTCCGCGGTACGCGCGGAAGACGAAGGCGGGCTCGGTCTGTATCGGCAGGGTGAAGTCGTGCAGCGCCTTCGCCGCGCGCAGGTTCCCCTCGACCTGCTTGCGCACCTCGTCCCACTGCTCGTCGGTCAGCCGGTCGCGGTACTTCGCCTTGAGCGCGTCGGTGAGCTGCTCGGCCACCGGGTCGCGCTCCTGCTGGTTCTGCCGCTGCGGCGGCGCGGAGGGCGCCACCGGCTGCGCGCTCGCCGCGGGTGCGGCCGGCGCCGCCGTGGGCGCGGGGCCCGGCTCCGGCCGCGGGGCGGACGAGCACGCCACCAGCGGCGCCAGCACAGGCACCGCCACCGCGGCCACCCCGCGCTTCACGAACTCCCGCCGCGACGTCGCCTCCGGCGGCGAAGACGACTCGGACGACGACGAAGGTTCCTGCGCCATGCACCCTCTCCTGCGGAAGCCGGAATACGGTATCGGGATGCCGAAGAACCTGCCCGCCGCGCCGTGCAGCCGCAAGCACCGGCGAAATCGCACGTTACGCCGCCATATGGGCGCCGTTGGGGGCGTGATGAGGCAGCGGGTGGAGAAGCACCCAGCTCACCACGAGGTTCGTGAGATCGCGATACGTCAGCGCGTCTCGGTCGAGGTGGACTTTCGCGCAAAGCCCCGGGAGCTGCCGATTGAACTCATGATATCGCTCGACCAGCATTCGACCACCCGGCAGGATCATCGCGCCCGGACAGTGGCACGACAGGAAGTCACGCAGTTGATGAATCATGAGCTCCACGTCGCACCGGTGCTCTCGAATGTCCTGCCCTGCGATGTGGGAGATGAACTTCTGGAAGCGGTACCGCTCCACGTCGAACACCACGCAGGCCTTGCGGCGATGCTCCCGCCCGCCGAACGCCTTGGCTCCCACGAAGATTCCGAACTCGAACGGCATGTTGAAGCGCGGCAGCGCAAACGTGTCGTCGACTTCCGTCCGAGAGATGTCATGGATCGCCAGCCGGCACTGGCCGATGATCGACGTGATCTTCTGAATCCGCACCTGCGAGCTGTCATCCATTTCCAGCGCGCAACGCGGACAGAAGCCGCAGTCGTACACCGCAAAGACAACGGCCTCGAGAAGAGGCCGGTAGTCCGTGTCGAAAGGGCAGTTGATGAAGACGCTGGTGTCGTAGGTCGCCGGCATCTACACCTCCGCTTCCGGTGCGATCCGGCTACCGTCGCCTCCCCTGTCCTTCCTTTTTTGCTCTTCCGCCTCCCGCTCTTCACGCATTACCTCGAGCCAGGCACGCTTTGCCTGCGCCAGCGTGATGTTCTTGCTCTTGAGGGGCGGCATCACCTCGCGCACCCGAAGCTGCTGCATGGCCCACCTCCAGGATCAGATTACCGGCGATGCTTTCTTGGCGCGCCGCTCCGCCTTCCATTGCTTCTCCTCTTCGCGCTTGATCTGGCGGAACACGCGGCGTGCCTGTGCCACCGTGATGTTGTCGCCCTTGGCTGACCGCATCACCTTCCGCAGCTCCATCGCCCCCTCCGCGGTTGAGATTCGGCCTGAAATCTACCGCCACTCCGCTTACTTTTCAAGCGCCGCAGCTGGCCGCTTTCACGCGGTGAGCATGTGGCGTCGCGAGATTTTCAAAGTCCGTACTCCTTCAGCTTTTGCCAGAGCGTGGTGCGCCCCATCCCGAGGGCGGCGGCGGCCTTGGTGCGGTTGCCGTTGGCTTCTTCCAGCGCCGAGCGGATCGCCTCGCGCTCTTCGTTCGCGTCCGGGGCCTGGTAGCGCTTTGGTTCCACGCGGCTCTCACCCTTCCGCGCGTCGTGGCCGTTGCCGTTGGTGTGGGCGGCGGGCTGCGGGCCCTCGCGCACCTCCTCGGGAAGGTGGTGGGGGAGGATGCGCTTGCCGTCGCATACGATGCAGGCGTACTCCACCGCGGCCATCAGCTCGCGCACGTTGCCAGGCCAGTCGTACGCCTGCAGCACCTCCACGGCCTCGTCGCTGATGCCGGGGACGCGGCGGTGCGGCTCCACCCGCTCGTTCCACTTCGCCAGCGACGCCGCGGCGAGCTGGGGGATGTCCTCGCCGCGGTCCCTGAGCTCGGGGACGCGGACCTGGAACACCTTCAGGCGGAAGTACAGGTCCTTGCGGAACCTGCCGGCTTCGACCATGGCCTCCAGGTCCTGGTGGGTGGCCGCGATCACGCGCACGTCCACCTGCACGGGGCGGGCGGTGCCCACGCGCACCACCTCGCGCTCCTGCAGCACGCGCAGCAGCCGCGCCTGCATGGCGGGCGACACGTCGCCGATCTCGTCCAGGAAGATGCTGCCGCCGTTGGCCTCCTCGAACATCCCCTTGCGCTCGTTCACCGCGCCGGTGAAGGCGCCGCGCGCGTGGCCGAAGAGCTCGCTTTCGAGCAGCCCCTCGGCCAGCGCCGAGCAGTTGACCGCCACGAACGGCCGCGAGCGGCGCGGGCTTTCCTCGTGGATGGCGCGCGCGATCAGCTCCTTGCCGGTGCCGGTGGCGCCGCGCAGCAGCACCGTGCTCTCGGTGGGGGCCACGCGGGCGATGGCGCGCAGCACGTCGCGCATCGGCGTGGTGTTCCCCACCAGCCGCGCCGCGCCGGCGCCCAGCACCGGCTCGCGGCGCGCCAGCACCGCCTTGATCTTGCTGCGCAGCACCGCGTTGTCGCACGGCTTGGTGATGTAGTCGTCGGCGCCCAGCTTGAGCGCCTGCACCGCGCTGTCCACGGTGGCGTAGCCGGTGAGCATCAGCACGGGCACGTCGTTGCCGTTGCCGCGCAGCTCCTCGAGCACCGAAAGGCCGCTGCGCCCCTGCATCTTCAGGTCGAGCAGCACCATGTCGTAGCGGTCGTGGCGCAGGCGGTCCAGCCCCTGGTCGCCGCCGGGCTCGGCATCCACCTCGTAGCCCTCGTCGGCGAGCAGCGCGCCGGTGCCCACGCGAAAGGCGCGGTCGTCGTCGATGATCAGGATGCGTGGCTTTTCTGCAACCGCCATGGCGGTGGGTCTCTCCTCTTTCGATCGTGTATTCCGCGTCCGCGCGGATCAGCCCACGGCGACCGCCGCCCGGCGGTCCCGCTCGCTCGCCGGCTCGCCGCCGTCCAGCTCGTCGCCGCCGTCGCGCATCGCCTCGTCCAGCGTTTCGCGGGGGAGGCGCACGACGAAGCGGCTCCCCTCGCCCACCTGGCTCTCCACCGACAGCCGGCCGCGGTGGCCCCGGATGATCCCCTCGGAGACGAACAGCCCCAGCCCCAGCCCCGCCACCCCCGGCTTGGTGGTGTAGAACGCCTCGAAGATGTGCGGCAGGTCCGCGTCGGCGATCCCGTTGCCGGTGTCTTCCACCACCACTTCCACCGCTTCGTCGTCGGCCCGGCTGGCCACGCGCAGGGTGCCGCCGGCGGGCATCGCGTCGCAGGCGTTGTTCACCAGGTTGGCCAGCACCTGCTGGATCCCCTCGGGGTGCGCCACCACCTCGGGAAGGCCGGCCCCCAGCTCCTGCCGCACGCGGATGCCGTGCGCGGCCAGCTCGGGGCCGGCCAGGGTGAGCACCCGCTGCACCACGGCGTTCAGGCTCACCGGCTGCGCCGCGTCGGAGAGCGGACGGCTCTGGTCCAGCAGCTGGCGGGTGAGCGTGGCCATCCGCGCCAGCTCCTCCTGCGCCAGGGTGAGGAATTCGCGGTTGGGGTCGCCGGGGTCGCCGCGGCGCTCCAGCGCCTCGAGGCAGTTCTGGATGTTGTAGATCGGGTTGTTGATCTCGTGCGAGAGCTGCGCCACCAGCCGCCCCATGGCCGCCAGCTTCTCGCGGTGGATCATCTCGGCCTGGGCGCTGCGCAGCCGCTGCTCGCGCTGCGCGATCGCCGCGCGCATCTCGCCGAAGGCGCGGGCCAGCTGCCCGATCTCGTCGCCCGCGTCGCGCGGGAGCGGCGCCGCGTAGTCGCCGCGGGCCAGCCGCGCCGACGCCTCGGCCAGCGCCTGCGTGGGGCGCGCCACGATACGCGAGACGAGCGCGGCGAGCACCAGCGCCATCACCAGCGCCGCCACCCCGATCCCGATCATCGACTGCTTCACCGCCTTCACCATCCCCGGCTCGTCGCCGATGCGGCGGAAGAGCACCACCCGCACCGGCACCCCGCCGCTGGGGAGCGCCATCGTTGCGGGAAGGAAAGTCTCGTCGCCGATCTGCCAGGTCTTGGGCATCTCCCCCGTGCGCGGCCGCAGCCAGCGGCGCACCGTGGGGACCAGCGAGTCGGGAAAGGTGGTGCTCACCAGCGAGTCGCCGACCAGCAGCGCCAGCCGCGTGTCGCGCGAGCGGGGCGGCGCGAGCGCCGAGGCCGACAGCGGGGTGCCGATGGCCACCACGCCCAGCAGCGTGTCGGGCCGCACCTGCGCCGAGCTGTCGCGCCGGGCGTCGAGCGCGGCGCGGCCCACGGTGGTGTCGCGCCGCACGCGCGAGGCGGCGAGGCGCAGCGGCGGCGAGCCCGGCGGGAGCGCCACCACCGTCCCGCTTTCCAGCGCCCGCTCCAGCGCCGCACGGTCGACCACGGGCCCCACCAGCGGCCGGAACGCCGTGTCGACCGCCAGCGCCACCTCGTTTCCCAGGTCGGCCCGCAGCGCCCGCCCCAGCGTGCGCGTGTGCCCCTCGGTCCACGGGATGGTCACGGTGGACGAGGCCGCCTTGAACTGCGCGGCGTACACCAGCGTCAGCCCCCCCTCTTCCCAGCTCCCCGTCACCTTGTCGGCCGCGTCGCTGAGCGCCGAGTTGGCGTTGGTGTACACCCCGTGCTCCACCGCCCGCGCGATCAGCATCAGCGCCGGCACCACGATCAGCAGCGCGGCGCCGAAGAAGAGGAAGAAGACCTTGATGCGCAGCGACAGCCCGCGGCGCATCTGCGCCGCCAGCGGCTGCGTTCGCGCGCGTGGCCGGGATCGGGTGGAGGTGTTCACTGAACACTCATGGGCTGTTCACTGAACGGCGGAACGGCCGTCCGGCGGCACCGAACGGCTGGCCGCGGCCGGCGTTCGGATGCATGGAAGTTAAGCAATGGCGCGGGTTTTCGCCACACTGTGGCACGGCGGCCCCACCCGGCACACCGGTTGCCCTTACCAGGGCCTGACCGCGAGCCCGTTGCGAAACCGGAGCCGCGGGATCTGGAGTGTAGGCCAACTTCTGAACCGGAAGGGAACGACCATGAAGATCCGCACCCTCAGCATCCTGGCTCTGGCCGCGCTGGCCGCCACCGCCGCCTGCAAGAAGGGCGACGCCGACGGCGGCGACAGCACCGCGACGACCGCCGACAGCACCGTGGTGCAGGGGACCGACACCGTGCAGAAGACGGTGAACGAGGTGGTGCCGAGCACCGACACGGTGGTGAAGACCACCGAGAC
>DASSME010000107.1:0-10656 GCA_035689035.1 Longimicrobium sp. | reverse complement strand
CTCGACTGAGCATCCAGCGGTTCCGCTACCTGGTCGCGGGCCACGCGCCCGCGGGCAACGCCGTGCGCGCCTACCGTGAGCTGGCGCGGCGCCCCGGCCTCGCCGCCCGCGCGCGCTTCCACGAATGGGGTACGTGGGCCTCGGCGGCCGGCGAGGCGCCGGCGCGCTGACCCGCCCTCACCCGCCCAACCGTTCCACCCCAACGCGAAAGACTCCGGAAATGCCTCGTTTGAACATCCAGCAGTTCCACGCGGCGCTCACCGCCGGTGGCCGGGCGGACGGCGCCGCGCGCGCCTACCGCGAGCTGGCGCGGCGCCCCGACGTTGCCCGCGGCGCCCGCTTCTCCGACTGGCTGCAGTGGACGGCGCGCGATGGCCGCGCCGTCCGCGCGAGCTGACCCCATCGCCCGCCCCGCCGCCGTGCCTGCGCGGCGGCGGGCCACCTCAACCGGAGATGCACCCGATGCCCAGGATCACCATCCGCCAGTTCCGCGCGATCCTCGCCGACGGTCCCAGCCGCGGCGCCCTCGCGCGCGCCTACGGCGAGCTCGCCCGCCGCCCCGCCCTGGCCGCGGCGATGCGCGCCGCCGACTGGCCGGTGTGGACCGGCGCGCCATCGCGCTGACCCGCCTCCCCCGTCATGTGCCCGGCGACGGGTAAACCCATCGAACCGGATTGAACCACATGCCCAGGACCACGATCCGCCAGTTTCGCGCGATCCTAGTCGACGGCCCCGGCCGCGGCGCCCTCGTGCGCGCCTACCGCGAGCTCGCCCGCCGCCCCGTGCCGGCCGCGGCGATCCGCGCCGCGGGGTGGATAGAGTGGCAAGAGGCCACGCCGGCGGCACGCCACTCCTGACCTCGCGAGGACGCGCGATTTCCGCCGCGGGGTGGCCGCGGCGCGGTCGCCCTGCCGGGCCTGTCCGGCGACGACCGCACGCCGTCCAGCCATGCCGGTCCGGCGGGGCCCTCCATCCCCCTGATCCAACCGAACATGAGCACCGATGCGATGCGGCGGTACGTGGGCGACGCGCTCCTGCGCCACGCCGAGACCAACGAGTGGGACGCGCTGCGCCGGATCGCGCGGACGGCGGAGGGGATCAGCCCCGCGGGGCCGCCGGAGCTGGCGCTGCGGGCATGCCGCGCGGCCGGCGGCGCCGACGGCGACGCCTATCCCGCCGCCGCGTCGCTCCACGCCCTGCACGCGGGCATCCACCTGGTGGACGACGTGATCGACGGCGAGGAGCGCTCGATCGTCGAGCTGCCGCCGGGGCTGCGCGCCAACCTGGCGATGGCGCTGCAGTCCATCGCCGTCGAGCTGCTGGCCGAGGCGCCCGGAGAGCTCCGCGCGCCGCTGATGCTGGCCGCGGCCGCGGCGGGCCGCGAGACGGCGCGCGGGCAGGAGCTGGACGCGGCCGGCGCGGCGGACGAGGAGGCGTACTGGCGCATCGTGGAAGCCAAGACGCCGCCGCTCTTCACCGCCGCGCTGCGGATGGGCGCGCTCTCGGGCGGCGCGCCGGCCGAAACGGCCGAGGCGCTGGCGGCGGCGGGGGTGCCGCTGGGCGTGCTGATTCAGCTCGGCGACGACCTGGGCGACGTGATGGGGCACGAGATCCATCCCGACTGGCGGCGCCCCGGCGACAACGTGGCGCTGCGCTTCGCGCTCGAGGCCGACCATCCGGACCGCGACCGCTTTCACGCGCTGGTGCCGCGGGTGCCCGCCGAGCCCGCCGCGCACGCCCAGGCGAAGGAGATCCTCGTCCGCTCCGGTGCCTTCGCCTTCTGCGTGCACCACATGCGCGTGGCGGCCGACGCGGCGCGGCGCGCGGTGCTGGCCGTCCCCCTGGCCGACGCCGCGCCGGTGCTGGAGTTCGTGGACCTGCTCGCCGCCCCGGTCGATGACCTGCTGGCCCAGGTCGGCGTCGACGAAGACGAGCTCGCGGGCGACGGACTGCTTGCCCTGGAGCTCACCGCCGCCTGATCCACGTCGGCGTTGGACTCCGCGAGGACGGACGGCGCGCCCTGCCTGCCGCGGCGCGGTGGCACACTCCGCCACGCACCAGGCCCCGGCGCCGCGAGCAGCGCCGGGGAACCCGGTCATCGACGCCGATACCGCGCCACGAGCGGATCAGCCTCGCGCAGTTTGCGAGGCTTCCTTCGTTGTAGGCCGCGGCTTCAGCCGCCAGGCAGGAGCCCCATACCATCTCAGGCCGCGTACGGAAGGCACAGCGCCGGCCGCGAGGCACTTTCCATTCAGGCCGACATCACCATAACCTGCGGCACTGTAACGGCTTGCAGGCCGAGGGATCCATAGACGGAACTCGGAACCGAACATTCGCAGCGAAAGTCTTTCGCGGCAGTGGAGGATTGGAAACGAATAATCAAATGTTTGCTTGTATGGGGCCGCAAGCCTCGCTATCATGCGGATATTCATGGATTTGCTTTGATTTGCGCCGGGTCAGCTTCGCCCCCACCCCCTTTTCCGTTGTCCTGTTCCCCCCACGCAGCCATGCGCCGCCCCGCCGGCATGCGCCGTTCCCGCATCGCGCCCCTGCTCGCCGCGCTGCTGCTCTCCGCACCGCCGCTCACCCGGACGGCAGGCGCGCAGCAGCCCGTGCTCCCCGCCGACTCCGCCACCCTGCTGATGCGCGAGGGCGAGCAGGCGTGGCTGGACGGACACGCGGCCTCGGTGCGCCGCGCCATCGCGCTGTGGGACCAGGCGCGCGCCGTGGCCGTCCGGCGGAACGACCGCGCCGCCCAGGCCGAGGCGCTGCTGCGGGCCGGCCGGGCGCTGGGCGCGCTCTCGGTGCACGACACCGCCGCGGCCTACCTGGGCGAAGCGCTCGCGCTGGGGCGCGCCTCCGGCGACCGGGCGGGCGAGGCCCGCACGCTGGTGGAGCTCGCCCGCGTGCACCTGGCCACCGGGCGGACGGCTGCCGCGCGCGCCCGCGCCGACTCGGCGCTCGCGCTCGCGGGCGCGCTTCCCCGGTCCACGGCCGACGAGGTGGAGGCCGGCGCCCGCACGATCCGCGGGGTGGCGCTGAGGCTGGCGGCCCGCGTCGACTCGGCGCGCGCCGAGCTGCGCCGGGCGCTGGCTCTCCGCCGCCGGGCCGGCGACCGGCGGGGCGAGGGCGAGGCGCTGCAGGTGCTGGGCGACGTGTATCGCATCGACTCACAGTACGATTCGGCGTTCGCCTCCTACAACAGCGCGCTGGCGCTGCAGGAACGCGCGGGTGACCTGCGCGGCGCGGCGTGGACGCACCGGGGGGCCGCCGTCCTGTACGACGGGGCGATGCAGCGCGACCTGCAGATCGAGCACAGCCGCCGCGCGCTGGCCGGGTTCGTGGAAGCCGGCGACCGCCGCGGCCAGGCGCTGGCGCTGGTCGACGTGGCCCGCTATCACCGCCGTAACGGGGCGGTCGACTCGGCGACGGCCGCCGCCCGCGGCGCGGTGGCCCGGGCGCGGGAGATCGGTGACCGCCCGAGCGAGGCGAACGCGCTGATGGAGCTGGGCGTCAACCTGATGCTGGCGGGGCGCAACGATTCGGTCGGCGTTTACATGCGTGAGGCCCTCGACCGAGCTCGTGGCTCAGGCGACGTGTGGCTGGAGGTCGTGGCGCTGAAGTCGCTCGCCGAGGTATACGACGCCGCCGGGCAGGACTCGGCCGTGGACCTGTACCGGGCCGCCGTGGCAAAGGCCCGCGCCGCCCGGCTGGCGGTGCTGGAAGCGCCCGCGCTCCAGTCGCTGGCCACCCTGCTGGCCGTCCAGGGCCAGCTCGACTCCGCGCAGGCAGGCTTCGCCCGGGCGGCGTGGCTGGCCCGGAGCGTGGGTGACCGGCTGATCGAAACCTGGGCGGTGCGCGGCGAGGCCGACATCGCGCGGACCCACGGCGGGCACCAGGGGCTGCGGAGCGCGGTGGCGCTGTACGACTCCGCCGCCTGGGCGCTCT
This sequence comes from Longimicrobium sp., assembly GCA_035689035.1. Taxonomy (GTDB): domain Bacteria; phylum Gemmatimonadota; class Gemmatimonadetes; order Longimicrobiales; family Longimicrobiaceae; genus Longimicrobium. The sequence continues at coordinate 6,708 of DASSME010000107.1, read as the reverse complement.
CCACGGTCGTGGCCGGGGTCGGCGGAGACCGTGACCGGCTGGGGATGGTGGGCGCGGAGGACGGCCCCTGGGGCGACTGGGCGCTGACGTGGCTGGCGCGCGCCGAGTACGTGGGAGCGGCGGCCGCCCAGCTCGCGGCACTGGCCGCCAGCGAGCGCGGGCGCGCACAGGCGCTGCTGCTGTTGATGCGCCACGGGTCCACGGAGCGTGCCGGCACCCAGGCGGTCAACGTGCCGCCCCCCGGAGCCGATCTACCCGCCGAAGGGCGGGCCTTGCTCCGCCGCGCGCGGGAGGGCGGCCAGGCGGTGATCATGTACCAGGTGGTGGACGACACCCTGCTGCGCTGGCTCCTTCCGCCGGCCGGCGAGCCTCGCTTCGCGCGGTCGGCCATCGCCCCCGACACACTGGCCGCGCTGGTGGTGGGCGCCCGCGCGATGCTGGGCGCCGACGAGGCCTCGGGCCGCGGGGTGGGTGGCCGCCGCGCGGTGGAACTGGAGGAGCCCATGCCCGCGGGAGCGCCCTACCGCGGCGCGCTGCAGCGCTTGGCGGCCCTCCTCCTCCCCGACTCGCTCGACCGGCTTCTTCCGGCGGGGAGCGAGGTGGTGCTGATTCCGGCCGGGGTGCTGAACCTGGTTCCGTTCGCGGCCCTTCCCCTCCCCGGCGGCGACTACCTGGGCGCGCGCCACCCGCTGCGCTACGCGCCGTCGCTGACCACGCTGGCGCAGGCCGAAGCACGCCCCGTGGTCAGGCGCGGCGAGCTCTCTCGCGCGCTGGTGGTGGGCAACCCCGCCATGCCCACCATCACCACCTACACCGGCGAGGAGGTGGAGCTCGACCCCCTCCCCGGCGCCGCGCGCGAGGCCGACGAGGTAGCCGCGCGGCTGGGCGCGCGCGCGCTGCACGAGACCGCCGCGTCGGAGACCGGAGTGCTCACGCTGCTCCCGGACGCGCCGCTGGTGCACCTGGCCACCCACGGCTTCGCCTATTCGGCCGAAGACCGGGCGCAGGACTCGTTCGTGGCCCTGGCACCGGGCGGCGGCGCCAACGGGCTGCTCACCGTTTCCGAGGTCCTCTCGCAGCCCGGGCCCATGCACGCCGAGCTGGTGGTGCTCTCGGCGTGCCAGTCGGGGCTGGGAAACCTGCAGAACGGCGAGGGAACGGTGGGGCTGCAGCGTGCATTCCTGGCCCGCGGCGCGCGCAGCGTGCTGGTGTCGCTGTGGAGCGTGAGCGATCGCGCCACCGAGGCGCTGATGCGCGGCTTCTACACCCACTGGCTGAACGACCGGGACCACCCCGGCAAGGCGGAGGCGCTGCGCCGGGCCCAGGCCGACGTGCGCGCGATGCCGGGACTGGAGTCACCGCTGTACTGGGCAGCCTTCCAGCTGGCCGGCGCGCGGTGATCCGGAGCGCCGCTGGTCGATACGGATCTCCGCCGCCGCACATCGTGCGACGCGGCGACACACAGGTGAGACGGTTACTCCGGCGCCGGCCCCGGTCGAACGGCCGGCAATTTATACCACTTCCCTCATTCAGGAGATCGGAATCATGAGCGACGACATCAGCGGCGCGGGCTCCACGGGAGCTGGCGACAACGATGGGACGGCCAGGCGGCCGGTCGACCTGAGCGTGGAGCCTGCACCCGAGCCGGAAAGCACGGACATGGGCGAAGGATCTTCTCCATGCAGATTTGGCTCAGGCCATGTGACCGCGAACCGAAACGCGTGCGGGTGCCACCAGAGCGGCCCCCCTCCCGCCGCCGAAGACGAGTAGCGGCCGCATGGAAAGCACCCGCTCACGCGCAGATGCGGGAGCGGGGTGCGGTCGGTTGTTCCGCGCCGCGACAACGGTCTGGTGGTGTGCGGCGATTCAAGCCCGCCGGAAGCGCGCAGGAACGGCGGCGGAAAGACACCGCGCGCGGCGTAGTGCGCCGCACCGTGCGATGCGGCGACACACAGGTGAGACGGTTGCTCCGGCGCCGGCCCCGGGTAAACGGCCGGCAGTCCATCCCATCACTCCCCTTCTCAGGAGATCGGAATCGTGAGCGACGACAGCGGCGGCGCGGGCTCCGCGGGAGCCGGCGACAAGGACGAAACGGCCAAGCGGCAGATCGACCTGAGCGTGGAGCCTGCACTCGAGCCGGAAAGCACCGACATGGGTGAAGGATCTCCTCCATGCATGTTTGGCTCAGGCCGTGTGACCAACCGAAACATCTGCCATTGCCACGCCCAGAGCGGAGGCGACCCCGAAAACGAGTAGCGGCCGAAACGGAAAGCACCCGCTCACGCGCAGATGCGGGAGCGGGTGCGGTCGGTTGTTCCACGCCTCGGCCACGGTCTGGTGGTGTGGGGCGATCCAAGCCCGCCGGAACCTGGCGGCGGCCACCGGGCGCGGAAGCGTTCCGCCCCCTCCGGGTCGTGTGAAAGCCTTTAGCCCCGAAAGCGCCGCGGCCGGCCCCGAGTGGAGCCAGCCGCGGCGTCTGGTATGGTCTGGATCACGGAAGAGCCGCCTGTCGGAATCGAACCGACGACCTTCGCATTACAAGTGCGGTGCTCTGCCAACTGAGCTAAGGCGGCGAACAGCCGGATAATCTAGCGAAACACCGGCCGTTCTTCCACCCTTCCCATCCCACACCGGTGGGTGTCACCGGATGCGCGCGAGAACGTCCACCACCGCGCCCCGCCCCACCGCCGCCTCGGCGCGGGCGAGGGGAATGGACGCGAGGTCCAGCATCGTGCGCAGCGGGCCGGGCCGGCCCCGGGTTGCGGGCTCGCCCCGCGTCTCCGCGGCGCAGGGGTCCGCGGGCTCCGGCAGGCGGTCCGACCACGGGAGCCGCCCCGTGCGCAGACGGCGCACCGCCGCGGCGGCCGAGGCGATCACGGTGCCCGGGCCGTGCCAAGGGTCCCACGTGGTCGTGGACAGCACCTCGAACCCGTGCCGCTCCAGCACCGCGGCGAGCGTGCGCGGCGTGTAGAAGTACACGTGCTGGGGGAACATCATCGAGGCCCACGCGGCGCCGGTGAGCCGGTGCGTGAGCGAGGCCAGGTTGGGCACCTGGAGATGGAGGACGCCGCCCGGCTCGAGCATCCGCCCCAGCGCGTCCAGCCACTCGGCGGGATGGTAGACGTGCTCCAGCACGTGGTACGCGCCCACCACGGGAAACGGCGCGCCCTGGGGCACGCCGTGCATCACGTCGCCAACGAAGGGGTCGATCCCGTGGCGCCGCCGGACGACCGCGGCGCTCGCCGGGGCGAACTCCGAGCCGCCGACCCGCCACCCCGCGCGGCGCAGCGACGCGAGGAAGTTCCCGTCCCCGCAGCCGACCTCGAAGATCCGCCGGTGCCCGGCCGGGACCACCGCCTCCAGCCGCCGGCGGCGGTGCGCGAACGTCGGGTTCGCGAGCTGCCGCACCAGCTGGGCCGGCGGCGGGTCCGGGGCCGGATAGTAGTCTCCGTACAGCAGCTCCAGCCAGTCCTCGCTCACGCGGTCGTACAGCCGCACCACGCCGCACCGGTCGCAGGCCGCGTAGCGTTTTCCACAGATCTCGCCGGCGGGGCGCCACCCGGGCGAGCCGCAGACGCCGCACGCCGGCGCCGCGGCCCAGGGCGCGCCGTCCCCGCGCGCGCCGGCCGCGGCTACGCCGTCACGCACCAGCGCGGACCCTGCGGCGTGTCCTCCACCGTCACCCCGCGCGCCACGATCTCGTCGCGGATCGCGTCCGCGGTCGCGAAGTCCCGGGCCTTGCGCGCGGCCTGCCGGGCGGCGATACGCTCCTCCACCCACGCGGCCAGCTCCCCGTCCACCGTGCTCTCGGCGTCGGCCACGGCCAGGAAGCCGAACACCGAGTCGATCCGCGCGAACGCGTCGAGCGCCGCGTGCTTCTCGGCCGCGCTGATCGGCCGGGTGCCCAGCGTCTCCAGCCGCTGGTTGACGGCGCTCACCAGCGCGTGCAGCTCGGCCAGCGCCACGCTGGTGTTCAGGTCGGCGTCCATCGCGTCCGTGAAGCGCGAAAGGATGCCGTCCACCGTCTCGTGCAGCACCGGCTCGTCGTGCGGGTCCACGCCGCGCGCTTCGGGGTGCGCCTTCAGCCGCTCGCGCGCGCCGCGGATGCGCCGCACCGCCTCGGCGCTCGACTCCAGCGCCGCGAAGGTGAAGTTCAGCTTGCTGCGGTAGTGCGCCGTCAGGAACAGGTGGCGGATGGAGGACGGGCGCACCCCGCGGTCGATCAGGTCCTGGAGGTTGAAGATGTTGCCGGTGCTCTTGGCCATCTTGTCGCCCTCCAGGAGCAGGAACTCGCCGTGCAGCCAGTAGCGCACGAACGGCTTTCCCGTGGCCCCCTCGCTCTGCGCGATCTCGTCTTCGTGGTGGGGGAAGATCAGGTCCACCCCGCCCGCGTGGATGTCGAACGTCTCGCCCAGCTCGTCCATGCTCATCGCCGAGCACTCGATGTGCCACCCCGGGCGCCCACGCCCCCAGGGCGTGTCCCACACCGCGCCCACCTGCTCGTCCTCGGGCTTCACCGCCTTCCAGAGCACGAAGTCGCGCACGTCCTCCTTCTCGTACTCGTCCGCCGCCACCCGCTCTCCGCGGCGCGCGGAGGAAAGGTCTACCTTCGACAGCTTGCCGTAGTCGGCGAAGCGGGCGATCGAGTAGTAGACCGAGCCGTCGTCGGCGGCGTAGGCGATCCCCCGTTCCTCCAGCCGGCGGATGATCTCCACCATCTGCGGCACGTAGTCGGTGGCGCGCGGGTGGTGGTCGGCGCGGCGGATCCCCAGCCGGTCGAAGTCGCGGAAGAGCGAGTCGACGAACGGCTGCGTGTACTCGGAGAGCTGCACCTGCTCGCGCAGCGCGCCGCGGATCGTCTTGTCGTCCACGTCGGTGAGGTTCATCACGAACTTCACCCGGTAGCCGCGGAACTCCAGGTAGCGCCGGAGGGTGTCGCTGAAGAAGAAGGTGCGCAGGTTGCCGATGTGCGGCGGCGCGTAGACGGTGGGGCCGCAGGTGTACATCCCCACCTGGCCGTCGACGAGCGGGACGAACTCTTCCTCGCGGCGCGTGAGCGTGTTGTAGAAGCGTAGCGGCATGATCGGCCGTGATTCCTTTCAGGTCAGTCCAGGGATGCAACGGGGCCGCGGGCGCGCGCCGGTGCGCGTCCGCCGAGTCGGTAGGGGGCCGGGTTACATCGCCTGCTAAGCGGAATCATCGTCCATCGATGCGTCGGTCGTGTGAGGCCCGCCCTCGTGCGACTGCGAGGCCGCCGCGGCCGCGTCGTCGGCCTCGGGCGAGTCCTCGCCCAGAGAGGTGTGGGCGGTGGAAGTCACCTGCGGCGGGCCCTCGGCGCCCTCCCACACCAGCTTCTGGTGAGGGAAGGGGATCTCGATGTTCTCGGCGTCGAAGCGGCGCTTCAGGCGCCGGCGGAGCTCGCGGGCCACGTCCCACTGCTTGAGCGGGAGCGTCTTGGCGGTGATGCGGATGGTGACGGCGCTGTCGTTGAAGGACTCGATCCCCGGCACCTCCACCGGCTCGATCAGCAGCGGCCGCCAGTTCTCGTCGTCCCACAACTCGCGCCCCACCTCGCGCATCACGGCCACCACGTGGTCGGTGTCTTCCTTGTAGGCCACGCCCACGTCCAGCACCACCCGGGCCCATGTGCGGGTGAGGTTGCTCACCAGCTTGATCTCGCCGTTGGGCACGATGTGCACCACCCCGTGCACGTCGCGCAGCACCACCACCCGCAGCGTCATCCGCTCCACCGCGCCCGACACGGACCCGATGCGGATCACGTCGCCCACCCCGAACTGGTTCTCGATCAGGATGAAGAGCCCGCTGATCACGTCCTTCACCAGGCTCTGCGCGCCGAACGAGATCGCCAGGCCCACCACCCCGGCGCCGGCCAGGAGCGGGCCCAGGTCCAGCCCGATGGCGCTCAGGAACATGAACAGGAAGATGATGAAGATCACCACCCTGCCCACGCTGCGCAGCAGCCCGATCAGCGTGCGCGTGCGCTGCTCCTGCGCGGTGAGCGCGCCGGGCTGCGGGTCGCCCAGCGACCGTTCGATGCGGCGGATGACCACGCGGATGATCCACCACAGCAGCAGCGCCACGCCGGCGGCGCCCGCCACGCGCAGCAGGCTCCAGAGCAGCACGTCGGGCTGCAGCAGGTCACGCGGCGTGTGCGGCTTGGTGGCCGACGCCGACTTGATGACCGCGAGGAGCGAATCGGCCTTCTGGAGCATCCGTCGCGAGCTGAGGGGAGCAACCGGCGAAACGACGGATTCTCGCCCTCCAAAGCAAGCCGTGTCAAGGCGGAACGCCGGCTTCGCGTGCGCTCGCCCCGGCGTTCGAGTGCGACGGGTGTGGCTGCACCCGCCCCCCGCGCCCTCTCCGCGGCCCCGCCCCAACCCGCCGCGGCCCCGCCCCCCGGTCCCACCCCCGGGTTGAAACCCGAGGCTACAACGGCCCAAAGTCCGCCTTCGCGGACTCCCACACCGGCATCCGCGTTAAACGTCGAACTCCGCGCGGATACAGGCCGCCGGTGACGATGGCCGCGGAGAAGCGCGATGCCCGCCGGCGCATGTCTCGCCGGCGGGCATCTTCAGCACTCAGCACTCAGCACTCAGCACTCAGCACTCAGCACTCAGCACTCAGCACTCAGCACTCAGCACTCAGCACTCAGCACTCAGCACTCAGCACTCAGCACTCAGCACTCAG
>DASSME010000106.1:0-3367 GCA_035689035.1 Longimicrobium sp. | reverse complement strand
CAACCTGGGGTTGGAGGTCTCGCCCAGCGCGCTGGCGTACGTCATCTACACCTCCGGCTCCACCGGCGCGCCCAAGGGCGTGGGCGTGGCCCACGCGCAGGCGACGGCGCACTGCCGCGCGGCCGCGGCGGTGTACGGGCTGACGCCGGCCGACCGGGTGCTGCACTTCGCCGCGGTGGGGTTCGACGTCTCCTTGGAGCAGCTGCTGGCGCCGCTCTCTGCCGGCGCCTGCGTGGTCCTGCGCGGCGCCGAGGTTCCCACGCCGATCGAGCTGGCGCGGCAGGCGGTGGAGCAGGGGATGACCGTCATCAATCCCCCCACGGCGTACTGGCACCAGCTCGTGGCCGAGCCCGCCGCGCTGGAGCTGCTTGCCCGCTCCGTCCGCCTGGTGATCGCCGGCGGCGAGGCGATGAGCCCGGCGGCGGCGCGCGACTGGGCGGCCGGGCCCACGGCGGGCGTGCGGCTGCTGAACGCGTACGGGCCGACCGAGACGGTGGTCACCTGCGCGGCGTACGAGGTCCCCGCCTCGCTCCCCGAGGGGGCGGTGCACGTCCCCGTCGGCCGGCCCCTGCCCGGGCGCGCGGCCTACGTGCTGGACGGGCGGTTGAGCCCGGCGCCGCTGGGCGTGCCCGGCGAGCTGTGCATCGGCGGGATCGTGGCGCGCGGCTACCTGGGGCGCCCGGCGGCGACGGCCGAGGCGTTCGTCCCCGACCCGTTCTCCCCGGTGCCCGGTGCCCGGATGTACCGCACCGGCGACCGGGCCCGCTGGCTGGCCGCGGGCGAGCTGGAGTTCCTGGGCCGGCGCGACCACCAGGTGAAGGTGCGCGGCTTCCGCATCGAGCTGGGCGAGATCGAGGCGCGGCTGGCGGAGCACCCCGGTGTGCGCGAGGCCGTCGTGCGGGCGCGAGAGGACGCGCCGGGCGAGAAGCGGCTGGTGGCGTACCTGGTCGGCGACGAAGGCGCCGGAGCGGAGGTGCTTCGGGCGCACCTGGGCCAGACGCTGCCGGAGTACATGGTGCCCGCCGCCTTCGTACGGCTGGAGGGGTGGCCGCTCACGCCGAACGGAAAGCTGGACCGCAAGGCGCTCCCCGCCCCCGACGCAGACGCCCGTGCGGCCCGGGAGTACGCGCCGCCGGTGGGCGCGACCGAGCAGGCGCTGGCCGAGATCTGGGCCGAGGTGCTGCGCGTGGAGCGGGTGGGCCGGCACGACCACTTCTTCGAGCTGGGCGGCCACTCGCTCCTGGCGGTGCAGGTGATCTCGCGGGTGCGGCAGGTGCTGGTGGTGGAGGTGGCGCTCGGCGAGCTCTTCACCCGCCCCGTGCTCGCCGACTTCGCGCGCGGGCTGGAGACGGCGGCGCGGGCCGAGCTGCCGCCGATCGAGCCCGCGCCCCGCGAGGGTCGGATCCCGCTGTCGTTCGCGCAGCAGCGGCTCTGGTTCCTGGAGCAGCTGGGGGGCCTGGGCAGCACCTACCACCTTCCCACACGGCTGCGGCTGCGCGGCGAGCTGGACCGGGCGGCGATGGGGCGCGCGCTTGATGCGATCGTGGCCCGCCACGAGTCGCTGCGCACCACGTTCGCCGAGGTGGACGGCGTCCCCGAGCAGCGGATCGCGCCGGCGGACACCGGCTTCCGGCTCCGCGAGCACGACCTGGCCGGAACGGCGGACGCGAAGGCGGAGCTGAACCGCCTGATGGCCGAGGAGGCGGGCGCGCCCTTCGACCTGGAGCGCGGACCGCTCATCCGCGGGCGGCTGGTCCGGCTGGCCGCGGACGATCACGTGCTGCTGTTGACCATGCACCACATCGTCAGCGACGGCTGGTCGACCGGGGTGCTCACCCGCGAGCTGCGCGCGCTCTACGCGGCGTTCCGCCGCGGCGCGGCGGACCCGCTTCCCCCGCTCCCGGTGCAGTACGCGGACTACGCGGTGTGGCAGCGGCGGTGGGTCGAGGGTGAGGTGCTGCGCGGACAGGCGGAGTACTGGACCCGGACGCTCGCGGGCGCGCCCGAGCTGCTGGAGCTGCCCACCGACCATCCGCGGCCGGCGGAGCAGGACCATGCCGGGGCGTGGCTCGGCGTGGTGCTGGACGAGGAGCTCACCGCCGGGTTGAAGGCGCTCTCGCGGCGGCACGGCACCACCCTGTTCATGACGCTGCTGGCCGGGTGGGCCACGCTGCTGAGCCGGCTCTCGGGGCAGGACGACGTGGTCGTCGGCACGCCGGCGGCCGGGCGCGGGCGCCGCGAGATCGAAGGCCTGATCGGCTTCTTCGTGAACACCCTGGCGCTGCGCGTGGAGCTCGCGGACGCGCCCTCGGTGGCGGAGCTGCTGGGGCGGGTGAAGGAGCGGGCGCTCGAGGCGCAGCACCACCAGGACATCCCCTTCGAGCAGGTGGTGGAGCGGGTGCGGCCGGTGCGCAGCCTGGCGCACAGCCCGCTCTTCCAGGTGATGTTCTCGTGGCAGAACCTTGCCGGCGGCGGTGGCCGCGGTTTCGCCGACCCGGCACCGCCCGGCCCGGGCGCCCCGGCGCTGGCGCCGCTGCCCGCGGGAGACGAGGCGAGCGCCACCGCGCACTTCGACCTGTCGCTCACCCTCTCCGAACGCGGCGGGAGGATCTCTGGCGCCCTGGAGTACGCGACGGCGCTCTTCGAACGGGAGACGATCGAGCGCTCCCTCGCCTACCTGTGCCGGGTGCTGCACGAGATGGTGGCGGACGAGCGCCGGAGCGTGGCCCGGCTGCCGCTGCTCCCCGCGGCCGAGTGCCGGCGGATGGTGGAGGAGTGGAACCCGGCCGGGGGCGGGCTTCCCGCCGCCGCGTGCGTCCACCACGCCTTCGAGGCCCAGGTGGCGCGCACGCCGGACGCGGTGGCGGTGGTGTTCCAGGGCGAGCGGCTGACCTACGCGGAGCTGGACCGGCGGGCGAACCGGCTGGCGCACCACCTGGGCCGGCGGGGCGTGGGCCCCGAGGTGGCGGTGGGCGTGGGCCTGGACCCGCACCCGGAGCTGGTGGTGGCGCTCCTGGCCACGCTCAAGGCCGGCGGCGTCTACGTCCCCCTCGATCCCACGCTTCCCGCCGGGCGGCTGGCGTACGTGGCCGAAGACGCGGGGCTGCGCGCGGTGGTGACCCGCGACGCGCTCGCCGGCCGCGTTCCCTCGCCCGTAACGGTCCGGGTGGATGCCGACGCGGAGCGGATCGCCGCGGAGCCGGACGGTCCCCCGGCCCCCGGCGTGGCCCCGGCGAACCTCGCGTACCTGATCTACACCTCGGGGTCCACCGGCAGGCCCAAGGGCGTGGCGGTGGAGCACGGCGCCGCGGCGGCGCACTTCGCGGCCATGCGCCAGGCCCGCGGCATCGCCGCGCGCGACACGGTC
>DASSME010000105.1:0-4460 GCA_035689035.1 Longimicrobium sp. | reverse complement strand
GACGGCGATCGAGTGGTACCGCGCGGCGCGGACGCCCGTGGCGCTCGGCCCCGGCGCGGCGCTCCGCTCGTCGGCGTCGACGGCGCTGCAGGCGGCGGTGTCGCGCCTGAACCGCGGCGGCACGGGCACCACGGCGCCCGCGGCCGACATGCGGCCGATCGTGCAGCTGGTCCAGCAGATGAACGCGGGGCAGGTGAAGGCGATCCTGCTCGACGCGTCGAACCCCGCCTTCACCCTTCCCGGCGGGCTCAACTTCACCGCGGCGCTGCGCAAGGTGCCGGTGCGCGTGTCGTTCTCGCCCTTCCCCGACGACACGGCGCGCAACTGCAACTTCGTCCTCCCGCAGAGCCACTTCCTGGAGAGCTGGGACGACTACCAGTCGCGCGACGGCGTGCTTTCCGTCGTGCAGCCGGGGATGCGCCCGGTGTTCAACACCAAGCAGGTGGGCGACGTCCTCCTCTCGGTGGCGCAGCGCCTCCAGCTGGCCCTGCCGTCCGCCGGCGCGGCGAAGACCTACTACGAGTACCTGACCGCGGCCTGGGCCGGGCGCGCCAGCGGCAACGCCTGGCGCGACGTGCTCAAGAAGGGCGGGATCTTCGCCGGCGGCGCCACCGCCGCTGCCGCCGCGGGCGCGACGACGACGCCCGCGGCCGGTGCTCCCGCTCCGGCGGGCGCCGCCACGACGCCCCCGCAGCCCGCGCCTGCCGTCGCCACGGCGCCGGCCGCTCCGGCGGGTGCCTCCGCGGCGCCGGTGTTCGAGGGGAGCGGCGACTTCGCCCTGGTCGTCTATCCCAGCTACCGCTTCTTCGACGGCCGCACGGCCAACCGGCCCTGGCTGCTGGAGCTCCCCGACCCGGTCACCAAGGTGCCGTGGGACATGTGGGTGGAGGTCCATCCGAAGGCGGCGGACCGGTTGAACGTGAAGCAGGGCGACGTGCTGGAGGTGAAGTCCACCTACGGCGCCATCCGCCTTCCCGCCTACGTGTGGCCCGGCGTGCGCGAAGACGCGGTCGCCATCCAGATGGGGATGGGGCACGAGGGCTTCGGCCGCTGGAGCGAGGGCCGCGGCGCCAACCCCATGAAGCTGCTCGGCGGCACGGTGGAGGCGGCGACCGGCGCCTTCGTGAACTACGGGGTCAAGGTCAGCCTTCGCCCCACCGGCGAGGGCGCGGGCCCGCGCTTCCAGGGGCTGTACGAGAACGGCGTGCGCATCCAGCACGACCGCGAGATCGCGCAGGCCGTCTCGCTCGCCTCCCTCCAGCAGCTCGACGCGAAGGGGCCCGGCATCATCCCCGGCACCGAGCAGAAGATCGAGGAGCTGAAGGGGAACGGCGGCTTCAAGCCGGTGGAGACCACCACCGACCCGGCGGGCGGCTACCCCACCCCGGGGACGGAGTACGGACAGTACATCAAGGGCGACACCCGCTGGGCCATGACGGTGGACCTGTCGCGCTGCATCGGCTGCGCGGCGTGCACGGTGGCCTGCAGCGCCGAGAACAACATCCCCGTGGTGGGACCCACCGAGTACAAGCGCGGGCGCGACCTCAGCTGGCTGCGCATCGAGCGCTACTTCGGGGTGGGGCGCGAGAACGAGGAGGCGTACACGGACGAGGCCACGGACGACGTCCGCTTCCTCCCCATGCTCTGCCAGCACTGCGGCAACGCGCCGTGCGAGCCGGTGTGCCCCGTCTACGCGGCGTACCACACCCCCGACGGGCTGAACGGGCAGGTGTACAACCGCTGCGTGGGGACGCGCTACTGCGCCAACAACTGCCCGTACAAGGTCCGCGTGTTCAACTGGTTCACCTACCAGTTCGCCGAGCCGCTCAACTGGCAGCTGAACCCCGACGTGACGGTGCGCGAGAAGGGCGTGATGGAGAAGTGCACCTTCTGCGTGCAGCGCATCCACGAGGGCGAGCGGCGCGCCGCGGTCGAGCAGCGCCACGTCCGCGACGGCGAGGTGGTGCCGGCGTGCGTGCAGGTGTGCCCCACCGAGGTCTTCACCTTCGGCAACATCAGCGACAGCGAGACCGTGGTGGCCCGCACGGCGGTGTCCAACCGCGGCTACCGCGCGCTGCAGGAGCTGAACACCCAGCCGGCGATCGTCTACCTGAAGAAGGTCACGCTGCACGAGCCGCGGAACTCGTCCGAAGAGGCGGAGCCCACCGCTGAGATGGGCGGCACCGAGCACACGCCCCAGGCGGGCGCACAGCCGGGAGGGCGTTAAAGCATGGCAACGACCGAGATGCCGACCACCGCGATCCGTTCGGCGTTCCACCCCGACGTCGAGAGCTACGAGCAGGTCAACCGCGATGCCGACCGGCTGCTGACCAAGCCGGGGAAGGGCTACCTGGCGCTGCTGGGGATGGCCATCTTCCTGGTCGGCATGATGGTGGTGGCCGAGCTGCACAACATCTGGTACGGGCTGGGGATGAGCGGCCTCACCAACCCGGTGGGGTGGGGCGTGTACATCACCACCTTCGTGTTCTGGGTCGGCATCGGCCACGCGGGGACGCTGATCTCGGCGATCCTGTACCTGTTCCGCGCGCCGTGGCGGCAGTCCATCTACCGCTTCGCCGAGGCGATGACGGTGTTCGCGGTGCTCACCGCCGCGCTCTTCCCGATCATCCACATCGGCCGGCCCTGGTTCTTCTACTGGCTGCTGCCGCTGCCCAGCCAGCGGCACCTGTGGCCCAACTTCCGCAGCCCGCTGCTGTGGGACGTGTTCGCGGTCACCACGTACCTCACGGTCAGCTCGGTCTTCTTCTTCATCGGCCTGATCCCCGACATCGCGGCGGCGCGTGACACGGCCACGCACCCGATGCGGAAGAAGGTCTACAACATCCTGTCGCTGGGGTGGAAGGGGACCGACCGCGAGTGGCGGCACTTCACCCGCGCGTACCTGTTCCTGGCCGCGCTGGCCACGCCGCTGGTGCTGTCGGTGCACTCGGTGGTGTCGTGGGACTTCGCGGTGTCGATCGTCCCCGGCTGGCACACCACCATCTTCGCACCCTACTTCGTGGCCGGCGCCATCCTTTCGGGCGTGGCGATGGTGGTCACCCTGATGGTGCCCGTGCACCGGATCTTCCGGCTGGGCGCGTACTTCACCGAGACGCACTACGACCGGCTGGCCAAGCTCCTGATCCTGACCAGCCTGATCGTGGGCTACGCGTACGGGATGGAGTACTTCATGGCCTACTACTCGGGCGAGCTGTTCGAGCGCGACGTGTTCTGGGACCGCGTGACCGGGCAGTACTGGTGGGCCGGCTGGAGCATGATCACCTTCAACGCGATCATCCCGCAGCTGCTGTGGATCCCGAAGGTGCGGCGCAACCTGAACGCCTTCTTCCTGATCTCGATCTTCGTGAACATCGGGATGTGGTGGGAGCGCTTCGTGATCATCGTGCCGAGCCTGGCCCACAGCTACGAGCCGTGGAAGTTCATGAACTACCACCTGACCTGGGTGGAGGCCAGCATCCTGCTGGGCAGCTTCGGCTGGTTCTTCATGTGGTTCCTGCTGTTCCTGCGCTACCTGCCGGGCCTCTCGATCGCCGAGATCAAGGAGGTGCTGCCGCCGCCCATGCGCCGGCACGACCCGGCCGCGCACATGGCCAAGACCGACGCGTCGGGAACGCAGGTCGAGGTGTACCCGACCGGCTACTACGCCTGAGATAGGGACCGATGAGCAAGCTTCGCACGGGCGTGCTGGGGGTGTTCGCCCACCTGGACTCGGCCACGGACGCGATCCGCAGCCTGAAGAGCCAGGGCTTCGAGGTGACCACCTACGCGCCCACGCCGCGCCACGAGCTGGAAGAGGCGATGGAGACGCCGGAGAGCCCGGTCCGCATCTTCACGCTCACCGGCGCCTTCACCGGCACCGCCGCGGGAACCGCGCTGGCCACCTGGACCTCGATCGACTGGCCGCTGATCGTGGGCGGCAAGGAGATCGTGTCGCTGCCGGCCTTCAGCGTGATCATGTTCGAGCTCACCATCCTGATCGGTGCGCTGAGCACGGTGGCGGGGCTCTTCCTGCTGGGGCGCCTCCCCCACATCGGCCCCCCCGAGGCGCCGATGTTCCATCCCTCGTTCACCGGCGGGAACTTCGGCGTGTTCGCGCACGCCCCCCGCGACCGCTACGACGACGTGCAACGGATCATGACCGACGCCGGAAGCGAGGAGGTGCTGGTTGACCACCGCTAAGCGGCTGGCCCTGGCGGCGGCGGTGGCGGCGTTCGCGCTCCCCGCCTGCACCGACTGGGCCGGCTACGACATCGACGTGGCGAGCGGCAAGGTCCCCCAGCTGGCCAACATGCGCCGCAGCGTGATCCCCGATCCGTACGCCATGCCGCGCCTTCCCGCGCCGGGCACGGTGCCGTCGTCGTCGCCTATGGGCGACGTGCCGGCCACCTTCAGCAGCGCGCAGCTCGACAGCGTGGCGCCCACGCTGCGCAACCCGTACG
>DASSME010000104.1:0-2502 GCA_035689035.1 Longimicrobium sp. | reverse complement strand
GGGCTCCTTCATCCTCCGTGGCCACGCGCAGCGCGGTGGCTGACTCAGGATGACATCTCTGAGGCGACGAGGAAAGATGAACTGATTGCGCGGATTTCGTATCATCATCATGAGACAACGGTTTGCCGGACGGGTATCCCGCCGGACTCGAAGAGCCGTGCGTGACGAGTGCAGGATCGGACCCCCACGTGGAAGCGGCCGCTTCCGCCCCTCTTCTCCCATGAGCACAGACCCGATGCCCCCCATCTCCCGGATCACGAGACTGGCCGCGTGCACGCTGGCGGCGCTCGCCCTTCCCACCCTCCTCCACGCGCAGATCCCGCGGAGCGAATACGCCGCCCGGCGCGAGGCGCTGCTGGCGGGGATCGACTCGGGCGTGGTGGTGGCGTTCGGCGCGGTGGAGAGCGTGACGCACTGGCCGCCCTTCGCGCAGCTGCCGTCGTTCGAGTACCTGACCGGCTTCGGCGAGCCCGACGCGGCGCTGCTGCTGGTGAAGCGCGGCGGAACCGGGACGGCGCAGCTCTTCGTCCCCCCGCGCAACCCGCGGCTGGAGCGCTTCATGGGCGCGCGCACCGGCCCCGCCGAGGCGCTGCGCGACGCCGGCATCCCCGGCCGGCTGCTGGGCGGCCTGCCGGCGGCGGTCGACTCGCTGGTCCAGGCAGGGCTCCCGCTGTACGTGGTGAGCGACGTGCACACCGCCGACTTCGCGCCGGCCGACTCGCTCACGCGGGGCGCCAGCCTGGTGGCGCGGCTCACCCGCGCGCACCCCGGCCTGCGCGTGGCCTCGCTCGACGCCGCCGTGCAGCAGCTGCGCGCGCGGAAGACGCCCGCCGAGATCGCGCTGCTGCGGCGCGCGGTGGAGATCAGCGCCGCCGGCCACCGCCAGGCGATGCGGGCGATGGCGCCGGGGTGCAACGAGGGGCAGCTGCAGGCGGTGCTCGAGGGCGTGTTCCGGGGGATGGGCGCCGAGCGGCCGGGGTACGGCAGCATCGTGGGCTCGGGCCCCAACGCGCTGAAGCTGCACTACGACCGCAACGACCGCGTGATGCAGGCCGGCGAGTCGGTGGTGATCGACGCGGCCACCGCGCTCTCGCACTACTCGGCCGACATCACCCGCACCCTGCCCGTGAGCGGCCGCTTCAGCCCCGAGCAGCGCGCCATCTACCAGCTGGTGCTGGACGCGCAGTCGGCGTTCGTGCGGCAGATCCACGCGGGCGGGAGCATCGAGACCGCCAACGACTCGGGGCGGGCGACCATCGCCGGCGGGCTCACCCGGCTGGGTCTGATCGAGTCGCCCACGGCCGAGTTCGACCCGCCGCCCTACATCCCCTGCAACCGCGACGCGTGCCGGCAGGTGCGGCTCTTCGCGTGGCACGGCTACGGCGGCCACGGGCTGGGGCTCGAGGTGCACGACCCCGCGCAGTACTACGCCGCCCCCAACCACTTCGGGCCCGGCGACGTGTTCACGGTGGAGCCGGGGATCTACGTGAGCCTGGATTTCCTGGACCAGCTCCCCGACACCCCCCGCAACCGCGCGATGCTGGCCCGCATCCGCCCCGCCGCGCAGCGCTACGCCAGCATCGGCGTGCGCATCGAGGACGACTACCTGGTGACCGAGAACGGCGTGGAGTGGCTTTCCCGCGGCGTCCCCCGCGACATCGACGCCGTGGAGGCGCTGATGCGCGAAGATCCCCCCGCTGGCACCGTCTGCGGGCTTCCACGCGGGTGAAGCCCGGAGGTCGCGCGGCCTGGCGTGATGCGTGTGGGGCACGGAGTGTGCGGAGTGCCGCGGCGCGGACTTCCTTTCACGCCGTCCAGGAGAGAACCATGGCGCTGAATGCTCGCGGATTTGCCTTGCCCGTGCTGCTGCTGGGGTTGGCTGTCGCCGTCCCGCGCCGGGTGGTCGCACAGACCGACACCACGGTGACCACCACCGCGACCCACGTGGAGGATGACGACGACCACGAGTTTCCGTGGGGGTTGCTGGGCCTCCTGGGGCTGGCCGGCCTGATCCCGCGGCGCCGCAAGGACGTGCACGTTCACGAGGAGGTGCACACCCGTCCGATCCCGCCGCGCGAGCCGCCTCCGCCCCCGCGCGATCCCATGCCGCCGCCGCCGCGCGACCCCATGCCGCCGCCGCCGCGCCCGTGAGGCTGGGGTGATCACATCCTGAGGAGCCGCCGCCGCGCCGCGCTCCGATCGGGACCCGGGCGGCGGCGAAGGATCTTGTAGCAAGCGTCCGAGCGACACCGGCTGTCGCTCGGACGCTTTGCTACAGATCCCTCGGGATGACCTCTCGGCGGAAGGATCTATGGACGGGGCTCGGAACCGAACATTCGAAGCGCGAGTCTTTACCCGGATCTGGTATTATACCAGATCCTCCTGGATCGTTGACGGACACGACGGCAAAACCTCACGCAGAGAAGCAGAGCAGCAGAGGATTCTTCTCTGCTGCCTCTGCTTCTCTGCTTCCTCTGCGTGAGACTTCAGCAGTGTCTCTTG
>DASSME010000103.1:0-6636 GCA_035689035.1 Longimicrobium sp. | reverse complement strand
TTGTATGCTGCGTGCGCGGCGATAACATCTTCCACCAAGCATATAAGCTAATCCCCTGCCCCGGCTCATCTGTGCACTCGGGTGGGCAGTTGTCCTCGGCGCGCAGTCCGTACGGGTCGCCGTAGTTTACCGCATCCCCGTTTGCGAACCCATACGCGTTCACCCCACCCGCCAGCCCGATCGGATCCTCCTGCGTGAACCGCCCCGATGACGGGTCGTAGTAGCGGTTGCGGCGGAACATCAGGCCATTGGCGTCCTGCGCGTCCTGCATCAGGCTCCCCATCCAGGCGATGGGGCCCGACACCGTCTGGCGGCGCAGCAGGCGCGTCATCCCCTGGTACTTGCCGGGGAAGTCGATCTCCACGCAGCGCGTCTGCGACACGTCGGGGCCGTCGGCGGGCGACGCCATGTGGCCCGTGCTGTCCTGGTACACCGCCTCGGTGCTGGGGAGGAGCACCGTGGTGCAGTTGGCGGCGATGAACGACGCCGTCTCGTAGGTGCCGCGCCAGCTGGCGTGGGGGACGATGGTCCACGGGCCGGGCAGGTCGTAGCTGTAGTCCATCCGCACCAGCCCCAGCGGCGTGTCCATCCCGCCGCCGTGGATGTACAGCGTGCGCCCGTGCTGCGCCCAGTTGGAGGTGTTGGGCCCACCGTACGGGCTCCCCGCCGCAATGCGCGCGTCCCGGATCGCCTTCGCCGCCACGTTGGCCGAGTCAAGCCCGGTGTCCTGCTCGCCCTGGCCGTTGGGGTAGCGGATCTCGGCCAGCACGTGGTCGCCGTCCCAGATCGTGCGCCGGGTGGTGTTGTCGCAGCGGAAGGCGCACCCGCCCTCGCCGCTGGCGGTCATCGTCTTCACCCACACGCGCCGGCCCAGCGCGTCGTAGCGGAACTGCTCGGTGCGCGCCTGCTGCGAGTAGGCCGGCACCTGCGAGGTGCACGGGCCCTGCATCCCGTAGCTGTTGACCGTGTAGATGCAGGTGGCGGCGCGCGTCACGGTGGTGAGCCTGCCGTCGGGGCGGTAGGCGTACGTGGTGTACATCCCCTGCTGGCCGCTCTGCGTGCTGGCGCTGGTGCCGTCTGGCTCGGCGTACGCCGTCCTGTTGTTGGGCCCCGAGCCGCCGGTGGTGGCGCCGTACAGCAGCGTGACCGAGTTCACCTCGTTGGTGGAGTAGAGGTTCCCCGCCGCGTCGAAGGTGCGGCGGTTGGTGGCCACCGGCGGCGCGCTGGTGCCGAAGTAGACGCCGGGGGCGAACACCGTTCCCGTGTCACGGGCGGTTCCCGGCGCGTAGTACTCGACCGTGGGGTACACCGGCGCGGTGTTCACCACCGTCATCCCGTAGCTGGTGCGGCGGTGCCATACCTTGTTCCCCACCCCGTCGTAGAAGTACTCCTCCTCGCTTTCGGGCACCTGGGCGCTGGTCCACTCGTTGGTGAACGAGTGCACCAGGTGGCCCAGCCCGTCGTAGGTCATCTGGGTGCTGCCGGTGCGCACGCGGGCCAGGATCGTCTTGCCGCGCAGGTCGTAGCGCAGCGAGTCGGCGTACAGCACGCCCGGGCCCGAGCGCGTCCGCACCGTCATCCGCCCGTCGGCGTCGTACGCGTGCGTCTCCACCACGCCGCCGGGCGCGGTCAGGGTGTCGACCGCCCCGTCGGCGCGGTAGTGGAAGGTGTAGGCGGCGCCCTGCGGATCGGTGACCTGCGCCAGCGCGCCGGTGACGGGGTCGTAGCCGTAGCGGATGGTGCTCTGCGCGGCCGAGGGGCGCACGCTGTCGGGGAGGACCAGCGCGCTGCGGCGGCCCTCCAGGTCGTACTGGTGGTCCGTCACGTACTGGTGCTGCCCCGCCACGAACGAGCCGGCCTCGGTGGCCACCCACAGCGTGTCGGTGCGCAGCGCCCCGTTCTGCCAGTAGCCCCGGCGGACGCGCGCGTGCGCGTTGTCGGCCGAGAGCATCCAGTCGGTGCGCGCGTCGTAGGTGAAGCTCGACGAGTCGCCCACCATGGCGCGGCTCAGCATCCGGCCCAGCGCGTCGTAGCGCATGCGGATCGGCTCGCTACGCCGGTTGATGGTCAGCGTGTCGCGGCCGGCCAGGTCGTAGTGGTGGGTCTCGCGCTGGTTGTCGGCCGCCACCTCGGCGGTCTTGCGGTTGAAGCCGTCGTACTCGTACCGCGTGGTCATCGTCCCCACGTGCGCCGAGTCGGGCTCGGACCAGCGCTCCACGGTGGTGAGCCGGCCCGCGTTGTCGTAGCTGTTCCGCACGCGCAGGCGCGACTCGCGCGTCGTGGTCCACATCCCGTCGATCTTCAGGTAGTACTGCGTCGCCTGCCCCCAGCTGAACGTCTCCTTCGGGCGTCCGGCCCGGTCGTACACGGTGGAGTCGGTGGCGAACAGCACCGGGCCGTTGCCGTACTCGCTCCTGGCCGTGTCGACCGGCGCGGTGACGCGCACCGCCCGGCCGATGCGGTCGTTCAGCGTGACGGTCTGCACCCCCAGCGGGCTGGTGGTGGAGACCGCGTTCCCGGTGGCCGGGTCGTAGCCGACGGTCTCGGGCTGCTCGCCGCGCAGGGCCGCGCTCACCGAGCGCACCTGGTTCACCTGCCCCAGCGCGTTGTAGCCGTAGCGCACCCGCCGCGTGGTGTCGGGGCCCACCTGCTCCCACTCGCGCAGGCCGCGGGCGTCGTAGCCGAAGGTGGTGGTGATGCCGGTGGGGGTGGTGACGCTGGCCGGCTCGTCCCACTGGTCGTTCCAGGTGTAGAGCGAGGTGGGGTTGCGCAGGTCGCCGTACGGGTTCCACTGCGTCTGGCTGGCCAGCCGCCCGCGCGCGTCGTAGCTGGCGGTCGTCTTGAAGCCGTTGGTGGCGATGCTGGTAGTGACCAGCGCCGGGTAGCGCGGGTCGTCGCGGAAGAGCTGGGTGCGCCGCCCGGGGTCGTCGATCCACTTGATCCGCCCGTTGCCGTCCACCCAGTACACCTGCACGTCTTCGTTCCCCGGCAGCGGGCCGTTGAACGAGGTGTAGAAGGCGGTGCTCCCCCCCGCCGTGCCGGCCGCGTTCGCCAGCCCGTGGATCTCCAGCGGGCTGACCACCACCGTGATGGTGTCGGTGTGGCCGTTGGTGAGGGCCGCGGTGCTGGCCTGCACCACGCGCCAGCTGCTGTAGGTGAACCGCGTGCGGGTGAGCGTCCCCGGAGCCGTCACCGAGGTGTCGCGCCCGAACGAGTCGTACGCGTACTGCGTGGCCAGGCTGTCGGCCGTGCCGGGGAAGTCGGTGATCCGCGTGACCCGCACCGCGCCGGCCGTGCCGCTGGCCACCAGCGACACGGTCCGGTCGCCGGGGGTGGTGACGTGCGGGGCCACCACCTGGCCCAGCGTGCCGGCGGCGCTGTTGTAGTTGAACCAGTAGCTGTAGGTGGTGTCGCCGGCCACCGCGGTGGGCAGGGCCACCTGCGTCAGCCGGTCCGACCCGTCGTAGAAGAACCAGGTGGTGTGGCCCAGCCGGTTGCGCGTGTACACGTGCAGGCCGGTGGGGCCGAATGCCACGCGCCCCTTGCCGGGAAGCAGGCGCACGTAGCCGCCCAGCACCCAGCCCTGGTACGTGGTGACGTTGTCGTAGACGATGGTGTCGGGGGCCTCGGGCTCGGCGCTCACCCAGTGGCCCAGCGATACGGGCGAGTAGACGCGCGCGCTCCCGTCGCCGCCCACCCACAGGATCCGGTCGCCGCTGATGAAGTGGATCCGCTCCAGCCCCGCCAGCCACCACCCCGAGCCGAACGCGCTGCTGCGGCGATCCACCACGATCAGCTCGTCGGGGACCGTGGCCAGCTGGGTCCACGCCCCGCCGCTCTTCACGCTCACCACCAGGGTGTCGGCGTAGACCGCGGCGCCCGGCGTGGTGGCCGTCTCGCTGAAGTCCACCGCGATGCGGCGGGTGGCGTTGTCGCTCCACCCCGGCCAGCGGCCGGTGGCGATCACCGCGCCGGCGCGGCGCACCACCATCCCCACCGAGTCCCACGCCGCGCCGGTGGTGTTGGTCACCGCCGTCGCGTGGGCGCTGCGCAGCGAGGCGTGCGCCGAGTTGTACAGCAGCACCGGCGCGCGCGACTGGTTCAGCGTGCGCGTGGCCGGCAGCGCGTGCACCAGCCGCAGGTCGCCGCATTCGCTGGCCGCGCCGCCGCCCAGGCTCCCCACCACGCACTCGCCGCGGTCCCGGTACGGCCGCTGCTGCTGCGCGGAGCTCAGGCTCCCGGCCGCCACCACCCTCACCCCCGTCCACCCGCCGTCGGTGACCGTGGCGTCGCCCACGCGCCGCACGGTGAGCGTCACGCTCCCCACCGCGCCCACCGTGGTGGTGGCGGTGAAGAGCACCCCCACCTGCCGGCTCTCGCCCGCGGCCAGCGCGAAGGTGTCGCGGGTGGCCCCCGCGCACGCCGAGGCCACCGCGTTGCACGCCGCCGTCGCCACGAACGTGGTGGTCGTGTTCCCGGTGTTGGAGACCGTGAACGGCGCCGTCACCGACGCGCCCGCGCTCACCTTCAGCGAGTCACCCCCGTCGGGCGAGACGGTGACCGAGTACACGGCCGCCGGGGGCGGGGGCGGCGGCGGAGGGGGAGGAGGAGGCGGCGGGGGCGGCGAAAAGGTGTAGGTCACCTGCGCCGGCGTCGCGACGTTCCCCTCCACGTCGCTGATCTGCGCGCTCACCACGTACGTTCCCGCGGTGGTGAACCGGACCGTGCCGATCGAGGTGGCCGCCGTGCCGCTCCCCGAGTAGCCGAACGAACCGCTCACCTCGACGCCGTTCACCGTGATGGTGCGGCTGGAGGGGCTCAGCGAGGCGTTGTCGTTCCAGAACACCGTCACCCGCACCGAATCGGCGCTGACGGTGGAGGTGCCGGGGGAGATGGAGACGGTGGGCGGCGTGGTGTCGGTCCCGCCGCTGAGCTGGGCGACGAGGCGCGCCGGCAGACACAGGCACGCGGCCGCCACGGCGGCCATGAGCCATCGGGAATGGAAGGGCATGGGGCTGAAACGGGTGGTGCGGAGTGGAAAGGACGGCCAGGAACGGAAGCGGAGCGGGGCGCGGCGCCACGAACCAGCGCGGCGAAAGACACACGGCCGGACCCAACGAGTCCGGCGGCGCGTGTACGTCCGGCGGATGACGGGGAAAGCGCCAAAACGCTAACGGCTCCCCGCACAGCACGCAAGCGCCAAATTGCGCACTTTACGCAACCCGTTCATCCGCAGCGGCCTGCACGTCTCCAACCGGTTTTTTCGGCCCGCGGGGGCGCGCCCGGACACGCAATCCATCCTCGAGCACGGCTTCGTCCTTCGGTATCAGCCCGCACCGGTGCGCTCCCGATGCATGCCCTTCCCGGAGCCTTTCTCCGTCCGTGGGAGAAGAACGGAGCAGCGGAGAACGGCGCCGCGTTCGCGCGCGGTTCTCCGCTGCTCCGTTGCACTCCGCTGCTCCGTGTGACCCTGATCCGCCGAGCCGGGATGCCGACGGAGCTTCCGGATCCGGGATCAGGCGGACCGGGGGCTACTTCGTGCGCATCACCATCACCGCGAGCGAGCCGGTGGGGGCGGTGGCCGTCACCCCCGCGAACGCCGAGGCGGGAACACCCATCCGCACGTACGAGGCGGCGCCCGCGCGCGACAAGGTGAACGCCTGCGCCACCCCGTTCAGGGGCTTCCGCACCGCCAGCTCGTACCCGCAGGTGCACACCGCTGGATCGGGGTTGTAGTCGATCCCGCCGTACACCGAGCGGAGGTCCCAGCTGGAGGTTGGTGTACTCGCCCGCCACGCGGCCGCTGGAACGAAGGCCGGTGGATGGTATTTCCCTTGCGACGCCTTCGTCACGCCGCCGACGGTGGCAGGCGCCGCGCGGATCGATGCGTCGGGCGCGGCGCACGGCGGCGGGGCGGGAACCTTCACAGGCGGGAGAGCACGATGAAAAAGCTGGAGATCGCGGAGCTGCGGGTCGATTCGTTCACCACGGGCGAGACCACCGGTGCATTGGGAACGGTGCGGGCGTACGCGTCGGGGGTGCCGTGCGACCTGACGAACAACGGCTGCCCCACTCAGTTCTGCGTCACCTACCCGCTCAGCACCTGCTGCGCGGTGTGACGGGAGGAGGCCGATGCGAAAGCTGACCCTGCACCCCGAGCGGCTCACCGTGGAATCGTTCACGGTGGCCGGGGTCGATGCGCTGCGCGGCACGGTCGCGGCGCGTGAGCTGGCGGCCACCCCCGCGTGCCCGGTGACGCAGACGGACTGCCAGACCAACCTCGTCGATTGCCCCAGCCGGGTGGTCAGCCAGTGCACCTGCGTGGTCGCGCTCTGCTGATCCGGGTGCGGCGAGAAAGTCAAAAACCGGCTCTCACGGAGTCAGAGAAGGAATCGGCGCGGGTGCCGAAAACCCTTGTAAATCCTTGATGTTCCGGAAGGGCCTACCGGACTTCCCGCGCCGAAATGCCGCGTTTTCGCGGTAAACCTATCCCACTAGCTGGCCGCGCTCTACCGCGACCCCCGCGCGGCGCGGCGGAGCTTCGCCGCGGAGTTAGGGGGAAGTCGGAGAGCAGGGGAGCAAGGGGCCGGGCGCCAGGTCCGCCAGCCTGCCTGGTGAGCCCGTAGGACAAACGCC
>DASSME010000102.1:0-7920 GCA_035689035.1 Longimicrobium sp. | reverse complement strand
CGCGAGGGGAGCGCCTGGCCCAGCTACGGGCGCGACTACACCAACCAGCGCTTCAGCCCGCTGGCGCAGATCAACACCGGCAACGTGGCGCGGCTCACGAAGGTGTGGAGCTACCACACCGGGATCCGCGAGGCGCACGAGGTGTCGCCGGTGGTGCAGGACGGGGTGATGTACATCTCCACGCCGATGGACCACGTGATCGCCTTGGACGCGCGTACCGGCGGCCGGCTGTGGGAGTACGCGCACCCGCTGGGGCGCACGATCATGTGCTGCGGCCCCGTGAACCGCGGGGTGGCCGTGTACGACGGCAAGGTCTATCTGGCCACGCTCGACGCCGAGCTCGTCGCGCTCGACGCGCGCACCGGGCGGAAGGTGTGGGAGACGAAGGTCGCCGACAACATGCGCGGCTACAGCATGACGCTGGCGCCGGTCGTCGTGCGCGGGAAGGTCCTGGTGGGCGTGTCAGGCGCGGAGTACGGGATCCGCGGGCACGTGAGCGCCTACGACGCCCGCACCGGTGGGCGCGTCTGGCGCTGGAACACCATCCCCGGCCCCGACGAGGGCGGGTGGTGGGGGAAGTGGGCCGAGACCGACCCGTTCGGCCACAGGCTGAACCGCGACATCGCGCAGGAGAAACGCGACAGCGCCCGCTTCGCCGACGCGTGGAAGACGGGCGGCGGCTCGGTGTGGCAGTCGCCCGCGATCGACCTGGAGCGCGGGCTGATCCTGTGGACCGTGAACAACGCCAGCCCCGACGTCGACGGGCGGGTGCGCCCGGGCGACAACCTGTACACCAACTGCATCGTCGCGCTGGAGCTCGAGACGGGAAAGCTCAGGTGGTACTTCCAGGAGGTGCCGCACGACACCTGGGACTACGACCCGATCAGCCCCGTGGTGCTGATGGACGTGCGCGACTCGGCGGGGGCGGTCGTTCCCGCGGTGGCGCAGGCGGGGAAGACGGGGTGGGTGTACGTGCTGGACCGCCGCAACGGGCGTCCGATCCGGCTGTCGGAGCCGTTCGTGCCGCACGACAACATGTTCTCGCCGGCCACGCGCGAGGGGACGTTCGTGCAGCCGGGCGGCAACGGCGGGTCGGAGTGGTCGCCCACCGCGTACAGCCCGCAGACCGGGTACATGTACGTGCTGGGGCTGAACGAGCACGACCTGTACAAGCTGCGACCCGAGAAGCTGGACCCGCCCGCCAGCTGGCTCTCCGGCGTGTGGTACACGGTGGACGCGAAGCGCGACAACGGCACCTTCACCGCCGTTGACCTGAATACCGGCCGCATCGCCTGGCAGCAGGTGGTGCCCGACCCGATGGTGGGCGGCGCGCTGGCCACCGCCGGCGGGCTCGTCTTCGTCGGCACCAAGGACAAGCGCCTGCTGGCCTACGACGCACGCACCGGGCGGCAGCTGTGGGTCCATGCCGCCAACGCGGGGGTGAACGCGCCGCCGGTGAGCTACGCCATCGACGGGCGGCAGTACATCGCCGTCGCCGCCGGCGGCAACCTCCAGATCAACGCCCCGCGCGGCGACGAGATCGTCGTCTTCGCGCTGGGCCCCGCGGCGGGCGCCCCGGTACCCGCGCCGCCGCCCACCCCCGAGCGCCCGCTCCCGCCCGGCCGCACGCCGCCGCCCGCACCCCGAGGGGGCCGATGATCCTCCATCCCCGCGTCCGACGATTGATCGGGGTCTCCACGCTCGCGCTGGCGTCCGCCGTCGCGGCGTCGGCGTGCACGCGGCCCACGGCGACGGCGAGGGAGACCGCGTTCGGCGCGGAGGAGGACCGGCCGGAGCGCTACCTCCCGGGCGACCTGGAGGAGCGGCCCGACACCATCCGGCTCCGCAACCCCGCGCGCGTGTTCGACACCGACGAGGACGGGCAGCCCGACACCCTCCCCGCGCTCCCCTACGGGATGACGCTGGAGACGATTCGCGCGGGCGACCAGATCTTCCACGGCAAGGGCGGCTGCTTCAACTGCCACGGCTCCGAGGCCCAGGGGCTGGGCGCGCGTGGAAAGACGCTCACCGCCGGCCTCCTCTTCATCCCGCCGGGCGACTGGGACGCCATCGACTCGCTGGTGATGGTGGGGATGAAGGACGCGCAGACCCGCTCGCCGGTTTCCATGCCGCCCCGCGGCCAGCTCTCCGACCTGTCGGGCGAGGAGGTGCGCGAGGTGAGCGCCTACGTGTGGACCATCAGCCAGGTGCGCGGCGAGCCGTGGACGGGCGGGCACCGCATCCACGCCGTGCGCGACTACCGCGCCTCTTCGCGGAGCTCGATCCCATGATGGCGCTGCTGCAGACGGTCACCGTTCCCCACCCGTCCACGCTCGACCCCCGCGGCCCCGCGGCCGCGCGCGAGGCGGCGCTGTGGTGGGGGATGCTCGCGGTGGCGACGGTCATTTTCATCCTGGTCCTCTACCTTCTCCTGCGGCCGCTCTTCCGCCGCCCGCTGGATGGCGACACCACGCCGGGCGAGGCCATGCCGCACGACGTGCAGCGGCGCTGGCTGGTGTGGGCAGGCGCGGTGATGCCCGCGGCGGTGCTCTTCGCCGTGTTCATCGCCACGCTCTTCACGCTGGCCGCGGTGCGGATGCCGCCTCGCGCGGGCGACCTGACCATCGAGGTGATCGGCCACCGCTGGTGGTGGGAGGTGCGCTACCCCGGGCGCGGGGTCGTGACCGCCGACGAGCTGCACATCCCCGTGGGCCGCCCGGTGCGCATCCGTCTTTCCTCGGACGACGTGATCCACTCGTTCTGGGTGCCGCAGCTAGCCGGGAAGACCGACCTGATCCCCGGCCAGAGCAACGACAGCTGGATCCAGGCCAGCCAGGCGGGCACCTACTACGGCAAGTGCGGCGAGTACTGCGGCCGGCAGCACGCGCACATGTCCTTCGCCGTGGTGGCGCAGGCCCCGGGCGACTTCGACCAGTGGCTGATGCGCGAGGCCGCGGGCGCCCCGGCGGCTGGCGACTCGGGGGCGGTGGTGGGGCAGAAGGTGTTCCGCGACCGGGGCTGCGCCTTCTGCCACGCGGTGCGCGGCACGCCCTACCATGGCGACGTGGGGCCCGACCTGACGCACGTCGCGTCGCGACGGCTGCTGGCGGGGGGATCGTTCGACAACACGCGCGGGATGCTGGCCGGATGGATCGCCAACCCCGACGTGATGAAGCCGGGCACGCTGATGCCGGCGGTGGAGATGCCGGGCGACGAGCTGCAGGCGCTCGTCGACTACCTGCAGACGCTCAAGTGAAGCCGCGAGGGGGAGAACGCGTGTCGACCATCGAAGCCGGCCCGGGCGTGGAAGAGCGGCTGAAGACCAGCTGGGAGCCGCCCGAGACGCTCTACTTCCAGCTCGCCTCCGTCGATCACAAGAAGATCGGGAAGCGGTACCTGATCACCGCCTTCATCTTCCTGCTGGTGGGCGGCGTGGAGGCGCTGCTGATGCGGATGCAGCTGTCGCGGCCCGAGAACACCCTGCTCACCCCCGAGCAGTACGACCAGCTGTTCACCATGCACGGCGTGACCATGATCTTCTGGTACGCCGCGCCGATCCTGTCGGGGTTCGGCAACTACCTGGTGCCGCTGTTCATCGGCAGCCGTGACATGGCCTTTCCGCGGCTGAACGCGTTCAGCTACTGGACCTTCCTCCTCTCCGGCATCGTCCTGTATACCGGCGCGGTGATCGGGCTGGCGCCCGACGGCGGGTGGTTCGCGTACACGCCGCTCACCGGGCCGGCGTTCTCGCCGGGGCTGAACCTGGACTTCTACGCGATCTCGCTCCTCTTCCTGACCATCTCCACCACCGCGGGGGCGATCAACTTCATCGTCACCATCTTCAAGATGCGGTGCCCGGGGATGTCGATGTCGCGGATGCCGCTGGCGCTCTGGAGCACGCTGACCATGAGCTTCGCGGTGGTCTTCGGGATGCCCCCGCTCACCGCAGCGCTGGTGTTCCTGGAGCTGGAGCGCCGCTGGAACTTCCACTTCTTCGACCCGCTCAGCGGCTCGCCGCTGCTCTGGCAGCACCTGTTCTGGATCTTCGGGCACCCCTGGGTCTACGTCGTGATCCTGCCGGCCACGGGGCTGGTGAGCATGATGCTCCCCACCTTCTGCCGCCGGCCGATCGTGGGGCACACCTACATCGTGCTGGCCACCATCGCGACGGGGATGGCGGGCTTCGGCGTGTGGGTGCACCACATGTTCGCCACGGGGATCCCGGTGCTCTCCACCACCTTCTTCAGCGCGGCGAGCCTCACCGTCAGCATCCCCAGCGGGATCCAGATCTTCGGCTGGCTGGCGACCATCTGGCACGCGAAACGGCACGTGTGGCGCACGCCGTTCTACTTCATCGTGGGCTTCATCGTCCTGTTCGTGATCGGCGGGTTCAGCGGGGTGATGACGGCCGCGATCCCGGCCGACTGGCAGGAGACCGACACCTACTTCGTGGTCGCCCACCTCCACTACGTGCTGATCGGGATCAACCTCTTCCCCGTGATGGCGGCGTTCTACTACTGGCTGCCGAAGATGACCGGGCGGATGCTGGACGAGCGCCTGGGCCGCTGGAACTTCTGGGTGATGTTCACGGGGATGAACATCGCCTTCTTCCCCATGCACGTGGTGGGGATGCTGGGGATGACGCGCCGCATCTACACCTACCCGGCGCACCTGGGGTGGACCTGGCTCAACCAGGTGGAGACGGTGGGCGGGTTCATCTTCGCCGCCGGGGTGCTGATCTTCGTGGCCAACTACTTCATCAGCCGCAAGAACGGGGTGCACGCCGGGCCCGACCCGTGGCAGGCGTCGTCGCTGGAATGGTCGGTCTCGTCGCCGCCGCCGGCGTGGAACTTCTCGGTGATCCCCGCCGTGGCCAGCCGCGAGCCGCTGTGGGACGGCACCGACCTGCTGGCCGGCGGCGGCGGCGACCAGCGGGTGCTGAGCCACCAGAAGAAGACGCTGGGGACCAGCGTGCTCGACGCCGTCCCCGACTCGGTGCTGCACATGCCCGAGGACACGCTCTACCCGCTGGGGCTGTCGATCGCGCTGACGGTCCTGTTCTACGGCCTGGTGTTCAAGTCGGCCCTGGTGTTCGCCATCGGCCTGCTCGCCACGTTCGCGGCCATCGTGGGATGGCTGTGGCCCAAGCCCGGGGAGCTTCCCGAATGAGCATCGACGCCGCGGCCGCGTTCCCGAGAGAGCCGCTCCCCGACAGGGTGAAGGGCGCGCGCGCCACCGGGTGGTGGGGGATGGTGTGGCTGATCTGCACCGAGGCCATGCTCTTCGCCAGCTATTTCGCGAGCTGGATCTTTCTCTCCGAAACCATCCGGGCGTTCGGCGAGGAGGGCGGGCGCTACCCGCCGCTGGGGCTGCCGTCGCTGATGACGGTGCTGCTCGCCTCCAGCAGCATCGCCGCGTGGTGGGGCGAGAAGGGGATCGAGAAGGGCGACCAGGGGCGGCTCAGGCTGGGGCTGGCGATCGCCTGGCTGCTGGGCGCCGCGTTCATCGTGTGCCAGGTGATCGAGTACAGCCACAAGTCGCTGGGGCCGGACTCCGGGGCCTACCACTCGCTCTTCTACACCATCACCACCACGCACGGGGTGCACCTGGCGGCGGGGCTGCTGATGGGCGCCGTGGTGCAGCTGCGCGCCTGGCTGGGGCACTTCACCCGCGAACGCCACCTCGCCGTGCAGAACACGGTGCTCTACCTGCACTTCGTGGACGGCGTGTGGATGGTGATCTTCCTGCTGGTCTACGTGTCGCCGCACTTCTGGCGGCGGTAAGGGGGAACGCGTGGATGCGAGAGTGGACGACGACCGCCGCGGCGGCCCCTCGAAGGCCGCGCTCTGGTTCGGGATCTTCGGGGCGCCGGCGGCGTGGAGCGTGGACGACGTGCTGTCGACCTGGATGCACGAGGGCGCGTGCGCGCGCGTCCTGGGCCACGCCGGGACCGCGCCGGTGCTGCTCATCGTCGGCGGGGTGGTGCTGGGGGCGATCGGGGTGTTCGCCGGCGTCACCGCGTGGCGGTCGCTGGTGGCGCTGGGGCTCGACAACGGCCGCAACGGCACCATCACCGACCAGCGGCGCTTCATGGCGCACGCCGGGATGATCCTGAGCGCGCTCTTCACCTACGGCATCCTGCTGCGCTTCATCACCGTGTTCTTCCTGCACCCCTGCGTGTTCCCATGAGCGCGATGCGAACGAAGCGGGTGACGCGGCTCGCCGCGGCGGTGCTCGCCGTCCTGGCTGCGGCCGGGCTCGCGGGGTGCCGCCGCGTGAACGGCCCGCCGCAGAAGGACCCGCGCGTGGCGATCGGCGACCCGGCACGCGGGCGTGAGCTGATCGAGCGGTACTCGTGCGGCAGTTGCCACATGGTGCCCGGGGTGGACGCGGCGCGCGGGCTGGTGGGACCGCCGCTGATCCACTGGGCCGACCGCCGCTACATCGCGGGGGAGATGGAGAACACGCCCGAGCACCTGGTGACCTGGCTCACCGTGCCGCAGTCGGTGGAACCCGGCACCGCGATGCCCAACATGGGGGTGACGGACGGGCAGGCCCGCGCGATGGCGGCGTACCTGTACACGCTCAAGTAGGCCGTCCCCGTTCACGGAGCGGACGACCGCCGACGATGCGAGGGGAGCGCTGGCCGCTGTACCTGGTGATGGGGCTGATGACGATGACCGGGGTTGGGTGGTTCGCCTGGCGCCGTCGCGACCCGTGGCCTGATCCCGGAGCGGGAACGCAGTAGTGACCGCCACGTCGGCGCCGGAGAGCGCCTCGGCCAGCGCGGCGCGCCGCCCACCCGGAGTTGAACGCCTATGAATTTTTCGTCCAGGAAAACGTCCAACGCTGTCCAAAATGTAAACGGCCGTCCGAACGTCAGTTACGTTCGGACGGCCGTTTACAAGGGGTGAGCGAGGGGACTTGAACCCCCGACCTCCAGGGCCACAACCTGGCGCTCTAACCGACTGAGCTACGCCCACCATGCGTCCAGCCCAACCGGCGCCGGACAGAGATCAAATCTGTAGAAAAAACCGCGATCACGCAAGTGGCCCCGGCACCGCCACTTGGGCGCGGGACCGCGGCTCCGGCCCCTCTCCGGGCGCGGCATCCCGCGCTCCCGCCCTGGCGTCGAGCCCACGATCGGCGCCGTCCAGGCGCTCGCCGCCGCCGGGGCTCGACGCGAGCCCCGGCGGTTGCAAACATCCAGCGTCCATCCGTCCGGCCCTCGTCGCCGGCTTCACCATCCGGTCTACGGGACGAAGCGGATGTCGTCGACGTAGAAGGTGGGCTGGGCGCCGCCCGAGTCGTCCTGGATCACCAGCTCGGTGATCGGGTTGCTGGTGACGCCCAGCGCGCTGAACGGGATGCTGATCTTGCACCAGGTGTTCGCCGTGATCGTGCCGCAGCTGTTGTAGCTGTTCACCGGCACCTCGTTCAGCCACACGGTGCTGGTGCCCGGCTCGCCCACCTGCGCGATGATCCGCTGCCCCCCGGTGCTGCCGCCGTGCACCCAGAACTCCAGCTTCGTCCGCCCCGACGGGGGCAGCCCGAAGTCGTAGTGCAGGTACATCGCGCCCCAGGCGGCCGTGTAGGTGATGGCGACCGACTTGCTCCCGGCGTGGAACTGGCTGGTGCTGGCGAAGTTCAGCGTGGTGTTCCACGACCAGTCGTTCCACCCCCCGCCCAGCGAGTCGTCGTACACGGTGCGGGTGTAGGCGTACGCCGGCACGGTGGAGTTCATCGCCGTCTGGATGGCGCTCAGCAGGCTGATGCTGCTGGCGGTGGTGTCGTTGGAGAGCTCCCAGATCCCCACCCCGCTGCCGCGCTGCAGGCTGAGCGTGGTCTTGTTCTGGATGGTGGCCATCCCGTTGTACCAGTAGCCGTTGCTGTAGTCCTTGCTCGGCGCCTGCGCGTCGT
>DASSME010000101.1:0-6195 GCA_035689035.1 Longimicrobium sp. | reverse complement strand
GAGCTACACGGTCGGCGTCCGCGCGACGAACGGCACCAGCAGCGGCCCCGAAAGCGCTGCCGTCACCGTGATCGCCGCGGCGCCGGTGGTCGCGTCCGTCACCTGGGACGGCACGAGCGTGGGCGCGTCGTGGGCCGCCGTCCCCGGCTCCACGGGCTACACGATGACGGTCTACGACGGCACCACCGTCGTGGGCACCGCCGACACCGCCGAGACGCAGGGCTCGGTCACCACCACCCTGGACCCCGCGAAGACGTACACGGTCCGCGTCCGCGCCACGGCCACGGCCTCGAGCGGGCCCGAGAGCACCCCGGTGACGGTGATCACCGGGGCGCCCACCCTCTCGTCCGTCGCCTACGACGGGACCAGCGTGACCGCGGCGTGGTCGGCGGTGGCGGACGCGACCGGCTACACGCTCTCGGTCCACGATGGCACGACCGTCGTGGGGAGCGCGGACACGACCGAGACGCAAGGCTCCGTCGCCGCGCAGCTCGACCCCTCGAAGACGTACACGGTCAGCGTCCGCGCGACGAACGGCGCCAGCAGCGGGCCCGAGAGCGAGGCCGTCACCGTGCTGACCGTGGCGCCCACCGCGATGCAGCTGGACTACGACGGCACCGCGCTGGTCGCCGGCTGGCAGGCGGCGGAGGGCGCGCCGGGGTACACGGCCGAGCTGCTGGCCGACGGCGCGCCGGTGGAGACCCAGCCCGCCACCGGCACCACCGCGACGTTCGCGCAGACCATGGCCTCGGGCGTGGTCTACACCGCCCGCGCCCGCGTCTCGGCGCCGCCGGCGCTGGGGCCGTGGAGCGACCCCGCCACGGGCCCCTACCTGGCCGCCGTGAGCTACGTCTACGACCCGCTGGGCCGGCTCACCTCCATGGCCATGCCCGGGGTGACGCTGGGATACACCTACGACGACGCGGGGAACGTCCTCACCGCCACCCGCACCCTGCCGAGCGAGGGCGACGCCCCCGCCCAGCCGACCCCCGACGCGTCCGCCCCATGAGCGATCCCACCCCCGCCCCGGTGCTCTCGTACCAGAGCACCCTGGGCGCACCGGCCCAGGCGTTCCGTTTCGACGGCGCCACCTCCATCACCCAGGCCGCGGTGGACGGCTTCCCCACCACCGCGCTCACGCTGGCGATGTGGGTGCGCACCACGCAGACCGACGCCACCGCCGTCCTCTTCAGCTACGACGCGCGCCCGGGCGACGTGACGCGCCGGCTGAAGGTGGCCGGCCCCGCCGCGCTCACGGTGAGCTTCGGCTCGTCCACCGCCGGGGGGACGCAGGTGTCGGTGGCGGACGGCAACTGGCACCACCTGGCCATCCAGCTGCAGCCCGCCGACCCCACGCACTACGAGCTGCGCATCTACGTGGACGGGATGCTGGCCTACCTGAGCCTGGGCGTTCTCGCCTACGCCGCCGGCCAGGGCTTACGCGCGGGCGGGCCGCTGGTGCTGGGCGCCGGCAACGGCACGGGCGAGACCGGCTACGTGGGCGACATGAGCGAGCTGGAGGTGTGGAGCACGGTGCTCACCGCGCCCCAGCTGGCCACCGCCATGCAGCGCCGCGCCACCACCGGCGACCCCGCCGGCGTGGTGCTGGCCTGGCCGCTGGACGTGGCTCCTTCCGGGAGCGGGATCACCGTGACCGGCGGCTCCACCGTCGACTCCACCCTGCGCTTCCGCACCGGCTCGGCGCAGGCGGCGTGGACGGTGGCGGCCGACACCACCTACGACCTGCGCGTGCTGGCCAGCGACGGCGGGTGCTGGTCGTACGCGGCGCAGGGGCTCACCACCAGCCCGCAGCCGATCCCCGGGATCCTGGTCAACCAGGCGTACGAGGGGCGGATCCGCGCCACCAGCGGGGGGAGCACGGGAGCGTGGAGCGACCCCGGGACCCTGGTGCCGCTGGACCTGCAGGGTGTGGCGATGCGGATGAACGCCGCCGACACTCCCGCCGTATCGCTGGTGGCCCAGTGGGACGCCGTGGACCAGGCGCAGGCGTACGCCGTGGCGCTGTACCAGGGGAGCGCCACCACCCCCGCCACCACGGCGCAGCAGACCACGCTCACCTACGACCTCACCTCGAAGCTGAGCGGCACGGACAGCTGGAAGATCACCGCGCAGGGGGTGGCCGGGGGCACGCTGGGGCCGCCCAACGACGTGGTGGAGCTGGGCACGCCGAACGCCCACGCCTACTACGTGGCCGGCACGGGCGGGGGAGCCGGGCACCTGGAGCTGTCGTGGACGGCGATGCCGGGCGCCACCACCTACTTCGTCCAGGTGTGGCGGCAGGGCAGCGAGACCCCGGCGTACCAGAAGATGGTGGCCGCGCCGGCCACCACCCTCTCCATCCCCTCCAGCGAGCTCCCGGTGCAGGAGGGCGACCGGCTCACCGTCGGCTTCCGCGGCATCGGCCCGGGGGCGATCGGCGCGCAGGCCACGCAGCAGATCACCGCGGTGAACCTGGGCGTTCCCGCGCCCGCCTGGGTGTACACCGCGGCCGGCGACACGCTGGTGTCCACCTGGCCGGCGGTCACCAGCGCCACCGGCTACTACGTGGAGCTCTTCCAGGGCGATTCCCCCACCCCCGTGGCGCAGGGGAACCAGACCGGCACCAGCTACCCGTTCACCGACCGGCTGGGCACTCCCGACGCCTTCAAGCTCGAGGTGCAGGCCACCAGCGCCGACGCTCTGGGCCCGCCCAACGTCCCCGTCCCGCCCGGCGCGCTGAACCCCGTCTTCCAGTACACGCAGGACACGGGGGTGCTGCAGCTGAGCTGGGCGGCGCAGCCCAACGCCTACCTCCGCCTCTACCAGGGGTCCCCCGCCACCCTGTCGGCCACGCAGTGGTTCGACTCGACCGTCTCGAGCTACACCGTCGCCGCCCCGGTGGGCGGCTTCGTGGCCGGCACCATCTACCGCGCCGACCTGCGCGGGCTGGGCGCCGCCGTGCTGGGGGCGATCGGCAGCAGCAGCGTAACCATCCGCCAGCTGGCCAAGCCGGTGCCGCGGATGGTGTACGCCGCGGGGCCGCCCGCGTCGCTCACCGCGCAGTGGGACCCGATCACCGTTCCCACGCCGACCAGCGGGGTGCAGTACCAGGTGCGGCTCACGCTGGGGGGGGTGGTGCAGGACCCCTCCGCCCCGCAGGCCGCCACCAGCTTCGACCTCACCAGCCACGTGCAGGACGCGGCCGTGGTGAAGGTGGAGATCCGCGCCCTGGCCGACGGCACCGTCGGTCCGTGGAGCGACGTGGTGGCCGCGCCGGCGCCCGGGCTGGTCTTCACCTTCGACCGCGAGCGCGTGGCCGCGCAGCAGCTGCTGGCCACCTGGACCGCCGCGCCGCAGGTGTACGTGGAGGTGCTGCAGGGCTCCACCGCGCTGATGCAGAACGTGTACGGCGCCGACACCGCGCAGTACGCGGTGGCCTCGCCCCAGACCAGCGCGCAGTACACGGCGAAGGCGAAGGGGATCGCGGCCGGCGAGCTGGGGGCGATGGAGTCGGCCGCCGTCACCGTGCACCTGATCGACGCGCCCACCCTGACCCTGGCCCAGGGGACGGGCGCGCAGGACCTGAAGGCCTCGTGGGGCGAGGTGACCGGCGCCGCCAGCTACTTCACGGCGAAGACGCAGGTGGGGGGCACGGCGGTGGTCGCCCCGGTGACGCCGCCGGGGCTCACCGCCGAGTTCCCCGGGCTGCTGGCGCAGGCGGGGGCGTGGACGATCCAGTCCCGCGGCTTCGCCGACGGCTCGTACGGCAACTGGAGCAACGCGGGGAGCGCGGCCGCGCCCACCGCCGCCACCCTGGCGTGGGACGAGGCGTCGGGTACGATGAGCGTGGGGTGGACCCTCCCCTCGGCCCCGGCCAACGTCTACGCCGAGGTGCGCAAGGTGGCGGACGGGTCGCTGGTGAACAGCACCTGGCTGGCCGGGTCGCAGACGAGCTGGAGCTTCGCCTTCGCCGCCGCGGCCGACACCGAGTACCAGGCCAACGTGCGCACGGTCAACGGCGGGTCGCTGAGCGCCTTCGCCACCGCCACCCTCACCGCGCGCCACCTGGTGGGGCCCACGCTGAACCCGCTCACCCAGGACGTGACCGCGAAGTCGATCACCGCCACCTGGAGCTTCGGCGGGAGCGCCACCGACTACGAGGCGCAGCTCTGGCTGAACGACGGCGCCGCCCCGGCCGCCACGCAGACCCCCACCGGTACCACGGCCACCTTCACCTCGCTCGTCTCGGGCACCACCTACAAGGTGCGCGTGCGCGCCCGCGCCGGAGGGAGCAGCGGGCTGTGGAGCGCGTGGCAGTCGCAGGTGATGGGGAGCACGCTGGCGGCGCCGGGCGGGCTGGTGCTGGTCTCCAACACCAACGGCGACCTGACCGCCTGCTGGAACCAGGTGACGGCCGCGGGGGTGGCGTCGATCGAGTACCAGGTGGTGCTGAACGGCCCGGGGGTGACCAGCTACACCGTCACGACCGCCAACACCCGCGCCGACCTGATGCGGAGCGACACCGGCGTCACCGTGGGCCAGACCTACACGGTGACGGTGGGCGCCCGGGACGCCGCCGGCGTGGTGCCCCCGGGCCCCACCAGCGCGGCCAGCGTGCAGGCCGGGCAGACCACCCCCGCCTGCGACACCTGCACCCCGCACGACACCCCCACGTCCAGCGACCCGATCGCGCTGGTGACCGGGTGGTACATCTACGAAAACCTCGACATCGCCGTGCCGGATGCGGTGGTGCCGCTGGCCTTCATCACCCACTACAACAGCGCCACCCCGCTCCCCACCGACTCTCCCTCCGCGCCCGACAAGCCGATGGGGGCGCGCTGGAACCACGGCTACAACACCTACATCCGCAAGAGCGGCGACGCGACGAAGGCCTACGTCTTCTACGGCGAGGGGACCTCGCAGACCTGGCTGGTGCCCCCTTCGGTGACCGGGTGGTACACGCTGGACGGCCGCCCCAACGGCGACACGCTCTTCGTGGGGAGCGACCTGTGGTACACGCTCACCCGCCGCGACGGGACGCAGCTCTCCTTCGATCCCTCGGGAACGCTCAAGACCATCACCGCGCCCACCGGCAACCCGTGCACCCTGGAGTACGACGGGAACGGCCGCCTGCACCGGGTGGTGGACGCCGCCTCGGGACGCGCGCTGACGCTGGACTACAACGGCGACGGGCGGGTGCGGACCGTGTCGGACGACACGGGGCGGCAGGCCGCGTACACCTACGACGGCGCCGACCTGAAGAGCGTGACCGTGCCCGGCGCGCCGCGGGCGCGGGTGTTCACCTACGCCACGCCCTCGCTGCTCGAGAGCTACGTGGACGAGTCGGGGAACCAGTGGGTCTACAACCGCTACGACCCGCAGCGCCGGGTCACCTTCCAGAAGGACGCGGCCGCGCTGGCCGCGGGCGCGGACTACGGGATCAGCCTGTCGTTCGACACCGCCACCGAGAACGGGGTGCAGGTCACCCGCACCACCTTCACCGACCGGATGGGGAACGTCACCGTCTACACCGCCGACGCCAGCTCGCGCGACCTGCTGAAGCAGGAGGCGCAGCTGGGCGGCGGGAAGGTGCGCCGCGAGGTACGGACCTACGACGCCGCCGGAAACGTGACCACCGCGACCGACTACGAGGGGCCGCAGGACGGGAACGTGGCGGGAAACACCACCACCTACACCCATGACGGCGCGGGGAACCCGACCTCGGTGACCGACCCGCTGGGGAACGTGCGCACCATCCGCTACGACGCGCGCAACCGCCCCGTGCTGGTGACCGACCTCTTCGGCAACGCCACCACGCTGGTCTATGACGGCAACGTCCTGAAGAGCATCACCGACGCGCTGGGCCGGCAGCGGGTGTTCACCTACAAGGCGGGGTCGATCCAGGGGCTGGTGGAGACCGAGACCGACTGGGAGGGGAACCTCACCCGCCACGAGTACGACGCCACCGGCCGGCTGACGAAGACCACGCGCCCCGGCGGCGCGTACCTGGTCTACGGATACGACGCGCACGGCTTCGCGAGCTCGGAGGAGACGTTCGACGCCGCGAACGCGCGGGTGCGGCTGGTGACGCTCACCCCGGACGCGGCCGGGCGCACGCTGACCCGGTCCACGCAGTACGCCGGGCAGCCCGCCGGCAACGCGTTCGTGGAGACCTTCACCTACGACGGGATGGGG
>DASSME010000100.1:0-9394 GCA_035689035.1 Longimicrobium sp. | reverse complement strand
TAGAAGTCGGTATTACATTACGACAGTGAAGGCTCAAAGCGAGCAGACGTCGCCGCACGAGACGTTGCAGCTGGGGCACCCCGTGCACAGCGTGTTGTTGCACGTGGCCTCGCACGAGTTGCCGCACGTGTTCTTCCAGCTCACCGGGCAGCAGAAGGTGGGGCCGATGCAGGTGCCCACCGAGTTCACGCCGCCATCGCGATCGTCGCAGTAGTCGATGCTGTTGTTGTCGTAGTATTCGATCTCCCGCGCAGCCACGGTGCCCGCGTTCGGGGCGAGGGGAGCGGGTACGAAGGACTGCACCTGCAGCGTGTCGAGATCCAGCTTCAGCTTCTTCATGGTTTCTCCGGAGATTGGAGCGGGAGGGGGTGCCGCGGTGGGCCGGCGGGAGGTCGGGCAGCTCGGGGGGGGGGCGACGCTTCACGCCCGGACGGGGCGAGCTGCCGGGGGAATCTAACCCGTTTCGCCTCAACGTTCTACCCGTTGTCCGCCGATCGCGGGCACCCCATCCCGAGAACCCGATGCAAGACCACCCGCGACGCGACGGCCACTCCGATGAACGACCCTGACGCACTCGCGCTGCTCCGCTCCGCGATCCCGTCCGCCGATGGAGAGACGTGGGCCGACCTGGGCGCGGGCACGGGCGTCTTCACCCGCGCGCTGGCTTCGCTCGTGGGCACCGGCGGCCGGGTGACCGCGGTCGATCGCGACGCGCACGCGCTGCGGGCGATCCGCGCGTGGGCCGCTCGCCACGCGGACGGCCCCGCGATCGACGTGGTGGAAGCGGATGTCGCCGGACCGCTCGACCTGCCACCGCTGGACGGCGTGGTGATGGCGAACGTGCTGCACTTCATCGCCGACGCCGAATCAGCCCTGGCGCGGATCTCGGCGCGGCTGAAGCCCGGCGGGCGGCTGGTGCTGGTCGAGTACGAAGGCCGCCGCCCCAGCCCGTGGGTGCCCTACCCCGTCTCCGCCGCGCGCTTCGCGGAGCTCGCCGCCGCGTCCGGCCTCGCGGCGCCGCGTGTGGTGGCGGCGCGCCCCTCCGCCTTCGGCGGCGAGATGTACGTGGCGGTGGCGGAGCGGATCGGCCGCCCGGGCTGATTCGATACACCGAGTGGACCCGCCGCGGCAGAACGTGGCGGGAACGCGCGCCGCCGCTTATCTCTCGACCGACTACGCCCGCCGTCCGTCTCCATCCCCCCACACGCCCATGGCCCGCCTCGCCCGCGCCTCCGCCGTCTACGAAGCGTTCGATCACTGGGTAACCCGGTCCATCCTTGAGGACGATTCGATCTTCGCCCCCGGGACTCCGATTTGGACGGTCGAGAACATCAACCTCTTCAAGACCGCGTTCACCGGAAGCCCGCGTGAGGGCGGCGAGTCGTCGTTCGAGGAGAAGTTCGAGGCACAGCTCAAGGACGCTGGCGCCCACGTCCAGATGCTCGGGGCGGAGATGCTGTGGGTTCTTCTCCTCTTCGCGCGCAAGGCGGTGTCGATGCAGCGCAAGCGAGAGCTGGTTGTCAAGGTGTGGAGCTGGAGCGGAAGGCCCCTGTCCACCCACACGCCGCTGACCGATGCCGTGCTGGCGGGGATCGGGAACGCGGGCACCGCCTTCAACACCCAGCGCGACCGCGAGCTGGACGCGTTGATCCAGTTCGTGCTCGTTCTGAAGGGCGAGCGCGAGGCGCTCCGGAGCATCTCGCCGTTGAATCTCGCAGAGATCCTCGACCGTCACCCGCAATCGGCACGGCGCAACATCCGCAACATCCTGCTGCACCTTCTCCGCCCCGACGATTTCGAGCGCGTGGCTTCGGCCTCACACAAAGTGAGAATTTTGCGCGCTTTCGCAGACTTGGTTGGGCTGGGAACCACACCGCCTTCCAAGCCTTTATCCGCTGTGGACGTCCACCTCCGTGCAGTTCGCGCGCAGTTAGAACATGAGTCGCCGGGCAAGCCGGTCGACTTCTACGAGTCGCCGTGGCGCGAGCGATGGATCGAGGAACCCACGGCGGTTGATCAGACGACGAAGCGCCCCGGCACGAAGAGACGCAGTCGCAAGGTAATTCTCCCGGAGGAGCCGCCGGGTGGGAACGCGGACGATGACGTTCCCCTGCACCTTCGCGGCGCAGCCCTCAACGCCGAGAACGCCAACGATGAAGTGCGCGCTGGATGGTGGCTGGCGCGCCAGGTGGCCGTCGGGCACGGAGACGGAAATGTCACACCGGACGTGCTCTTCGGAGCCTATCTGGCCCTCTCGGATAACCGACGATTCGGCTCGCACTCCGGCGCCGCATTGAACCGCGCCGTGCAGGCGGCGCTCGCGAGTCGTAACGATCCGCCAACTCCTGCCGCGCTTTTCTGGGCGCATCTCCGCGAGGAAGGCTCGGCAAGACCCATTATCTTTCCCACGGTTCCGAAGTCGCTCCCCGACGTTCAGCCGGGACGGGATGCCGCGCTGATTTTTGCCGCCGCGCGTGCCGTGGCGGCGCGCGTGGCGATCACGGCGCCGCAACGGCTGTCGCCGCGGCACGTGTTGGCGGCGATGCTCACGTCGAGCTTCGCGAAGCGCGTGGAGGAGCTCGGGCTGGACCCGGCGGCCCTGCGAAAGACGCTGCTCAAGGCGGTGCTCGACTGGAGAGAGGAGGAAAACCGCGACGAGTGGCGGCGCATCCTCGAAGGAGGGCAGGAGGCCGTGCCCCCGCCGGACGTCGAGTTCTACGCCGGGTACAGCGGCGACGCGATCCCGTCGGGAAAGACGGCGGCGATCACGGAGAAGGACGACCGGCTGGACGTGATGAAGGACGTGACGGCGCTGTGCGAAGTGCTGGCCGCGCAGCAGACCGATCCGCCGCTGGCCGTGGGGCTGTTCGGAGACTGGGGGACGGGGAAGAGCTTCTTCATGGAGCTGATGCGGCAGAAGATCACGGCTCGGAAAGAAGAACCGCAGCTTCTACTGCTCCGACGTGGTGCAGGTGTGGTTCAACGCCTGGCACTACATGGACACCAACCTGTGGGCCAGCCTGGCATCCAGGGTGTTCGAGGAGCTGGCCGCGCACTTCGAACGGCGGGAGATCCCCGCCGAGCAGCGCAACCGGCTGTTCGAAGAGCTGGAGAAGACGCGCGGCGTGCTGGCCGACACCGTGGCCGAGCGCACCGCGGCCGAGGACCGCCGCAAGGCCATCACCAGGGAGAAGGAGGAGCAGGCGGGTGCGGTGACCACCATCGCGGCACGGGCGTGGAGGGCCGCGAGCGCCGCGCTCGCCGCCGACCCCGAGGTGCAGCGCAACCTCCGCAACGCCCGGCAGAAGCTGGGGCTGGACGTGGTGGAAACCGACCTCGCCGCCGTCCGCGTGCAGGCCCAGCAGATCCGCTCGCTCGGCGGGCGCATCGCGGCGGCGGGGCGGACGCTGGCGCGCCGGCCGGTGTTCTGGCTGCTGGGCGTCGCGATCTTCGCGGCGGTGACGTATGGCGCCTGGTGGCTGATCGCCCACGCCACGCTGTTCGAGCGGGCGTCGACGGCGGTGCGTGTGGTGGTCGCCGCGCTGGCGGGGCTCGCCGCGGGGGCGGCGCCGGTGCTGGCGCAGGTTTCGCGCGGGCTGGCGTGGCTCGAAGACGTGCTGGCGCGGCTGCGGCAGCAGCAGGTGGTGGAGGAGCAGCGCGAGACGCAGGCGTTCGAGGAAACGCGGGCGCGCCTCGCCGAGCGCGAGCGCGAGGCGCAGGAGCGCGTGGACGCGCTCACCCGCGAGATCGACGAGCTGCGGGCGGGGAGGCGCCTGCACCGCTTCATCGTGGAGCGCCACGCGTCCACCGAGTACCGCCAGCACCTGGGGCTGGTGAACCTGATCCGCAACGACTTCGAGAAGCTGAGCGAGCTTCTCTCGCAGTCGCGCAGCGAACGCAAGGCGAAGGACTCGAAGGGCACGGCGGCGCAACCCGCGGGCGAAGCGAGCGGCGCGACGCCCGCCGACGCCCAGCCTTCCGCCGGTGCCGCGGAGGGCGAAAACCAGCCCCCGCCCCCGCTGCCGCCGATCGACCGCATCATCCTCTACATCGACGACCTGGACCGCTGCCCCGAAGACCGCGTGGTGGAGGTGCTGCAGGCGGTGCACCTGCTGCTGGCGTTCCCGCTGTTCGTGGTGGTGGTGGGCGTGGACGCGGGGTGGCTCGTGCTTTCGCTCCAGGACCACTACGCCACGCTCCGCGGCCGCGCCGGTGAATCGAAGGAGGCCGGAAAGCCCCGCGAAGACGAGTGGAACACCACGCCGCAGAACTACCTGGAGAAGATCTTCCAGATCCCCTTCACCCTGCGGCCGATGGGATCGGCCGGGTTCGGCAACCTGGTGGAGTCGCTCCTCCCCGCCGCGGCCGCGGAACCCGCGGCGGAGACGAGCCAGGGCGCCGAGCGCGCCGCATCGGCCGGCAAGCCCGCCCCGGGTGCCGAGACACTTACCCGTCCGCACGGCGACGCGGGCGACGACGAGCCGCTGCCCGACGTGGACGACGAAGACGACTCGGACGGCGAGGAAGATGAAGGGTCGGACGAGGAGGAGAAACACGACCCGCCGCTGATTCCCGCCAATCCGCAGGGCCTCACGGTGGAGAAGTGGGAGCGCGACTTCGTGGCGCGTCTGCATCCGCTGATCGCGTCGCCGCGCGCGCTGAAGCGGTTCACCAACGTCTATCGCTTCCTGCGCGTGCAGCGGCGCGGCGCGGACCTCCACCGCTTCCGCGGCAGCGAAGAGGAGCCTGGCGAGTTCCAGGTCGTGGCGCTGCTGCTGGCCGTGATCGTCGGCTATCCCGCGGAGGCGCCGCAGCTGCTGCGGGCGGTGCTCACCTCGCCGGGGAAACCCTGGTGGACGCTGGTGGACGAGTTCGAAGCCTCGCCCGCGGCGGCGCCCGCCGCGCCGCACGTGGACGACGGATACCGCGGGCGCGCCACGCTGCGCGAGGCGCTGCTGGAAGTGAAGCGTACCGTGCAGATGCCCGAGCGTCCGCCGGAAGTCTTCGCGCAGTGGGCCCGCGAGGTGGCGCGATTCTCCTTCCAGTCCGGCCGCATCCTCTCCCTGCGTGACCAGCGGGGCGACGCCAGGA
The DNA here is from genome assembly GCA_035689035.1 of Longimicrobium sp. GTDB lineage: Bacteria > Gemmatimonadota > Gemmatimonadetes > Longimicrobiales > Longimicrobiaceae > Longimicrobium. The sequence goes on along the minus strand of DASSME010000100.1, from coordinate 4,303 downwards.
CGGACGCGAACGCGGAAACCACCGCCGCGGCCCCTGGCTGACCGAAACAGCCGTGGTCCAACGATCCCCTGACATGACGCCCCCGCCGCGAGACGATCTCGCGGCGGGGGCAGCTTTCCCGGGGCTATCCGCAAGTCACGGATGGGCTCTCAAATCATACCGACCTGTTGGATCGACTGCGCATTCGAGCCGTTCCCCATGGCTCGTGATCCTGAGCGCGACCACGCCTCCGCCGCGGATGCCGCGATGGCCGCAGCGCGAAGGATCTGTGACCGACGGTGCGCTACCGCTCGTTTTTTCGCGCCGACCGGCCACAGATCTTTCGGCTTGCGACCGCTCGCTCATGCCGCGGGGACGGCGTGGTCAGCCTCAGGATGACGAGGCGGCGGGTGAGTGCAGGATGCACCGTCATTTCCCACAAACGGTATCACGACGTCCAGAGATCAAACGCAGTTTTTTCTGTGTACTCTGTGCACTCTGTGAGAACCCAGCCGTTCTAACCCAGCCTCTTTGCGCGACGGAAAAGGAAGGCACCCCTCCGTCCATCTGATACGAACTTCGTTGCAGTTTGTAACGCGGCATGTGCCTGGAGCGGCCGTCAGGCGGCTGCGCGACAGCAGTTAAATCATTGACCTGCAAACAAGTAGAATATGTCCGGCGGATGGAACGGACGCTGCCCCTTCAGCACGGCGACACCGGCCAAACACCTCCGCCCCCCACGAATCATGAAGACCTACGGCTATGATTACGCCTTCGCCCTCTCGGCCGACGAAGTGAACCGGATCCTGGCGGCGAACCTGTCGGGCGTGGACATGGAGATCACCTACACCACGCTCGACCCCGACACCGGCAGCACCATCACGCTGAACGGAAAGCTGGCCCCCTGGCAGATCGTGCGCGGCGGGAGCAACAACCTGCTCAACTTCAACGTGCCGATCTCGTCGGGCTCGCTGACGCTGACCGGCGGCGCCATCACCGGGAACTACGACCTGTCCGGCGTGACGGTGGAGATGCAGGTGAGCCTGGGGTGGATGGGCGACGGCACCCCGCAGCAGGCCAGCGGCAGCGGCAGCGTCACGCAGCTGGTGTTCTCGCCCCAGAACACCACCGACCCCGCCAACCCGGGGTACGTGGCCGCTATCCAGGTGCTGGACCCCAACAAGCACCTCGACGCGATCGCCACCGGGCTGCTGAAGGCGTACATGGCCCAGGCGCTGGTGGCCAACCGCGACAAGCTGCAGTTCATCTTCGCCGACGTGAACCCCACGCCGCCCAACCTGCAGTCGTGGCTCAACCCCCAGAAGTGGCAGTACTTCTACACCGAGACCGCGCAGGCCAGCGCCCTCTGCTTCCTGTGCATGCTCTCGCAGGCGCCCTTCCCGGCCACCCCCGCCTTCGACTCGTCGGCGCTCTCCACCACCGAGAACTCGGTGCTGCTGATCTCGCAGCCGGCGTTCTTCCAGAACGTGGTGCTCCCCTCGCTGAACCAGGCGCTGCCGGGCGGCCACTACAAGCAGAGCTGCCCCAACGACCAGTGCACCATCACCAGCACCACCTCGTTCAACGTGCAGACGGTGACGGCCAAGTCGTTCAGCCTCACCACCAGCAACGACGGAAACGGGCTGCAGACCAGCGCCGCGGGGGGCGGGCCGCTCAAGTTCCTCTTCGGCCTGGCCGACCTTCCCAACGCCAGCTACAGCTGGGACGTGCACACCGTGAACCCGCTGGTCTACGCCAACGGCCAGATCACCTTCGCCAACGACTCCAACCCCACCATCCACCACGACGAGACCATCCACTGGTACGACTGGGCGCTGCTGGTGGTGCTGGGGATCACCAACATCGTGGGGCTGGCCTCGATGATCTACGACCTGGTCAACGGGTTCGCCGACCAGGTGGACGTGGTGGGGATGGACGCGATCAACCACACCATCCAGGGCGCCACGGGCGGCTCGGTGGTGAACCTGGCGCAGCTGGTCAGCTGGCGGAAGGACGGCCAGACCTTCACCCCCACCACCGCCGGGCTGGCCGGCGCGCTGTACGTTCGCGGCAACCTTGCGTGACCCCTGCCGGACTCCATTCACCCAACCACACCGGAGCAGGAACCATGAGCGTCACCGACAGCCCCGCCGTCTCCGTTCCCGCCATCGCGGGCACCACCGCCGCCGCGCAGGCCGACAGCGGCGGCCAGGCCGGCAGCGACAGCCGTCAGAACGCCGACACCTACGGGTGGGACACGGCGTTCGCCATCTCCTTCGCCAACGCCAACACCGCCATCACCAACAGCTGGCCCGGCGTCAACGAGAAGGCCAAGAACTTCAGCGAGACCGCCACCGACGACGACTCGTACAACATCGCCGGCGTGTGGGGCCCGTGGCAGCTCACCGAGGGCGGCGACGGGAAGAACGTCCGCATGCTGGTCCCGGCCGCGTCGGGCACCTACCACGCCGGGGGGAAGACGTACGACCTGGCGGGGATGCAGGTGGTGATCGAGGTGGGGATGGAGTGGGTGCCCGACCCGGGGCAGTTCTCGTTCGTGATCGCGGGGGGCGAGGTGGGCGGGATCGTCCTGGACCTGGACCACAACACCATCGACGCCGCGCTGCAGCAGCAGTTCACCAGCCACGGCCGCACGCTGACCTCCGCCGCCACGGCGCTGGTGCAGCAGCAGGGGCTGGAGTGGCTGATCACCGACGGCAAGGACTCGTACTACATCTTCATGCAGAAGGACAAGGACAACAACGAGTTCCTGAACGTCTACCAGTTCGAGACGGCGTGGAAGAACAACCTGAAGATCCTGGCGCAGGAGGTGAGCCAGGAACAGCCGGCGGTGGCCATCATCACCATCGCGCACAACCCCACCACGGGGATCCCCGCGGCGGTGCTCCCCGACCTGCTCAGCACCTGGTTCAACGTGAACATCGGCGAGCTGAACCACGTGTTCGCCGCGCTGGACCTGACCCCGCTGGTGTCCGACAGCGACAAGTTCGCCTGGATGAAGCCCACCTCCACCAGCTACGCGGTGACCGACCAGGGCTCGCTCGACACCAGCATCTTCGGCGTGCTGACCATGGCGCTGGACCGCCCCGCGGGGAACAACCACCAGGTGTCGCCCTTCGCCATCCCCTCGGGGAAGGACGCCAACGGCGCCGACGCCGGCTTCCTGATCAGCGGCCCCGACTTCCTGCAGTTCATGATGCTGGCCGGCGCGCAGGTGATCTTCAACAACGCCCCCGCCACCTCGTTCAACATCACCAACGACGGGCTCACCATCACCAACACCGCCGACCTGGTGTGGGGCAAGTTCATGATGGACGACAACAAGAAGGGCTCGGTCCCCAACCAGGGGTACACCGCCGAGCTCGACGCCGGCATCCTGCCGGCGGGGCTCGTCTACGAGCTGCAGGGCTCCCTGGCGATCTACGTGAGCGGCTACTCGGTGAGCGTGACCACCAGGGGGAGCCAGTGGCTGCTGAGCAAGGACGGGCAGAAGAACGAGTACATCCTGAACCTGGACGGCAGCAAGCTGGACGTGTACCTGGCCACCGTGGTGTCGATCCCCAAGGGGCAGTTCAAGATGAGCCTGGTGAACTCGTACGTGGAGATCCAGTTCATCGACCTGCAGTACTCGTACAGCTCCAGCTTCGACGTGCACGTGAACTACACCGAGCAGGTGGAGCTCACGCTGCAGAACAAGGGCGGAAAGAACGTGTTCTGGTACAACCAGATCCTCCAGGACATGACCGTGAACGTGACCAAGACCCAGGCGGCCATCACCCGCGAGATCGTGGAGGGCGCGCTGACGGCGGCGCTGTCGCTGGTGGCGGTGGTGGGCCCGGTCATCGAGGGGCTGAGCGCGGGCGCCGAGATCACCGGGGTCACCGCGAACGAGGGGAGCGCGCTGGTCGACTCCGAGGCGTTCCTCAACGTGGCGCGCGAGAACCCCGAGGAGGTGCTCGCGAACGATGCCCTGGCGGGCGGGACCGCGGCCGAGCAGACCGGCGGCAGGATGACCGCGATCAAGAACGCCTTCAACACGCCCAAGTGGAAGTTCGTGGGCGCGCTGGCCGGGATCGCCGGCGCGGTCACCGGGCTCGACACGGCGATCAGCGCCATCATCGAGGCCGCGGCCAAGGACCAGTGGGAGAACGTCCCCGGCTTCGACGATTTCGCCCAGCTCGCCATCACCCCGTACGCCTTCCCCAGCGTGGCGGGGTTCGACCTGGTGAGCGCCTGGCTGGCCGGCTCGCTCCAGCTGGGGCTGAAGACCAAGTCGTCCAACTGACGCGCGCGGCGGCGGCCG
>DASSME010000099.1:0-2592 GCA_035689035.1 Longimicrobium sp. | reverse complement strand
CGCGCCGCCGCCGTGGCGTTCTCCGCCCCCAGCGACCGGTCGCGCGGTGAAGCCCGGCCATCCTCCCGCGGTGGAGGATGGCCGTTTCGTGGCGCAGCCTTCCGGAGTGTCACAAGCGCGCCGGTCTGCGCGTCTATAGTTCCCCGGTCGTCCGCGGTACCCCTTTCCGCAGCGCAATGCCAAAGACGTCCGCCGTCTTCCTGCTGGCCGTCCTCCTTTCCGCCTCCGCGGCACACGCCCAGACGGTACAGGGCACCTTCGCAGACCCCACCGGCGGCCCCGTGGCCGGCGCGCGCGCCATCCTTCGCGACGCGGCCGGGAACGAGGTGGCCGCCACGCACACCGGCCCCGACGGCGCCTTCACCCTGCGCGCTCCCGCGGCCGGCAGCTTCGTGCTCCGCGTCGAACGCATCGGCTACGCGACCACCCAGACGGGGCCGATCGCGCTGGGCGCGGGCGAGACGGTGCGGCGCACCCTGAGCGCCGCGCCGGGGCGCATCGTGCTGGACCGCATCGTGGCGGAAAGCCGCTCGCGCTGCGTTCCGCGCCCCGGGTCGGGCCCCGAGACGGCGACGGTGTGGAGCGAGGCGCGCAAGGTGCTGGGGAGCGCGCGAGAGAGCGGCGAGAGCACCGACTTCCGCTACTCGGTCCGCCGCTTCTGGCGCGAGGTGGACCCGCCGGGCCGCACCATCCTGCACGATTCCGCCGCCAGCGCCGTGCTGGCCACGCCGTCGCCGTTCGTGGCCGTGCCGCTGGACCGGCTGTCGCGCCACGGCTACGTGGAGCGCGCCGGCGGCGGGCACCTGCACTTCCACGCCCCCGACGCGCGGGTCCTCCTCTCCGACGCGTTCCAGGCGCGGCACTGCTTCGCCCTCACCCCGGGGCCGGACGGGCTGATCGGCCTGTCGTTCACCCCCGTGTCGGACCGGGTTCCCGACGTGCGCGGCACGCTCTGGCTGGACCGGGCCACGGCGGAGCTGCGGAAGCTGGAGTACCACTACACGCGCGTGCCGGACCTGCCGCCCGAGGGGCAGGACGCGAGCGGATGGATGGAGTTCACGCGGCTCGCCGACGGCCGCTGGATCGTAGGCCGGTGGACGATCCGCATGCCGGTGGTGATGGCGGTGGACACCCAAGCGCTGAACCTCCGCGAGCTGAGCGTGCGCAACGGACGCCAGGTCCGTCTCGCCGGCTTCCGCGAGGAGGGCGGCGAGGTGCTGGCCGCCGGGCCCGCGGGCGGGCCCCCCGCCCTGCTCGCCGACCCGGGGGCCATCACCGGCACCGTGTGGGACAGCACGACCGCGCAGCCGCTGGCGGGCGCCACCGTCTCCGCCGCCGGCCACCGCGCGACGACCGACTCGCTGGGGCGCTACCTGATCGAAGACGTCCCCGCGGGCGCGTACTCCGTCACCCTCGCGGCGCCGCGGCTCGACTCGCTGCGCTATCACCTGCCGCCGGCGCGGGCCGAGGTGGCCGCGGGCGCCTCCACCCTGCTTCCGCTGGCCGTGCCGCCCTCCGAGGTGGTCTGGGGCGCGGCGTGCGGCACCCCGCGGCCCGGCACCGGGGCGGTGGTGGGCCGGGTGCGCGGCGCGGACGGCCGCCCCGCCGCCGGCGCGCGCGTGACGGTCACCTGGTCGGGCGCGCAGCCCGGCGGCTTGGGCGCCCCGGCCGACTCGGGCGGCGTGTACCGCGTCTGCGGGGCGCCGGCGGGGGTGCCGCTGACGCTGCGGGTGAGCACCCGCGACGCCGCGGTGGTGATGGGCGGCGTGGCGGCGGCGGCGGACCGGCCCCTGCGCCAGGACGTGGAGCTTCCCGCCGTCGGCGCCTTCGGCAACGGGACCTCGGCCGCGCCCGACGGGGTGATCTCGGGCGTGCTGCGCGACGCCCGGGGGCAGCCGCTGGCGGGCGCGCAGGTGGCGATCGACACGCTGCCACCCGCGACCACGGACGCGCAGGGCCGCTTCCGCCTGGCGATCGTCCCCGCGGGCGAGCACCGCCTGGCCGTCCGCCACCCGCGGGTGGGGACGCGCACGGCGCAGGTGCCGCTCCCCGCCGAGGCGGTGGTGATGGAGGTGCGCGCCGAAGGCGAGTCGGCGCTGGGCGCCGTGGTGCGCCGCGTGGTCCGGCTGGCGCCGCTCACGGCCAGCGCCCAGCCGCGCAGCGTGAACCTGGCCGGCGTGGGCTTCTACGAGCGGCAGCGCACCGGGATCGGCCGCTTCCTGGACGACCGGAGGCTGCACCGCACCGTGGGCCGCAGCCTGGCCGACGAGCTGAAGACGGTGCCGGGGCTCCGCATCACCCAGTCCACGGCGGGGCACGCGATCCCCGGCGGGATCATGGGCGGCGTGATGCGGGGGATCGAGGGCGGCACCTTCGCGATGAGCACGCGGCAGGCGGGGCAGTGCTGGATGGACGTGTACCTGGACGGCGTGCTGGTGGCGGGCGCCCGCCTGGGCGCGGCGTACTCGCTGAGCCTGGACGAGATCCCCACCAGCCAGCTCGAGGCGGTGGAGGTGTACCAGGGCTCCGAGATCCCGGTGCAGTACCGCGACACCCGCTCGATGTGCGGCGTGATCCTGATGTGGACGCGCA
>DASSME010000098.1:0-11462 GCA_035689035.1 Longimicrobium sp. | reverse complement strand
GCTGAGTGCTGAGTGCTGAGTGCTGAGTGCTGAGTGCTGAGTGCTGAGTGCTGAGTGCTGAGTGCTGAGTGCTGAGTGCTGAGTGCTGAGTGCTGAGTGCTGAGTGGTTCGGCCCCCCCTGGGCGAATGAATGAATTGAATTCAATTCATTCGCCCCTTCCCGCTGTCTCTGCGCGATTTCCGCGGGGCCGTGATCGTCGGTCGGCACGGGATTGGCTGGGCGTCGGCGTGACCGCCGTTTCTCGATCACCCTTCGCCGAAGGACGCGACGATGAAGAAGCTCCGCCTCGATCTCGATTCCGTCACCGTCGACTCGTTCGCGACCGGCACCGCCGCCCACTACGGCGGAACGGTGCGCGCGCACGACGCCACCGAGGGCTGCACCAACAAGTGCACCGGCCAGACGTACGACGACACGCTCTGCGGCCTCACCTGGGGCTGCTCCAACGTCCCGTCCGTCTGCTGATCCGGAGCGATCCCGCCGGATGCGTCGGCTCGCCGAACCCCGCCGCGCGCTTCCGCTGCGGGGTTCGCGCACCGGGCGTACCAGCTCCGCCTGATTCGTTCACGGACGGGCAGTGGGGCTCACGCAGGGTCAGCAGAGTCATCAGCAACTGCAATTTTTGTAGACTCCGATGACTCTGCCTGAGATAAGTCTTTCCCGGATTTCGGGATCACGTTCGCCTTCCGCAGCCAGGTTGCGGATAGCCGAGCGACTCCGGACCAATTGGCAATCCGCTGTAGGCGCCCCGCTTCCGCTGCCGCTTACGACCCGACGGCCCCTCCAGCCCGGCGCCGCGCGGCCGACGTCCTCCACGCCGGGTTGCTTGACATCGACCAGCGGCACTCGTTGATTTAGAATCCTTACACGACACATAATCCAACCGTCCGAGAGGCCATGCACACGCCTGATCCCGTGCTGACGGCGAGCATCCATACCTCCACGGGGCTGGACGGCGTGATCCACGCGGCCATCGTCCCGTTCTGGCGGGAGCTGCGCGATCGCGGCGGAGCGGAGCGCTGGCGGCTGTGGATGGTGCGCTACGGCCGGCGCGGGCCCCACCTGAAGCTGCGGCTGCACGGACCGGGAGAAGAGCGCGGCGAGGTGCGGGCGTCGCTGGAGCGCGCCGTCCGCGCGCACCTTCCCGCACCGCCCGGCACCCCGGCCGCCGGGAAGGCGGATGCGGACGACCCCGACGCGCCGCCGATCGACACGGAAGACGAAGGGGCGGGAGGATACCCCGAGGGTGCGCTGCTGTGGACGCACTACCGCCGGAGCCCGGTGTCGCTGGGCCCCGCCGCGCACCTGGGCAGCGACCGCTACGCCGCGCTCCTCACCGCCTGCCTGGCCTGCGCCGGCGAGATGGCGCTCGCGGAGTTCGAGGCCGGCATCCCGCCTGCCGGGGCGAGGCAGCGGGCGCTGCTGCGCGGGGTGATCGCGGGGCTGGGCGCCACCCGCTTCCGCCACGCGTCACGGGAAGAGTACCTGGCGTATCACCGCGACTGGCTCCTCCGCTTCTGCGTGGCCGACGAGCCCCGCGCGGCCGAGGCGCGGGCGCAGATGGACCGCCACGTGGACGCGATGGGCGACGCGGTGGAGCGGATCGGCCGCGTAGCCGAGGAGCAGTGGCGGCCCGACGCCTCCGCGGAAGCCGGCGACGACCGGGATGAGGACGGCGACGGGTCGTGGCGCGGCGCGATCGACGGGCTCTGCCGCTACCTGGAGGCGTTCGACGGCGCGGACGGCGCGTACACCGATCCGTTCGCGGGGGAGCCGATGATGGGGCCGGTCTTCAAGGTGTTCCACGGGCTGGCCAACCAGCTGGGCGTGCCGGTGCTGCAGGAGGCGCTCGTCCACCACCTGGTGCTGCGCGCCGCCGGGGGCGCCGCCGTCTCCCTCGCCGCCTGACCGCCGCCGCTCCCATGCCGCACCCCTTCCAGCAGAGCGCGCCGGACGACCGCCACCCCTGGAGCTACTGGGTACGCCGCAGCGGCGACGAGGGCGGCCGCTGGCTCGAGCGCTACGGCCGGCACCGCGCGGTCGCGGAGCTCTGCGACCGCGCGCTGGGGCTGCTGCGCGCTCGGGAGGCGGGCCCGGGGATGGCCCTGCTCGCCACGGCCGGCGAGCGGCTGCGCGACGCGCCGATGGAGCCGTCGATCCGGCACGTGATGAACCGCTGGTACTTCGGCACGCTGGCGTACGGGTGCTACGCCGAGGGCGACCACGACCGCGCCGACCGGTGCATGGCGGCCGCGCACGACGCGGTGGCCGCCGCGGTGGGCGAGTGCCCGTTCCTGCTGGCGCTGGCCCACCACGCGCAGGAGTTCCGGCTGCACCGCGCGCGCATCGCCCGCAACCGCTGCCGCTGGGCCCAGATGCACGCGCACGTGGCGCACGCCCGGGCGATGACGCTGGGCACCGTGGAGCTGTGCCGCCTTCCCACCGGCGGCGAGGTGTGGATCCACACGCTGCGGGACTTCTACGCCCGCATCCCCGACATCACGGCGGACGAGCTGCGGAGCGTGCGCGGGATCGTGGACGACGCGCTGCGGATGCGGCTGTTCGACGAGTTCGTCCAGGGGCTGTACCGGCTCCCCGGCTTCGTCATCCACCCCCCGGCCGAGCCCGAGGGCGCGGCCGCCCGCGACGTTCCTCCCGCGCCGGCGCACCCCGTGGCGGCCGCCGTCTGAGCGCACGGCCCGGGTGCTCGCGCACCGGAAGCCTTGGACCGCGCGGGGCAATCGTTTAGATTACACGTCCACGCACGCAACCAACCCCGCCGCTCCGTCGCCGCGGGGGCTTTTTTCTGCCGTCGTTCCCCACACGGACACGCGCTTTCCCCCCGGCCCCGGCGCCGGCGTTGGGGATCTTGGATGTGCCGTGGAGGGTATCCAACCCTTTTCGCAGCTTTCCGCAGCAACCCGGTTCCGCATGGCACTGAAAGACGAGTTCGCCCGGCAGGGGCAGTGGCTGTTCCGGCACCGCAGCTGGCTTCCCCTGGTACCGCTGGCGCTGGTGCTGGCGCTCCTTCCCTGGGCGCCGGACCCGCGCGTGTCGCCGCAGCCGTTCTGGTGGGACGCGCTCTGCGTGGGCCTGTCGCTGACCGGCGTGCTGGTGCGGGCGCTCACCATCGGCACCAAGCCGCGCGGCACCTCGGGGCGCAACCGGCGGGCGCAGGTGGCGTCGCGGCTCAACACCACGGGGATGTACTCGATCGTGCGCCACCCGCTGTACGTGGGGAACGCGCTGATGTGGGCGGGGGTGGCGCTGTACCCCCGGATGTGGACGGCGGCCGTGCTCGCCGCGGCGTTCTTCTGGATCTACTACGAGCGGATCATGTACGCCGAGGAGGAGTTCCTCCGCCGGCAGCACGGCGACGAGTGGAAGGAGTGGGCCGCCGCCACCCCCGCCTTCTTCCCCGACTTCTCGCGCTGGGTGCGCCCCGACCTGCCATTCGCGCTGCGCGCCGTGCTGGCCGCCGAGTACCCCGGCTTCCTGGGGCTGGCCGCCAGCTTCATGGTGATCCGCACCGCGTCGGACCTGATCTTTCTCCACCGCGTGGAGCCGCACCCGTTCTGGCTGGCGCTGTTCGGCGGCGCCGTGGTCGGCTACGGCGTGCTGCGCACGCTGCGCAAGCGCACCCGCCTGCTGAAGGTGGCCGGCCGGTGAGCTCTTCCGCCGGCCTGGTCCAGCGCCGGCGGCTGCACCGCGCGGTGTTCGCGCTGGCCGGCGCGTACAACCTGGCCTGGGGCGCCTGGGCCGCCGCCGACCCGCAGTGGCTCTTCCGCTTCTCGGGCCTTCCCGGGCTGAACCACCCCGCGATCTTCGCCTGCCTGGGGATGGTGGTGGGGGTCTATGGCTTCCTGTACCTGGAGGTGGCCCGCGCGCCCGAGCGCGGCTTCCCGATCGCCGCGGTCGGCCTGCTGGGGAAGGTGCTGGGGCCGCTCGGGCTTGCGCGGCTGATCGCCACCGGCCAGTGGCCGCCCTCCACGCTCGTCCTCTGCCTGACCAACGACTTCATCTGGTGGATCCCCTTCGGGCTCTACCTGCGCGACGCGTGGCCGTTCTACCGCGGCGAGGCGCTCCCCACGAAGGCCGCCGCGGCCTGAGCGCGCCCGCGATGGCGGATTTGTGGCTCCTGGGTGACGAAAAGCTGGACTCAGGCGTCATTGCTCGTTAGTGTGCGGGTAGCTCCCTCCGTGCAGTTCCCTTTCGCGGTACCCTCTCGTTCAATCCGATGCAGCACCTTCTGCCCGGTGGCCGCCGGGCGGTTCTTCCGGCCCTCAACGGACTTCGGTTCATCGCCGCCGCGCACGTGATGCTGGAGCACACGGTGCACGCGCAGGCGCTGCCCGCGCCCCTGCTCGCCGCGGTGGGCGCCGGGTACACCAGCGCCACGCTGCTGCTGGTGCTTTCGGGCTTCATCCTGGTGTACGTCTACAGCGGCGGCGAGGGGCGGATGACGGTGCCGCGGCGTGAGTTCTGGGCCGCGCGCTTCTCGCGCATCTACCCGCTGTTCGTGCTGAGCCAGCTGCTGGTGCTGCCGCTGTGGATGCGCACGCACGACTGGGGCGAGACCTGGTTTCCGCTGGCCGTGGGGGTCAGCGGCATGCAGTCGTGGTTCCCCAGCCTGGCGCACGTGCTGAACACGCCGGCGTGGACCATCTCGCTGCTGGTGCTGGCCTACGCGGCGTTCCCCTGGCTGCTGGAGCGGCTGCGCACCTTCCCCGCGCGGCGGCTGCCGGCGGCGATGGCGGTGACCTGGGCGCTCTCGTCCGTCCCCGGCCTCCTGTTCACTCATCCGGGGCCGGCGGCGGCGCGCTTCCTGTTCTCGTTCCCGCTGATGCGCTTTCCCGAGTTCCTGTTCGGGATGCTGCTGGGCCGGTGGTTCCTGTCGCGCCCGGCGCCGGGGAGGCGCTCGGCCGGGGCGATGGTGGGGGGAGCGCTGGCGGCGTGGGCGGCGGTGCTGGCCGTGGCCGGGCTGGTGCCGCGGTCGGTGGTGCACAACGGGCTGCTGGCGCCGGTGTTCGCGCTGCTGCTGGTGGGGCTGGCGAGCGGCGGGGGCGGCGTGGTGGCTCGCTTCCTGGCGCACCCGCTGCCGCAGCGGCTGGGGAACGCGGGGATCGCCATCTTCCTGCTGCACCTGCCGTTCATCGCCTGGATCGAGTCGGCCGGCTGGTACCCGGGGCCGACGACCGCGGCCAGCGCGCTGGTGTACGCCGGCTACCTGGCGGCCACGCTGACGCTGTCGGTGATCGTCACCGAGCGGTTCGTGGCGCCGGTGTCGCGCTGGGCCCGCCGCCGCTTCGGCCGCCCGCGGACGGCGCCGGCGCTCGGCGCCGCGCTCCCCGTCGCCGCCGCGGGGACGGCCGCGAGCTGACCCGCACGGCTGGATCGAACGCGAAGGAGCCGCTCCCGGCGATCGGGGGCGGCTCTTCGTCCGTCTGTGAGGTGGAAAGGGGTCCGGAGCCGTGGAAAGGGGGAGCGTTCCCCCGCCGCGGCGCCGCGAAGCGCGTCCTACCCGATCCCGAAACCCGGTTGTCATACCGGCTCATTATCATACCGAATCCGAATATACGGTGGTTGGATCCACCACCGTATACGGATTCGAGATCAGGATCAGGCGCCGGTGGATTCGCCGGTGGGCTCGGCGGCGCTCTTCTCGTCCGCCGCGTTGGCGGGGGTGGCCGCCTCCGCCCCGCTGCCGGCCGAGGCGTCGTTGTCGCCGCCCGAGGTGAGGAGCGGGACGGCGTCGGGCGCGGCGAGCGCCGCGACCTCGGCGGCGGCCCACACGTCTTCCTCGGTCTCGCCGGCGAAGGTGCCCACCTGCACCAGCAGGTGACACTCCTTCAGATAGATCCGCTCCAGGCCGGGCAGGTGCAGGTCGCCGGCGCCGGGGGTGAACTTGACCTGCATGCGGAACGCGGCGCTCCCCTCGTTCTCGCCGCCGCTGGCCACGCGCAGCTCGTGGACGGTGGTGCGGATGGCGCCGATCTTCTTCAGCGGCCCCGGCGCGTCGTTGCTGAACGAGAACTCGGGGAGCACGCTGAAGTCCTTGCGCAGCCCCGCGTAGAACTCGTCCACCGTCCCCAGGTCGATCACCGCGCCGTCCTTCTGGGCGCTGTAGTGGATCTGCAGGCCGTCCTCGCGCAGCCGCGCCAGGTTGGGCACCACCACGGGCACCACCACGTCTTCGGTGGTGCCGTCGGGAAGGGTGCGCGAGCCCACGCGCACCAGGGAGCGCATCCCCACCACGTAGCGCGCGGGATCGGCCTCCACCTCGCCCGCGGTGGGGGCGTCGGTCTGGGGCGCGCGCCGGGTGCGGGTGCGCGCGGGGGTGGCTTCAGGCATCGGTGCGGTCTCCTGCGGGATGAGAAATGGGGCCCGGCCGGCGGTTCCGGCCGGGAAGGCGGGCCACGCGTCAGGGCGCGAGGTCCGGAACGAGAGCGGCCAGCGTGGCCGCGGTCTCGGAAAGGTCGGCGAAGTTCAGCGCGAAGCTCGCCGCGCGCTCCTCGCGCCCGCCGCCGGGCGCGGGAAAGGCCAGGCGCGCGCGCGCCTCCAGGCGGGGGCGGGCGCCGCAGGCGGCGTGGGCGCGCACCGTCACCTCGTGCACCTCCACCGCCGGCTCGCCGCCGGCGGCCGCGGCGGCCCAGCGCGCCAGCACGGGCTCGGCGGCCTCGCGGGCGGAACGCAGCGCGGCGCGGGTCTCGCCGGCGGTCCCGGCGCCGTCCAGCCGGCGGCGCGCCTCGTCGGCCAGGAGCGCGTCGTCGCGCATCCAGCCGGGAAGGGCGGCGGCGGCGCTCTCGGCCATCTCGTGCGCGGCCCCGGCGGCCGCCAGCGTGGCCTCGGCGACGGCGCCGGCGGCCAGCGGGGTGGTCACGCGCGGGTCGGCGTCGGGGTGCCAGGCGTCGCGCGCCTGCCGCACCGCCCGCAGCACCCCCTCGGCCATCTCGAGGCTGGCCAGCGCTCCGGTCCGCCGCACCTGCAGGATCCCCATCAGCACCAGCGCCCCCGCGCCCTCGGCGCCGGCCAGGGCGGCGGCCTCGCGCTCCAGCGCCTCCACGTCGCGCCGCTCGTGCTCCACGTCGTCCTCGGCGGCGCGCAGGGCGGCGAGCACGCGCGCGGTGTCGGCCTCGACCGCGGCGCGCCCCTCGGCCAGCTGGCGGTTCACCGCGTCCAGCGTGGCGCGGGCCTCGTCCAGCCGGGTGCGGGCGCCGGCCAGCGTGGCGGCGGTCTCGGCGCGCGCGGCGGCGGCCTCGCGCGACAGGCGCTCGGTCTCGCGCTCCAGCAGCTCGTCGCTGGAGCCGACCCGGGCCGCGGCGGCCTCGTGGCGCGCCTGCTCCAGCGCGTTGGCGGCCCGCTCCACCCTCGCGCGCACCTCGCGGTGCAGCTCGGCCTCGAGCTCGCCGAAGCGGCCGCGCAGCGTCACCTCCACCTCCACCCGCGACGGGTCGAGCAGGCTGGTGGCGGCCACGGTGCCGGCGCAGGGGTAGGCGCCGAACAGCTCGCCCGCCACCTCGGCGCGCAGCTCGGGCTCGTCGGTGCCAGGGCCCGCCGTCACCGCCAGCCCCAGCGGCTGCAGGCGCTCGTCCAGCAGGCGCCGCAGCTCGGGCTGCGGGTCCACCGCGGCCGAGGCGTGGAACAGGGCCCCCGCCAGGGCGCCCATCGCCCCGAGTGCGGCCTCGGAGGGTTCGGTCGTGTCGGTCATGGCTCGCCTGGGGTCGGACGTTCGAGATTCGAGAGATCGTGTATGGGATCAGGATCGAGATCGGATCCCCGATCGGATCGGACAGCATCAGGATCAGCATCGGGCGACCGTACCGCCGCCCGGATCGACTCGCTCACGCGGCGGGGAGCAGTTGCGTGGCCAGCCGGGCGGCGGTGCCGGGAAGGTCCGCGAAGTCGATGTCGAGCTCGGCGTCGCGCACGTCGCGGCCGCCGCCGGGAAGCGCCCACGAGAGGCGGGCGGCCGCCTGGACGCGCGGAAGGCGGCCGGGCTCCAGCGCGGTGGTGAAGGCCAGGCGCTCCACCCGCACCGGCATGGCGTGCTCGCCCATCCACGCCACCGCCTGCTCGGCGCCGCGCAGCGCCTGGTCGGCCGCCTCCACCGTGCCCTGCGCCAGCGCCAGGGCGGCGTCGCCCACCACCCTGCTCGCCTCGGCGGCCAGCAGCGTCGGCTGCAGCACCCAGTCGGGGAGCGCGTGCAGCCCCTGCTCGGCCACCTGTAGCACCGCGGAGGCCGTCTGCAGCGCGGCGTCCACGGTCAGGCGGGCCGCGAGGAGGGTGGTCACCCGCGGGTCGGCGTCGGGGTGAACGGCGTCCTTGGCGAGGCTGGCCGTGGTCACGACGTCGCGCGCCAGCGACAGCGCGGCGTCGGCGCCGGCCCAGGCCAGCTCCAGCGCGGCCTTGCCGGCCAGGTAGGGCCCCCAGCTCAGGGCCTGGAGCGCCCAGTGCAGCCCGTGGTACCAGGCGTCGTGCGCGGCGATCTGCTCGCGGATCACGTCCAGGCCGCGGCGCTTCTCTTCCAGGTGGGCCTGGGCGTCGCGGAAGGAGGCCTCCACCCGCTCGCGGTCGGCCGCCACCGCCGCGCGCGCCTCGGCGATGCGGCGGTCCAGGTCGTCCACCGCCCAGCGCGCCTCGCGCACCTGCTGGCTCGCGGCGTCCACCGCCTGCAGGGCGCCGCCCCGGCGCTCCGCCGCCTCCTGCTCCAGCCGGCGGATCTCGCGGCCGAGCGCTTCGTTGTAGCGGTCGCGCTCGGCGGCCAGCGTGGCGCCCGCCTCGCCCGCCCGCGCGCGCAGCGACGACAGCCCCTCGCGCACGCGGGCCAGCACCATCTCCTCCAGCGCGGCCAGCCCGTTCTCCAGCACCAGCGACGCCTCGACCCCCTGCCCCGAGAGCAGCCCGCCGCCCCGCAGCGACCCGCGGCAGGCGAACAGCCCCAGCAGGTCGCCCGCGAAGTCGCAGCGGAACCCGTCGGCCGAGAGGTGCACCCGCGTGGACGAAGTGACCCCCAGCACGGTGAGGCTCCCGTCCAGCAGCAGCTCGGGGGCCTCGGGCCCGGCCACCCGCACCCGCGGCCCGCCCGCGCCCTCCCACGCACCCACCCGCAGCAGCCCGGGCACCTCCAGGGCGTGCTCCAGCCCGCCCTCCAGCCGCACCCGCCGCCCCTCGGCCGAGAGCGCCAGCGACACCGTCTGCCCCAGCAGGGTGCCCGCCAGCTCGGCGCGGCCGGGGGAGAGGTGGAAGCGCGCGCCGGCCAGGGTCAGCGCGTCGCCCCCGCCCAGGCTCACCCACGCGGCGCCTTCGAGCAGGAAGCCGTCGCGGTCGAGGTGGCCGCGGAGCTCGCCGCGCGCCTGCAGCGGCGAGCCGGGCGCCCAGGCGAACAGGTCCAGCACCCCGTCGATGCGCAGCGACCCGGCGTCGCCGCGCACCGACCCCGCGAACACGCGCTCGCCGAAGAGCGCCAGCGAGCTGGTGCCCTCCATCTCCCACCGCCCCTCGCGGGGCGCGGCCACCACCACCCCGGCCAGCTCCAGCGCGAAGAGCCGCTCCAGCTCGCCCGCCACCCGGAAGCCGGTGGCCACCCCGCGGCGCCGCCCGGCCACCAGCGCCGCCGTGGCTTCCAGGGTGGCGCCGCCCACCGCGCAGGCGCCGCCCAGCAGCGCCACCAGGCCGCGCTCGTCCGCCGCGGCGCCGCCGGCCCCGGGGGCGGCCCGGGCCAGCTCCAGCACCCGCTGGATGGTGGCCCCGCGCGACGCCCACGCCGGCTCCCCGGCCACGGCGGCGGGGTACTCGGCCAGCGACGCCAGCAGCCACCGCGCCTGCGCCCGCAGCGGCCCCAGCGCCAGCGCCGTCTCGCCCACGCGGTGCTGGAGGGGGATCGACTCGATCAGGGGAACCACCTCGAACCCCTTCACCGCGTCCAGCGCGCGCTCGATCGTCTCCAGCGCCGAGACCTCGGCCAGGTCGCGCCCGCGCACGCCCAGCACCTCGCCGCCCAGCCAGGGGGGGAGCTGCAGGTAGCTTTCGCCGATCGTCCAGCGCAGGTCCATCTCCCGCGGGCCGCGCGCACCCGGGTCGCCGCCGAAGAAGTACTCCTCTTCGGTGGCGAAGCGGCGGATGCGCTGCGCCGAGCCCAGCAGCTCGCGCAGGCTCAGCCGCGGCCGGGGGAAGCGCACCCGCACCGCCAGCTCGAAGCCGGTGGGCTCGCCCGCCAGCACGGCCACCTCGTCGTAGAAGAGGGGGATGGGGACCGGCACCTGGGTGGCGATCACCACCACGGCCAGCAGGTCGCGCACGACCAGCGTCTGCCCCAGCTGGGCGGGGGGGCGGAGCACGGCGCTCCCCGCGGCGTCGAGCGCCATGGCGGCGGCGAGCGAGACCAGGTCGAAACGGTCGGCCTCGGCGTCGACCTGCAGCACCAGCAGCTGGCCGCCCAGCGCCATCCCCACCGTCACCCCGTACAGCCGGATCCCCACCAGCTCCACCCCCAGCGGCCCCACGGTGGGGACCAGGAGCTTGAGCGGGGTGAGCGAGCGCGTGGCGCCGGGGCCCGGCCGCTCCGTCTCGGTGCCGGTGGAAAGGTGGAGCTGGAAGCCGCCGTCGGGGGTCACCGACAGGCGGAACGCCAGCTCGCCGGGAAGGCGCACGTCCAGGTAGTCGCGCAGCCGCGGCGGAAGGCGGTTGAAGTGCCCGGCCACGGCGCGCACCGCCTGGCGCAGCGCCGGGTCCAGCGGGGCGCTCAGCAGCCCCTCGAACACCTCGATCGCCAGCTCCGCGTCGACCTCGCCGTCGCGCAGCAGCGACACCTCGGCCAGGGGGACGGCCGCGGGGAGGCGCTCCGCCAGCGCCTCCATCCCCAGCGACCCCAGCACGGGCCGCAGCCACCCCAGCGGCAGCTTCAGCCCGCGCTGCGTGAAGCCGCCCTCGGCGTGCAGCGTGCCGGCGGCGGGGTCGTAGCGCAGCACCGGCCGGCGGAAGCGGACGCTCCCCAGCTCGCCCATCTCCAGCACGAACTCGTCGTTCTCCTCGCGGAAGCCGCGGAAGGGGAGGGCGCCGGGGAGCACCTCGACCCCCAGCGTGCCCTGGCGCAGGCCGGCGCGCACCTCCACCCCCAGCGGCGTGGCGGGGCGGGACGCATCGTCGTACGTCTCCAGCAGCCGCGTGCGCGGGGCGGGGCGGCCGTCGGCGCCGCGCTCCACGCCGAACAGGTGGTTGATCTCCGGCGGGAGCCCCACCCCCAGCCGCGCGCCCACCGCCACCCCCTCGCCCAGGCGCACGCTGAAGTCGGTCGCGGCGAGCGCCAGGCTCCCCAGCGGCGCCGTGGTGCCGTCGGGGAGCGACAGGTCGGGAAGCGGAAGGAGGAGGGTGTTCAGCAGCCGGTCGACCGTGAACGACACCCCCGTGCCGTCCACGCGCAGGGTGGACGAGACGCGGTCGGCCAGCACCGCGGCGAAGGGCT
>DASSME010000097.1:0-8216 GCA_035689035.1 Longimicrobium sp. | reverse complement strand
TCCCCCACAGCCCGTAGACCACGGAGGGGATCGCGGCCAGCAGCTCGGTTCCGAACCCGATCGGCGCGGCCAGCCAGCGCGGGGCCAGCTCGGTGAGGAAGATCGCCAGCCCCACCGCCAGGGGTACGGCGATCAGCAGCGCCAGCAGGCTGGACGCCAGGGTGCCGAAGATGAACGGGAGCGCGCCGAACCGGCCGCTGACCGGGTCCCAGTCCGTGGAGGTGATGAACCCGCCGCCGAAGTGGCGCACCGCGGGCCATGCGGCGGACCCCACGCGCACCAGGATGAAGGCGAAGAGGACGGGGATGAACACCCCGAACGCAGCCAGCGCCGCGGCGTACGACCGGTCGGAGACGTTTCCCTGCGCCCAGGCGGGGATCGTCCGCCCGAAGAAGCCGGGGCGCGGGTGCCCGGCCGGGGCGCCCGCCTCCTGCGGAACCGGCTGCATCGTCACGCCGCGGGCGCGGCCGGCTGCCGGTTCGCGCCGCAGGTGACGGTGTTCACCTGCTGAAGCACCGGGCCGCGGACGGATTCCGGGAGCGGGGCGTAGTGCAGCTCGGTGGCGATCGGGGCGCCCTGGGTGAGCGACCAGCGCACCAGCTCCACGATCGCCCGGGCCTTGGCGCAGTCGTCGATCTGCCGGGGGACCAGGAGGTAGGTGAAGCTGCTGATCGGGTAGGCCCGCGCCCCGGCCGCGTTCACGATCGACATGCGGAAGTCCGGGTGCTCCCGCAGCTGCGTGCCGAGCTCGCTCGCGGCGGCCGAGGTGGCGTCTACCGACGGGGCCACGAACTGGCCGGCGGCGTTCTTCAGCTGGGCGACCGGGAGCTGGTTCTGCATCGCGTAGGCGAGCTCCACGTAGCCGATCGCCCCCTCACTCTGCTTGACCTGCCCGGTGACGCCCTCGTTTCCCTTGGCGCTGAGCCCGGCGGGCCACTTCACGCTCTTCCCCTTCCCCACCGCGCCCTGCCACCGCGGGCTCACGGCGGCCAGGTAGTCGGTGAAGACGTAGGTGGTGCCGCTCCCGTCGCTGCGAGTGACGGGGAGCACGTCGCGCCCCGGGAGGGTGACGCCGGGGTTGAGCGCGGCGATCCGCGGGTCGTTCCACTTCTTGACCTCGCCCATGAAGAGGGCGGCGAGCGTCGGCCCGTCCAGCTTGAGCGGCTGCGTGAGCCCGGGAAGGTTGTAGGCGACCGCGACGGAGCCGAGCACGGTGGGAACGTGCAGGATGTCGGGCTTCTTCCGCAGCTCCTCGTCGCTCATCGGCGCGTCGCTGGCGCCGAAGTCCACCGTGCCCTCGGTGACCTGGCGGATGCCGGCGCCCGAACCGACGGACTGGTAGTTCACGCGGACGGGGTTGGACGCGGCGTAGCTGCTGAACCACTTGCTGTAGACGGGATACGGGAAGGTGGCGCCCGCGCCGGTGAGGGTGAGGGTACCGCCGGCCGACCCGGGGTCGTTCTTCATGGCGCCGGGGGTCTTGCCGCCGCCGTCGCCGCCGCAGGCGGCCAGGAGCGCCGCCAGCGCCAGGGCGCCGGCGCGGAGCTGGATCAGTCTTGTCACGTTCACTCAGCCAGGTACGAGGTGCGGTGTTTCCTCACGGAACGCACCTCAAACCTGCCCCGCCGGCGTCACGTCGCGACCCGGGGCGTGTCACGGCTGCGTAACAAAGCGAGCGCCGCCGCGTAACCGTGCGCGCGGCACTCTTTCCGCGCCGCGTGCGGAGGTGTAGGTTTGGCGCGCTTTCCAGTGTGCCACGGTGCCGTTACACGCCCGCGCCCCGGCGCGGGCGGCGGGCCGGCCCGGGCCCCGCCCGCCGTTACAAACCCCACCTCCCGCGGAGGTTTTGAGCCGTGCGCCTGATTCCGCGCGACGAGCAGTTCTTCCCGATGTTCGGCTCGCTCGCAGCCAAGCTCTCGGAGATCGCCGAGCTGCTGAACCAGCTCTTCTCGCACCCCGACCGGCTGCAGGAGCTGGTGCAGAAGATCAAGGACGTGGAGCACGAGGCCGACGTGCTCACGCACGACATCATCGTGCGCATCGACAAGAGCTTCGTCACGCCGATCGACCGCGAGGACATCCACCTGCTGGCCAGCCGGCTGGACGACGTGATCGATGTGGTGGACGGCGTGGCGCGGCGGGCGCAGATGTTCCGCATCCGCGAGTTCCGCCCGCAGGCGGCCGAGCTGGCGGGGGTGCTGTGCCGCGCGGCGGTGGTGCTGGCCGCGAGCGTCCAGAACCTCAAGAAGCCCAAGGTGATCCTGCAGAACACCGGGCAGCTCAAGAAGCTCGAGGAAGAGGGCGACGCCATCTACCACTCGGCGATCGGCGCCCTCTTCGACGACCAGGAGGCCGACGCCATCGAGGTGCTGAAGTGGAAGGAACTGTTCGACAAGCTGGAAGACGCGATCGACCTGTGCGACGACGTGTGGAACGTGGTGGAGTCCATCGCGCTCAAGAACAGCTGATACGGACGTGATCACCTACATCGTGGTCATCATCGGGGTGGCGTTCGCGTTCGACTTCGTGAACGGCTTCCACGACAGCGCCAACTCCATCGCCACCGTGGTGGGCACCCGGGTGCTCACGCCGTTCAAGGCGGTGCTGTGGGCGGCGGCGTTCAACTTCCTGGCCGCGTTCATCTCGGGAACGGCGGTGGCCAAGGCGGTGGGGAGCGGCTTCATCGACGTGAACGTGCTGGACGCCAACGTGGTGTTCGGCGCGCTGCTGGGCGCCATCACCTGGAACCTGATCACCTGGGTGTACGGGATCCCGTCCAGCTCGTCGCACGCGCTGATCGGCGGGATCACCGGCGCGGCGCTGGCCAAGGCGGGGACCAGCTCGGTCACCTGGGGGCACAAGTGGACCGAGACGCTGGCCGCCATCGTGGTGTCGCCGATGCTGGGCGCCACCATGGGCTTCCTGCTCATGGTGGCGGTGTACTGGATCTTCCAGCGCACCTCGCCGTCGCGGGTGGACCGGGTGTTCCGGGGGGCGCAGCTGGCCAGCTCGGGGTTCCTGTCGCTGGCGCACGGCAGCAACGACGCGCAGAAGACGATGGGGATCATCATGGCGCTGCTGGTCTCCAGCCAGCACGTCTTCGCGGGGCGGGGCGGGCTGCTGGGCAACCTGCACGTCACCAGCTTCGACCGCATCCCGTACTGGATCGAGATGGGGGCGTACCTGGCCATCTCGCTGGGCACGCTGTTCGGCGGGTGGCGCATCGTGCACACCATGGGCTCGCGCATCACGCGGCTGCGGCCGGTGGGCGGCTTCTGCGCCGAGACGGGGGGCGCGCTGATCATCTACCTGGCCAGCCACTTCGGGATCCCGGTGAGCACCACACACACCATCACCGGCTCGATCGTGGGGGTGGGCGCCACCAACCGCCTCTCCGCGGTGCGCTGGGGGATCGCCGGCCGCATCGTGTGGGCGTGGATCGTCACCATCCCCGCCTCGGGGCTGATGGCCGCGGCGGCGTACCTGCTGGTGGAGAACGTGCTGCATCTGCCGGGGAAGTGAGTGCGGGAGTGCGGGAGTGCGGGAGTGCGTGAGTGCGTGAGTGCTGAGTGCTGAGTGCTGAGTGCTGAGTGCGGTACGGAACCGCACCACGTCGACGGATGATGAGAAGCCGCCGCGTCCACACGGGCGCGGCGGCTTCGGTCGTTCCGGGGCGGGGCGAATGAACTCGCTGCAACAACGACACGAAGTCCGCCTTCGCGGCGCCTTCGCGGACAACCGGTACTCGCTCGTCCGAGATGGCGGCGCGCGGCATGGGGCCTCGTGACCACCGAACCAGCCGCGCGAAGCGCCCCCGGGTCCCTCCCCCAGGCTGTTTTTGGGGGAGGGACAGGCGTTCAGGACGCGACGCAGTCGCGCCTGGACGCCAGGGAGAGGGCCCCGCCGGGCGAATGAATTCGCTGCAACAACGACACGAAGTCCGCCTTCGCGGCGCCTGCGCGGACAACCGGCACTCGCTCGTCCGAGATGGCTGCGCGCGGCATGGGGCCTCGTGACCACCGAACCAGCCGCGCGAAGCGCCCCCGGGTCCCTCCCCCAGGCTGTTTTTGGGGTAGGGACAGGCGTTCAGGAGGCGACGTAGTCGCGCCTGGACGGGCCCCGCCGGGCGAATGAATTCGAATTCGCTACAACGACCACGCGAAGTCCCCCTTCGCGGACTACCGGCCCCGGTGCGGCCGAGGCCATGGGACCGTCGGCGGGCGCTAGGGCGGGGGGCGAGATGAAGTAGCCGCGCGAAGCGCCCCCGCGTCCCTCTCCTGCAGTTCGGGAGAGGGACAGGCTTTCAGGACGCGACGCAGTCGCGCCTGAAAGCCAGGGTGAGGGCCGGCCACGGCTCGCGCCTGCAACTTGCGCACTTTGCCGCGCCGACGGAGGACGACCGGTCGCGGAAACGAGGGGATGGGGGGCGGCGGATGGATGATCAACGCGCGGCGGGGCACCGGATCGAGGCGGAGGAGGTGCGGCGCGCGGCCCGCGCGGAGGCGCCCCGGCCGCGGGCGCAGCACGTGATCGTGGCGTCGGTCGACGCGCTGCGGCCGGAGTTCTACTGCGACGAGACGTGGCCGGCGCCCACGCTGCAGCAGCTCGCCTTCGAGGGGGTGCGCGCCGACGGGGTGCGGACGGTCTTTCCCGCGCTCACCTATCCCGCCCACACCACGCTGGCCACCGGGGCGCTCCCGGCGCGGCACGGCGTGGTGCACAACCGTCCCTTCGTCCCCGGCGGCCGCACCGAGGCGTGGGTCTGGGAGGCGAGCCACATCCGCGTGCCGGCGCTGTGGGACGCGGTGCGCGCGGCGGGGGGGACGAGCGCGTCCGTCGGCTGGCCCGTGACGGTGGGCGCGGCGATCGACTGGAACGTGCCCGACATCTGGCCCGAGCACTACGTGCAGGCCGGGTTCATCGCACCCGTCCGCGCGGCCACCACGCCGCCGGGGCTGTTCGGCGAGCTGGAACGCGAGGCCACCGGCCGGCTGCGCGGCGAGAACTTCGGCCTGGGGTGGCTGACCCGGGAGGACCGGGTGGGCAGCATCGCTGCCTACCTCTTCGAGCGCTACCGCCCCACCCTGCTGCTGATGCACCTGATCGGCACCGACCACATGCAGCACGAGCGCGGCCGCAACAACCCGATGACCCGCCGCGCCGTGGGCGCCGCGGACCGGGCGATCGGGCAGGTGCTGGAGACGGTGGAGCGGCTGGAGATGCGCGACCGCGTGGCCTTCGTGATCGTGGGCGACCACGGCTCCATCAACCGCCACACGCAGCTGCGCCCCAACGCCTGGCTCGCCGCGGCCGGGCTGGCGATCCAGGGCGAGGAGTGGCGCGCCGCCTTCCTCGCGGACGGCGGCTCCGCGTTCCTCCGGCTCCGCGACCCGGCGGACGCGGAGACGGAGCCCCGCGTGCGCCAGGTGCTGGACGAGCAGCCGGGCGCGGTGCGGCGGCTGTTCCGCACGGTGGAGCGCGCCGAGCTCGACGTGCTGGGCGCGGACCCCCAGGCGGCGTTCGCGCTGGCGGCCATCCCGGGGATCGAGTTCTCGGACCTGCCGGACGCGCCGGACGTGCGGCCCGTGCACGGCGCCACGCACGGCTACCACCCGGACGAGCCGGAGATGCGCACCGGGTTCATCGGCGCGGGCGCGGGGTTCCGCCCGGGCGCCGCGGCCCCGCTGCTCCCGATCGAGTGCGTGGCCCCGACGGTCGCCGCGCTCCTCGGCATCCCCTTCCACGCGCCCGACGGCATGGTCTTCCCGGGCCTGCTGGGCGACGGGGCTTGATGGACATCCCCCGCCAGGGGCGAATGAATTCGAATTCGCCGCAACGACCACACGAAGTCCGCCTTCGCGAACTACCGGCCACCGCGCGGCGGAGGTTGCGGTGCGCGGAAGATGCATCGCGGGCTGCCGGCGGGCGCTCGGTCCGGTGGCGAGATGAAGGAGCCGCGCGAAGCGCCCCCGGGTCCCTCTCCCAGGCAGTTTTTGGGAGAGGGACAGGCTTTCAGGACGCGACGCAGTCGCGCCTGGAAGCCAGGGTGAGGGCCCTACCGAGCGCTCGGCGAATAGCCGATCTCCTCGCGGTCGGGGCAGGTGAAGAGCGATTCGCCGCCAACCGCCGCCGCGGACGCGTCGGAGAAGAACGCGGCGAGCGGGTGCGCCGCCATCCGGAGCCGCAGCGCGGGTGTGGCGGCGATGATGCGCGCCTCGGCACCGGCGTCGCGCTTGGCGCGCAGGAGCGAGAGCAGCATCTGCGCGGCGGCGGGGTGGATGTGGCGGACGCGGGCGGCGTCGATCACCAGCGGTCGCGTGCCGCCGGCCAGCAGCCCGGTGAGCACCACGGCGGGCGTGTCCACCACGTCGGGGAGCGGAAGCGGCGGCACCGCCGCGTCGTCCAGCGCGGGATCGGTCAGGTCCAGCATCGTGGGCCTCCTGTGGGTCGCCTGGAATCGTTTCGTCATGACCGGAAGCTCGCCTGCGCGCTTCTCACGACGATGGCGGGCACGTCACGATCGCGTATCTCCGCGCGCACGCCGGCTCTGAGGGCGGGCGAATGATTTCGCTGCTTCGCTGCAACGACTACACGAAAGTCCGCCCGCGCGGACTACCGGCGTCTCCGCGTCCGTGGTGATGGCGCACGAAGCCGGGATTCCGGATCGCGGTCGGTTGAAGCCTCACGCGGTCGCGGGGCTGCCGTGGCTTCGGCGGCCGGCGGGCGGCCCGGCCCGAGCGGCCGGGCGGGCCGGGGCACGAACCTCGCGTCGCGCATTCGGTGACGCGAATCGTGTTCGACTTGTCAGCACAGACACGCGACGTACATTGCACGCGCCGCGACGGGCCTTTCGGCACGCCGCCTCTTCCTCATCTCCCCGAGGCCCCCTGGAATGCCCGACGGTACCCTGCTGCAGCGCCTCCTGGCGGAAGACGCCGGCCGGCTGCTGGACGACTGGACGCGCGAACAGATCGCCTCCACCTCGCTGCGGCGCGACCTGATCAGCGAAACCGAGCTACGGCAGCAGTCCGCCGACTTCCTGGCCGCCCTGCGCGAGGCCGTGGCGCGCGGCAGCCTGGAGTCGGTGGCGGGCCCCGAGTGGGCGCCCGTGCGCGACCTGCTCAGCTCGGTGTCGCGCAGCCGCGCGCTGCAGGGGTTCAGCCCCAGCGACACCGCCCGCTTCGTGTTCTCGCTCAAGGCCCCGCTCTTCGCCCGGCTGCGCGAGCACGCCCCGCCCGAGCGGCTGGGCGACGAGACCTGGACCGTCAGCTCGCTCCTCGACCAGCTGGGGCTGTTCATCACCGAGAGCTTCCAGAAGAGCCGCGAAGAGGTGATCGCCCGCCAGCAGCAGGAGCTGATGGAGCTCTCCACCCCCGTGGTGAAGATCTGGGAGGGGGTGGTCGCCGTCCCCCTGATCGGCACCCTCGACAGCGCGCGCACGCAGGTGGTGATGGAGAACCTGCTCGGGCGCATCGTGGAGAACGGCGCCAGCGTCGCCATCATCGACATCACCGGCGTCCCCACCGTCGACACGCTGGTGGCGCAGCACCTGATCAAGACCGTGGCGGCCGCGCGGCTGATGGGCGCCGAGTGCATCATCTCCGGCATCCGCCCGCAGATCGCGCAGACCATCGTCCATCTCGGGGTGGTGCTGGAGAACGTGACCACCAAGGCCTCGCTGGCCGACGCCATCCTGGTGGCGCTGCGCGCCACGGGGTACACGGTGGCGCGCGTGGCGCCGCGGAGCTGACCCATGGAACGCATCCCCATCCTCAAGATGGGCCGCTTCCTGCTGGTCACCATCCAGGTGGACATGCACGACCGGCTGGCCCTGCAGCTCCAGGACGACCTGACCGAGCGCATCGTGAAGGACGGCGCGCGCGGCGTGCTGATCGACATCTCCAGCCTGGAGATCGTGGACAGCTTCATCGGCCGCGTGCTGGGGAACATCGCCGCCATGAGCCGCGTGCTCGACGCCGAGACGGTGGTGACGGGGATGCAGCCCGCCGTTGCCATCACCCTGGTGGAGCTGGGCCTGTCGCTTCCCGGCGTGCGCACCGCGCTGAACGTGGAGCGCGGGATGGAGCTGCTGCAGGCCTCACTCGACCGTGAAGAGCTCGCCACGCTGGAGCACGATGCAGATCCGCAAGGATGAATCGCGCCCGCTGCGCAGCGAGGAGGACGTGGTCTACGCGCGCCAGGCCGTGCGCAGCTGG
>DASSME010000096.1:0-15641 GCA_035689035.1 Longimicrobium sp. | reverse complement strand
GCCGCTGCCGCCCCCCGCGGCCGACCCGCTCCCGTCCATCCCCGTCCCCGGCCCCTCGAGCGCGGGGAAGTCGGTGAGGGCGGCCACGCCGCGCGGCGCCGCGTCGGTGGTGGTGCCGCCCTGCGCGGTGCCGATGCCGTTGATGGTGTCGATGGGGAGGGGGCGGTGGCGGAGCGCCACGTCCAGCTCGATCTCGCCGCGCGCGGGGACCAGCACCTCCACCTCGAGCGGCTCGTGGTCGAGCGAGTGGATGCGCACGGTCTGCGGCCCGGCGGCCACGCGGCCCAGGCGGTAGCTGCCGGTGCTGTCGGTGAGGGCCTTGCCGCCGGAGGTGACTTCGACGACGGCCGAGGCGAGGGGGAGCCCGCCGGGGTCGCTTTCCACGGTGCCGCGGATGGCGCCCCAGACGGTGTCGGGGGCCGCGGCGGCCAGGATGAGCGCGGCGAGGGGGGCCAGCATCGGGGGTTCGGCGTCCGGCGTGGCGCGGTGCGCGGGCGCGCTAGCCGCCCACGCGCACGGACGGGCCGTTCCCGGTGGTGGCCGGCGGAAGCAGGATCAGCGATTCGCCCTGCTTGGTGACGTAGACGCGGCCGTTCACCTCCACCACCGCGCGGCCGGCGCCGCGCGGCAGGCTCACCTCGAGGGCGTCGGCGCCGGTGCCGATCACCTCGATGCGCCCCGGCGAGGTGCGGAAGCGCGGCCGGTAGTCGCGCGGGCCGCGGGCCACCACGCCCGCGCGGTCGCCGTCCACCAGCCGGGCCACGATCTGCAGCCGCGGCGACACGCCGGTGAGCACCACGCGCACCACGTCCTTCTCGGTGCGGATCGAGATCCCGGCGGGCTTCTCGGGCGGGGCCGCCGGGCGGGCGGGCGGCGCCTGGGTGACCGGGTGCAGCCGCGGCGCCTGGGCCGGACGCGGGCGCGGAACGACGTTCTGGACGATCCACGCGCGCACCGGCGAGCCGGGCACCGCGGCGGCGGCCACGCCGGCCAGCCCCAGCACCAGGACGGCGGCGCGCAGCAGCGCCTGCGGCCAGTGGACGGCCGGGCGGCGGGCGCGCAGCCGGCGGGCGCGCATCGACATCTGCGCCTGCGCCACGGGGGCGGCCACGTCGGCGCGGCCCAGCAGGGTGGCGACGCGCTCGTGCGTGGCGCGCAGCTCGCGCAGCTCGGCGGCGCACGCGGGGCACGCGGCCAGGTGCGTTTCGGCGGCGGCGCGGTCGGCCGGCGAGAGCTCGCCGTCGATCAGCGCCTGCAGGGTGCCTTCACCCAAGTGCCTGTTCACCGTCTTCGTCTCCATGGTCCCAGGCCGCCACGAACCGCCGCGCGGCTCGTGCCAGGAGCGTGCCCACCGAGCCCGGTGCCACGCCCGCGACCGTTGCGATCTCGTCGTATCGGAAGCCTTCCTCGCGCATCAGCAGCATCTGCCGGTCACGCGGGGCGAGGCGGGAGAGGACTTCGCGCACCCGCGCCACGTTGTCGGCCGTTTCGGCGGCCTCGTCGGGGCGGGGGAGCTGCGTGGGAGTCCAGGGGCGCACCGCCAGCAGCCGCTCGCGCCGCTTGTGCGTGCGGGCGCGGTCGCGGAAGAGATTTGTGGCCACCGTGAACAGCCAGAGCCGGGCTTCGTCGTCGGGCAGGTCGCGCCCCAGCAGGCGCACGAACGACTCCTGCGCGATGTCGTCGGCCGCGTCGGTGTCGCCGGTGAGCCGGTGCAGGTACCGGAACAGCGACGGGTACAGGGCCCGGAACAGCGCGTCGTAGTCCACGGCCTGACGAGGGCCTACCTGGGGCGCGGCGTGCGGCCGCGGCCGTAGGCTGGGTGAGCGTTGCACGGCGTGGGCGCCATTCTGTCCGGGGTCCGCTGCGGCGAAAGCGTGGCGCGCTGCAGTCGCGCCGCGTGCTCTCGTCTGGCGGGTGGAGAACGCGCCGTCGCGGGCGATTGTGACAGCGGGGACGTTCCGGTGCCGCTGCGCGGGGTGCGCTGGAAACCCCGTGCGGTGCCCGGTCTCCCGACGGTGCCCGCGGTGGCATGGATCGATCAAGGTACTACCCCGCGCGGCGGCGGACGAGTGGGGAAACACGGGGAACCGCATGGAAGACGACGGATGCAGGGGGTGGGGGTCGGCCGGTGGCTCGCCAGAAACGAGACACGCGTCGTTGCGTGGACCCTCGGCAGGACGACAAAGCGTCACAAGGGCGCCGGCGCGGCCGCGGCTGGCCCTCTCCCCCCGGCCCCCTCCCCCAAATAACTACCTTGGGGGAGGGGGAGCTCATCGCTCGTTTCCGAGACGAAGCAGCCGCGCGAAGCGCCCCCGGATCCCTCTCCCAGGCAGTTTTTGGGGAGAGGGACAGGCGCCCGGGACGCGACGCAGTCGCGCCTGGACGCCAGGGTGAGGGCCCCGCGGGCCGCGCCCCACGCCGATCGTGCAGTCACGCACTGGCGCACTCACGCACTGGCGCACCCGTTCACCCCCGCACCCGTACGACGCCCCCGGTCCCGATCTTGCCGCGAACCTGATGCACCGTTACCACTTAGGCCGCATCATCGACCCGAGCGTCCGTTCCGTACCCGCACCCCTCCAGCCGCGCGTGACCTCCGCCCCCGACCGCCGCACCAGCCCGCACGAGGCCCGCTTCGGCGCCGCCCGCGAGGGCGTGGCCGTGCTGGGCCAGGACTGGAGCATCCGCTACATGAACGCGTCGATGCTCGAGATCCTGCGGCTGATCGGGCCCGGCGCCGAGCGCGTGGAGACGCTGTGGGACGCGCTCCCCGGGTGGAGCGACAGCGAGCCCGCCGGCCAGCTGCGCCACGCCATGGACTCGGGCGCCGCCGTCTGCTTTCGCGTGGACGGCGAGCGCGGGCGCGGGCGGGTGTGGGAGGTCGAGGCCGAGCCGCTGGAGAGCGGCGAGCTGCGCGTGCGCCTGCGCAACGTGACCGCGCAGGCGCACGGCGAGGCCGCCGAGCGCCGCCGCCGCGAGGGCGCCGAGGCGGTGGCCGCGCGCGAGGCCCGGCTTTCGGCCATCGTCTCGGGCGCGCCGGTGGGGATCGTGCTGATGGACGCCGACACCCTGGTGGTGCGCGAGGCGAACGCCTTCTACCACCAGTTCCTGGAGGGCGAGTGGCGCACCCCCGGCGCCATCGTGGGGCACACGCCGCTGGAGTTCATCCCCTCCTTCGGCCAGGCGGGGCTCACCGAGATCTTCGCCGGCGTGGTGCGCACCGGCGAGACCTTCGAGATCGCCGAGTACGAGTTCACCGGCTTCGAGCGCGGCACCACCTTCTTCCGCTGGACGCTGCAGGGCGTGGGGGCGCGCGACGACGGGCGCCCCGAGTACCTCCTCCTCCTGGTGGTGGAGATCACCGAGCAGGTGCTGGGGCGCCGCGCGGCCGAGGCCGAGCGGCGCGCGCTCTACGAGGTGCTCGACACCCTCCCCGTGGGGGTGATCGTGGCCGACGCGCCGTCGGGCCGGGTGAGCTTCATCAACCGCGCGGGGGTGGCGCTGGGCGGCCGCACGCGCGCGGAGCTTTCCGCCGACGAGGCGGCCGAGTACTCGCGCCGGTGGCGGGCCTTTCGCCCCACCGGCGAGCCCTTCCCGCCCGACGAGCTGCCGATCGTGCGCGCGGTGCGCGGCGAGGCGATGCGCGACGTGGAGATCCTCCTGCGCCTCCCCGACGGGGTGGAGCGCACCGTGGTGGCCACCGGCGTGCCGCTGCGCGACGCGCTGGGGCGGGTGGACCGCGGGATGGTGGTGTTCTACGACCTGACCGACCGGCTGCGGCTGGAAGGCGCGCTCCTGGAGCGCACCCGCGAGGCCGAGGGGGCCGCCAGCGAGGCCGCCCTGCGCGCCGAGGAGAGCCGCACCCTGCGCGAGATCGGGCGCGCGCTGGTGAGCGAGGCCGACGCCAGCCGCGCGCTGGCGCTGGCCGCCCGCGCCGCCATGGAGCTGCTGGGCGCGCGCGGCGCCGCCGTGGTGGCGCCGCACGAGGGCGGGCGGATGCAGGTGGGCCCCGCGCTGGGCTCGCTGGCCGAGCTGGACGGCCGCAGCTTTCCGCAGGCGTCCACCATCTCGGCGCAGGTGCTGGCGGGCGGGGGCGCGCGCGCGCTCAACGACCTCTCCGGCCTGTCGCCCGACACGGCGCTGCACGAGATGGCCGAGCGCTTCGCGGTGCGCAACGTGGCGCTGGCCCCGCTGCGCGTGTTCGAGGTGGCGATGGGCGTGCTGGTCGCGGCGGACCGGCACGGCGGCTTCGGCGACGAGGACCTGCGGCTCCTCGAGGGGTTGGCCGACAGCGCCGCCCTGGCGCTGCACAACGCGCGCACCCTCGAGGCCGAGCGCCGCCGCGCCGAGGAGAACCGCGCCCTCCTGGCCGCCGCCGAGGCGCTCACCTCCACGCTCGACCCGGCCGAGGTGATGCGGCGCATCGCCAGCATCGCGCGCGACCTGACGCACGCGGACGGGGCGGCGCTCACCGTGCTCACCGGCGGGCCCGACGAGCAGGCGCTGGTGGTGGCCGCGCAGGGGCTGATGGAGCCCCTGGTGGGCGTCCGGAGCCCCGTGCGCGCCTCGCTCACCGGGATGATGGTGGGGAAGGACCGCGCGGTGGCGGTGCGCACGGCCGACCTCTCCGACGACTACGCCGGCACTCGCGGCCACCTGCTGGAGTCGGGGTCGGCGCACCTGGCGCTGGTGCCGATGCGCACCGGCGAGCAGGCGGTGGGGATGCTGGCGGTGGCCAACCGCGAGGAAAGCGGCCCCTTCAGCCCCGAGCAGCTGCGCGTGGTGCAGCTCCTGGCCGACCAGGCGGCGCTCTCGGTGCGCAACGCGCGGCTGTACCAGGGCGCGCAGGCGGCCACCCGCGCGCAGAGCGAGTTCCTGGCCATGATGAGCCACGAGCTGCGCACCCCGCTCAACGCGCTGGAGGGGTACGCCAGCCTGATGGAGGACGAGCTTTACGGCCCCCTCACCGACCGCCAGCGCGACGCGCTGCGGCGGATGCGCGTCTCCCGCCGCCACCTGATGGAGCTGATCGACAGCGTGCTCGACCTGGCCCGGGTCGAAGCCGGCACCCGCCGGGCCGAGCTGGTGGAGGTGGACCTGCGCGCGCTGGTGGAGTCCGTCGGCGAGGCGATGAGCGGCGCGGCGGAGAGCAAGAAGCTGCGGCTGACGATCGATGCGTCGCGCGCGGGAAGCCTCTGCACCGACCCCGGGCTGCTGCGGCAGGTGCTCACCAACCTGCTGGGGAACGCGCTCAAGTTCACCGAGCGCGGCGGGGTGGTGCTGCGCGCGTGGACGGAGGAGGGGAAGGCGGGCGTCGAGGTGGAAGACAGCGGCCCCGGGATCGCGCCCGAGCACCGCGAGCGCATCTTCGACCGCTTCTACCAGGTCGACCCGTCCACCACCCGCCGCGAGGGCGGCACCGGGCTGGGGCTGGCGCTCTCGCGCGAGTTCGTGCGGCTGCTGGGCGGCGAGCTGGTGGTGCGGAGCGAGCCGGGGATGGGGAGCGTCTTCACGGTGACGCTGCCGGGGTAGATACCGCCGAACGGGTGCGTGAGTGCGCTAGTGCGCGAGTGCGTTGGGCTCGGCTCGGCCCGACGAATCGGGGTGCGAGGTGGTGGTGGAATCGGCGCGGGCGCGGGCCTGGCGGCGGAGCTCGCGCCACTGCGGCAGCCGCGCCATCTGGCCCTGGCGCTGGCGGGCCTGCGCCTCGGTGCGCGGGGTGGGCGCCGGCGCGCCGATGAAGGGCACGCGCGGCAGCACGGCGAAGCCCAGCAGGCTGATCGCCAGCACCGCGCCCGCCGCGGCCGCGGCTCCCCGCCCCGACACGCGCTCCCCGGACCGGATGAAGATCTGGTTCCCTGCCAAAGGATCCCCCTGCGGCCCCGTGCCGCGGGAGAAGGTGACACGACTGCGGTGGGTTGCGGATGGTGGGATGGTGAAAGCTACGCCGCCAAGCTGACGCGGGGATTACAATCCGCTCCCGCGCCCCGCATGCTTGCCGCGAAGCGGGCGTCGGGCCTAGCTTCGGAACGGCCGCGGCGCGCGCGATGCGCCGTCGCGCGTGGGTCTCTTCCCCCTCCTTTCCCGGTCGAAATGTCCACGCTGGAAACCCCGCCGCTGCGCGTGTCGCGCAAGGCCGCGCGCTTCACCGAGTCGGTGATCCGCGAGATGACGCGCGAGGCGATGAAGCACGGTGCCGTGAACCTGTCGCAGGGGTTCCCCGACTTCGCCGCCCCGCCCGAGATCAAGGAGGCGGCCGCCCGCGCCATCGCCGCCGACGTGAACCAGTACGCCATCACCTGGGGCGCCCGGGACCTGCGCGAGGCGATCGCCGAGAAGGCGGGGTGGTACCTGGGGCTGGACGTGGACCCCGAGCGCGAGATCACCGTCACCTGCGGCGCCACCGAGGCGATGATCGCCACCATGATGGCCACCGTGGACAGCGGCGACGAGGTGATCGTGCTGGAGCCGTTCTACGAGAACTACGGCCCCGACGCCATCCTCTCCGACGCCACCCCGCGCTACGTCCCCCTGCGCGCGCCCGACTTCACCTTCGACCGCGGCGAGCTGGCGGCGGCGTTCAACGCTCGCACGCGGGCCATCATCCTCTGCAACCCCAACAACCCCACGGGGAAGGTGTTCACCCGCGAGGAGCTGGAGTTCGTCGCGGGGCTCTGCAGGGAGCACGACGTGCTCTGCTTCTCGGACGAGATCTACGAGCACATCCTCTACCCGTCCGCCGAACGGCCGGTGGAGCACGTTTCCATGGCGCAGCTGCCGGGGATGCGCGAGCGCACCGTGGTCATCAACTCGATGTCGAAGACCTACTCGGTCACCGGGTGGCGCGTGGGGTGGGCGATCGCGCCGGCCGGGCTGACCGGCGCCATCCGCAAGGTGCACGACTTCCTCACGGTGGGGGCGGCCGCGCCGCTGCAGGCAGCCGGCGCGTTCGCGCTGCGGCTGCCGCGCGGGTACTACGACGACCTGGCCGCCGCCTACCGCCGCCGCCGCGACCGCCTCTGCCGCGTGCTGCGCGAGGCCGGCTTCCGCTTCCGCGACCCCGACGGCGCGTACTACGTGATGACCGACATCGGCGGCTTCGACCACCTGGGCTTCGCCGACGACGTGGAGTTCACGCGCTACCTGGTGCGCGAGATCGGGGTGGCGTGCGTCCCGGGCTCGTCGTTCTACTGCGCCGACCACGTCCGTGAGCTGGGCGGCGACCGGCAGGTGCGCTTCTGCTTCTGCAAGACCGACGAGACGCTGAGCGCCGCCGAGGAGCGGCTCTCGCGCCTGCGCGCCGCGTAATCCGGAATCCAGCCACGGAAACGGCAACTCCAACGGCGGGTCACACGGAGCAGCGGAGGAACGGCCGGAGGAACGGAGGAACTGCGCGCGCACGCGGCTCCTTCGTTTCTCCCCTGCTCTCCGTGATACGAAATCCGCGTGATCGGTTCACCTTTCCTCGCCTGCCTCAGTGATGTCATCCTGAGACCGAGGCCGACCACACCGTAACTGAATATCGCATAAGACCTTGCAGGCCGAAGGATCTATCGCCGCGTCGGAACGTGAGTTCGAGGCTCACATCAACACTTCAGCCGGTGCTGGTATGAATCGTGAACGCACCGATCCTCTCACCGGATCGGGTGGGCCCCCGGTGCGTGAACGTGCAGGGACGCGACAGATGCGGCGGAGGGCCCGGATGTGCGATCCGGGCCCTCCGCCGTTTGCGCGCGCCGCCGGCCGGGCGGCTCAGCTCGGGTAGTTCAGCATGTACTGCGCGACGATCTGGAACCTGGTCACCGTATCGAAGCCGAGCTGCGTGAGCTGCACCTGGATGTCGTTGCCGCTGGCCACGCTCGCCGCCGTGTAGTTCCCCTGCCCCCAGTTGAAGTTCTGCTGCAGCAGGTGCGGCTGGGGCGGCCGGTCCCACTGGCGGTACCAGGCGTAGGAGGCGCTCCAGTACAGGCTGTTGGTGTCGCTGTTCACGTCGGCGGCCAGCACCAGCAGGTTGACGTACGAGCTGGTCCATCCCGGCAGCGTGTAGATGGTGTTGGTCGAGGTCTGGTTCGCCCGCAGCTGCCCGGTGAAGATGCGGGTGATCAGCCCCGCCGTGGCGTTGCCTACCACCTGGGTGCCGGCGGGGAGGATGATGCTGTGCTCGGGAACGATGTTGTCGGGAGCCGAATGGCTCTGTGCGACGGCCGTGTCGGACATGAATGCCTCCTGTTCGATGAAGGGTTGCGGCCCAGGGGGCGGGCCGCGCAATGAGCTGTGGGGAAACGCACGATAAGAGGCGTCCGCGCGGATGACAAGGAAAAGTTTGTCAGGTGAAGGTGGGAACCGATGGTCTGCTCTCTCGCTCCATCCGGGCCATCCAACCACGATGCCCCGGCGGCCACGCACGGCCGCCGGGGCGTCTTCAGCGGGTCAACGCGCGACGCGCGCTACTCGTCCGAGCCGTCCGCGGCGGCTTCAACGGGGGCGATCTGCAGCCCGGGGATCTCGATGCGCCGCGGGCTGCCCCCGCCCAGCTCGGCGAACGCCAGGTCGGCCACCTGCCGGCCCAGCGTGCGCCCGCGTGTGCCGTCGAACGGGAAGTGCACGCCCAGCTGCACGCGGCTGTTGGCGTTGGCGCGCGACGCCGCGTCCAGGCTGCGGAAGGTGCGCGCCTCGCGCGGGAGCTCGTCCGACGCCAGCTCGAACGCCTGCAGGTCCCCGCCGAAGAAGAGCGCGAGGGTGTGGAACGCCGCCTCGCCGATGGCCGCGTGCCCCGACACGTACGCCGGGAAGGCCGGCGAGCAGTGCTCCACCCTGGCGTACGGCAGCTGCTTGCCCAGCGGCGTCCAGTCGGGGTCGCGCGCGATCGGGTCTTCGCGGATGGCGGTGATCGGGCGCCACAGGTCGTAGCGGTACTTCACCGCCCAGGTGGCGATCGCCGCGTCGGCCATGGCCAGGTTTACCAGGAACAGCATCCGCGCCCACTCCAGCACCGACAGCCGCCCGGGCTGCCGCAGCGCCACCGCCCGCGCCGCGTAGTTGTACAGGCGCACCGGCGTGCCCCGCCCCTCGTCGTACGACCAGAAGATCGCGTTGAGCGTGCTGAGCGCGCCCGGCGGCGAGGCCTGCACCGAGCCCACGGCGCGCACCGTGGCCAGCGCGCGGCGGTAGGCGGGGTTCTTCAGGTTGTACGCCTGGTGCTGGGCAACGAAGCCCGGCGGCTTGGGGAGCGCCCCCACGATGGCGCCCAGCTCCGACGCCGTCACCGAGAACGGCCGCACCTGCCCCCAGTGCGGGTCCAGCGGCGTCTGCGTGGGGTCCAGCGGGTCCGCCCGCCAGATGCCGGGGAGCGCCGGCTCGTCGTACGTGCCCGTGCCGGCCGAGCCGTCGGTAGAGCGGGCCACGAACACGCGCCGGCCGATCTCCAGCCCCCAGGCGGCGCCGGGCGTGGGGCTGGCCGGGTCGAAGTAGTGCGACGCGGCGGCCATCAGCGAGGCCTTCTGGGCCGGGTACAGCCGCACCAGCGTGGCGTAGGCCGCGCCGGCCACCGCCTGCCGCAGCACCGCCCCGGCGGGCACCGGCGGGAGCCGCACCAGGTACGGCGGGTACCCGCCGCGGAGCCCCACCACGGCGTCGAAGATCGCCGCGTGCACGATGGCGGCCGCCCGCGAGGTGCGGGTGGGTCCGTTCTGGTTGCGCTGCGGGGGCGCGAGCCGGCTGTCGGCCACCGCGGTGTCGAGCAGCACGTCGTTCCACTGCAGCACCGAGTTGGTGAAGTACTTGAGACCGGTGGGTGCCGCGACGGCGGCGGGGGTGGGGATCGAGGCGGTAGACGTGTCGGTCATGGCGTGACTCCTGTGAGTTCTGCTGTTTCCGCGAAAACTGCCCTATGGAAGGAGAATGAACGGTCTCCGGGGGTGGGTGCTCCTGGATGGCTGTGGCCGGATGGACGGGGCGGGTTGGACCCGGACGCGCCCCGTTCGGGGACGGCGCGATGGAGGGCACGAAGCAGTCCCCGGGCGGCACAGTCCGCCGCGGGGACGAGCACGTGTCGGTTTGCCCGGGCGCAAGTTGTTTCAGGACATCACCTTGGGGCGGAACACCCGCTCGGCGTCCACAGGTTCTTGTCCTGGGAGGATCGGCCCGGATGGGACGCTGCTGTCTCACCAGGTGGGGAACGCCAGGAACATCCGTGGGCCTCCTTCTGGCCGGCGCCGGCGGACCATGCAACGCCGCTGGGAGATCACACGAAGCTTGGGAGCCCATGTGATCTTTGCCGCGCCGCGGCATGGGCACGGTGGCTTGCGTTGTGCACAAGCCCGCCCGCTCCAACACGATACGGAACCGCTGACCACCCGGGCGGGACAATGGCGAAGAACAGGACGGAGACCCACCGCGCGTCGCTCGCGGCCGTGGCGCTGGCGAGCGCGGGGCTGGTGGGCACGGCGTGGCTGCTGGACGCGCTCCGCCGCGACCGCGAGATGCGGCTGGTGCACCGGCGGCTCGTGGACCTGCTGCTGAACGTGCTCACCGCCGACGACCCGGCCACCGCGCGCCACAGCCGGCGCGTGGCGGACCTGAGCTTCGCGCTGGCGCAGGCGTGCGGGCGGCTGTCGCGCCGCGAGATGGCCACCCTGCGGATGGGCGCGCTCCTGCACGACATGGGGAAGATCGACGACCGCTTCTTCACCATCGTGCACTCGCGCAAGCGGCTGAACCCCGAGCAGCGAGCCGAGATCAAGCACCACCCCGACCAGAGCGCCGCCATCCTGCGGCCGCTGGAAGAGCTGCACCCCGGCATCATGCGCATCGTGAGCAGCCACCACGAGTGCTGGGACGGCAGCGGCTATCCCTGCGGCCTGGCGGGCGAAGACATCCCGCTGGCCGCCCGCGTCATCACGCTGGCCGACGTGTTCGACGCGATGACGCAGCCGCGCACGTACAAGGAGCCGATGCCGCTGGAAGAAGCGGTCGAGAAGCTGGACGAGGGCTCGGGGCGCCAGTTCGACCCGCACCTGGTGGAGCTGATCGAGAACGGCGGCGTGCTGCAGCGCTGGACCGAGATCGCCCGCCGCGGGCTGGAAGACGAGCTCTACCACCTGCGCAACCCGAACGCCACCGAGCAGGCGATCGAGCACGTGGCCGCCGAGGCGCAGGCGTAGCGGAGGACGCGGGAAGGGCGGGTCGGGATCGTGCCGCCGCGACGGGCGTCGGCGCGGCCGCGGCGGCCCCCCTCCCCCGGCCCCTCCCCCCGCTCCGCGGGGGGAGGGGAGCACTGCAACTGCAACTGCAACTACCGCAACTGCAACTGCAACTGCCGCAACTGCAACTGCATCGAAGCACGATGCTCCCCGAATCCAAACTCCCCCACCCCCGCGCAGCGGGGGAGGGGGTCGGGGGGAGGGGGCCGGCCCCGGCCGCGCAGGACTCCGCCCTCGCGCCCCAGCAATGCGGCGGAGCGCGCTTCGACCGCGGCCTTCGTCGTTCG
Source organism: Longimicrobium sp. (assembly GCA_035689035.1). GTDB lineage: Bacteria > Gemmatimonadota > Gemmatimonadetes > Longimicrobiales > Longimicrobiaceae > Longimicrobium. The sequence continues at coordinate 4,153 of DASSME010000096.1, read as the reverse complement.
CAATACTCCCCACGCTGGTGAAGCCGTGCCGCATCCCCTAACATAGTCCGTCCCGCCTCCCCCTGAGTGGACGTCCGTGCCGTCGATATAGTGTCCGGATGACAGAGCCCGATCCCGCCAACGGTCCGCTGGCCCCTGCCCCGCAGCCACATCCCTCGCCGCCGTCCGCGGGCCGGCGGCCGGCCGTGCTGCGCTACGGCTTCGCGGTGGCGATGGCCGCGGTGGCGCTGGGGGTGTCGCTGTCGTTCCGGGGGTTCATCGCCGCCAACGTCTTCATCTTCTTCTTCGCGGGGATCGTGCTGGCCGCCTGGTACGGGGGGCGCGGGCCGGCGCTGTTGCTTGCCGCGGCGGGCGTTCCGCTGGTCAACTGGTTCCTGATCGAGCCGCGGCACACCTGGACGGCCGACGGGCCCACCCTGGTGCGGCTGGCGCTGTTCGCCACGATCTCGCTGCTGATCGGCTCCATGCGCGAGGCGCTGGACAGGGCCCGCGTGCGCGCCGAGGCCGCCGCCGCCGAGGCGCGCGACCACGCGTCGATGATGGAAGACCAGGCGGCCGAGCTGCAGGAGCAGGCCGCCGAGCTCGAGGTGCAGACCGCCACCCTGCAGGAGCAGGCCGCCGAGCTCGAGATCCAGACCGAAGAGGCGATGGCGCTGGCCCGCGAGCTGGAAGAGGCCGAGCGCCAGCTGCGCGAGAGCAGCGCCCGGCAGCTGGCCGAGGCGCAGGCCGTGGCGCACGTGGGGAGCTGGGAGTGGACGCTGGCCACCGACACCGTCTGGTGGTCCGACGAGATGTACCGCGTCTACGGCTATCACCCCGGCGAGGTCCCCGTCACCTTCGCCGCCTTCCTGGAGCGCGTCCACCCCGCCGACCGCGAGCAGGTGCGGCGGGCGATCCAGGACGCGCTGGAGAAGCACGAGCCCTTCGAGTTCGACCACCGCATCGTCCTTCCCGGCGGCGGCGAGCGCATCCTGCACGCGCGCGGGCGCACCGAGACCGGCCCCGACGGCGCGCCGGCGCGGATGCTGGGCACCGGGCAGGACGTGACCGAGGCGCGCGGCGCCGAGGAGACCGCCCGCCACCTGGCCGCCGAGCGCGCCGCCCGCGCCGAGTCGGAGGAAGGGCGCCAGCGGCTGGAATCGATCCTGGAGGGGATCGGCGAGGCGTTCGCGGCGTTCGACGCGGAGTGGCGCTACACCTACGTGAACGCCCGCGCCGAGGCCATGTTGGGCAGGCCGCGCGGCGAGCTGCTGGGGGAGGTGGTGTGGGAGGTCTTTCCCGGGGCGGTGGGCGGCGAGGCCTGGCGGGCGCTGCACCAGGCACGGCGCGAGGGCCGCGCCATGCACGCCGAGTACCTGGACGAGGCCCTGAGCCGCTGGCTGTCGATCCGCGCGGCGCCGTGGGCGGGCGGGGTGTCGCTGCTCTTCGACGACGTGACCGAGCGGCGGCGCGCCGAGCTGGAGCGCGCGTGGCTGGCCTCGATCGTGGAGAGCAGCGAGGACGCCATCTTCTCCAAGGCGCTGGACGGCACCCTGCTGAGCTGGAACGCCGGCGCCGAGCGGCTCTACGGCTACACCGCGGCCGAGGTGGTGGGCCGCAACGTCTCCGTCCTGGCGCCGCCCGAGAAGGCCGGCGAGATCCCGGCGCTCCTGCGGCGGCTGGGGCAGGGCGAGCGCATCGCCAGCCTGGAGACGGTGCGGCGGCGCAAGGACGGCGAGCTGCTGCACGTGCTGCTCAGCATCTCGCCGCTGCACGGGGCCGGCGGCGAGGTGGTGGGCGCGTCGACCATCGCGCGCGACATCACCGAGCGGAAGCGCACCGAGGCCGCCCTGCGCGCCAGCGAGGCCGGGTACCGCCGGCTGATCGAGACCGCCGAGGAGGGGATCTGGCTGCTCGACACCGCCGGCCGCACCACCTACGCCAACGAGCGCCTGGCCGCCATGCTGGGCCACGCGCCGGGCGAGATGCAGGGGCGCTCCTTCGCCGAGTTCGTGCACCCCGAGAGCCGCGCCGAGGCCGCCGACCACCTGGCCCGCCGGCGCGACGGGTCGCCCGAGCGCCACGACTTCCGGCTGGTGCGCGCCGACGGCGCCGACCTGTGGGCGCTGGTCTCGCTCAGCGCCGTGCTCGACGGCGAGGGGCGCTGGAGCGGCGCGCTGGCCATGGTCACCGACGTCACCGAGCGCCGGCGCGCCGAAGAGTCGGTGCGCTTCCTGGCCGACGCCAGCCGCGTGCTGGGCGAGTCGCTGCGCGGCGAGGCGGTGGTGGACGCCATCGCGCGGCTGGCGGTGCCGCGCCTGGCCGACGCCTGCGGCGTGGTGCTGGCCGAGCCGGGCGGCGCCTCCACCGTGGCCGTGGCCCACGCCGACCCTTCGCGCGCGCCCCAGGTGGAGCGCCTGCTGGAGCGCCGCCGTTCGGCCCCCGAGCCGGGCGGGTTCCTGCGCGCCGTGCTGCAGACCGGCCGGCCGATCCTGCTCGAGGACGCGACCGCGGAGGAGCTCGCGAAGCGCATCCGCGACCCCGAGACGCTGCGGCTGGTGCGGGCGCTGGAGCCGCGCTCGATCATGGCCGTGCCGCTGCGCAGCGAAGACCGCGCACTGGGCGCCATCCTGCTGGCCGTGGCCGAATCGGGGCGGCACTACGGCCCCGCCGAGCTGGAGCTGGCCGAGGAGCTGGGGCGCCGCGCGGGGACGGCGCTCGAGAACGCGCGGCTGCACCAGGCCGAGCGCCAGGCCCGCCGCGCCGCCGAGCGCGCCGTGGGCCACACCGTGCGGCTGCAGGCGGTCACCGCCGCGCTCAGCGAGGCGCGCACCCCCGAGGAGGTGGCCGACGCGGCGCTGCGGCTGAGCATGGACCCGCTGGGCGCCACCGCGGGGTGGGTGGGGCAGCTGAGCGCCGACGGCACGGCGGTGGAGCGGGTGCACTCCACCGGGTTCGACGGGGCGGTGGTCGAGGCGTTCCGCACCGTGCGGCTCGAGGCGCCGATCCCGCTGGCCGACGCGGTGCGCACGGGGCGGATCGTGTGCGTGGAGAGCCGCGCCGAGCTGGAGCGGCGCTACCCGCTGGTGGACGACCGGGGGCAGCGCAGCCGCTTCGGGGCGTGGGCGGTGGCGCCGATGTGGGTGGAGGGGCGGGCGGTGGGCGGGATGGTGCTGAACTTTCCCGAGCCGCGCGACTTCGACGACGACCTGCGCGCCTTCCTCCTCGCCGTGGGGCGGCAGGCGGCGCTGGCGCTGGAGCGGGCGCGGCTGTACGACGCCGAGCGCAGCGCCCGCGCCGAGGCCGAGGCGGCGAACCGCGCCAAGTTCGAGTTCCTCACCACCATGAGCCACGAGCTGCGCACCCCGCTGAACGCCATCGCCGGCTATGTGGACCTGCTGGACCTGGAGATCCGCGGGCCGGTGACCGAGGAGCAGCGCGCGGACCTGGCCCGCATCCGGCGCAGCCAGCGGCACCTGCTGGGCCTGATCAACGACGTGCTGAACTTCGCGCGGATCGAGACCGGCCACGTGCACTTCGACGTGCGCGCGGTGCCGGTGGACGAGGTGCTGGAAGAGGTGGAGGAACTGATCGCGCCGCAGGTGCAGGCGCGGGGGCTGGCCTACGAGTACCGCGCCGCCGGCCCCGACGCCGTGGTCCGCGCCGACCCCGAGAAGGTGCGGCAGATCGTGCTGAACCTGTTGTCCAACGCGGTGAAGTTCACCCCCGGCGGCGGGCGGGTGGTGGTCTCGACCGGCGAAGACGGCGACCGGGTGCAGGTGCGCGTCTCCGACACCGGGATCGGCATCCCGGGCGACAAGCTGGGGAGCATCTTCGAGCCGTTCGTGCAGGTGAACGCCGGCTACACCCGCACCGCCGAGGGCACCGGCCTGGGGCTGTCGATCAGCCGCGACCTGGCCCGCGCCATGGGTGGCGACCTGACCGCCGAGAGCCGCGAGGGCGAGGGCTCCACCTTCACCCTCGTCCTCCCCCGCGCCGACGGGGTGGGCTGATCCCTGCGCATCGCAGGACCGCGGTGCGCTGGCAGGCCCGGCTTCTGGGTCGCACGGAGCAGCGGAGGAGAACGGAGCAGCGGAGAACCGCACGCGAGTCTTCGCAGTTCTCCGCTGCTCCGTTTCCCTCCGTTTCTCCGTGCGACCGATCCGCTGAGCCA
>DASSME010000095.1:0-2264 GCA_035689035.1 Longimicrobium sp. | reverse complement strand
CGCCGACTTGGCGGAGGTGGGCCCGGCCGCTCCCGTGGGCCGGGGGATCGACGGCGTGGACCTGCTCGTCATCACGCCGTCGGGAACGCTGGCCGGGATCGGCGAGCTGGGGGAGATCGCCGTCCGCACCCCGTATCTGTCGCGCGGCTACCTGAACGACGCGGAGCTGACGGCCGCGCGCTTCGTCCCCAACCCGTGGACGGGACAGCCGCGCGACCGGCTCTACCGCACCGGCGACCTGGGCCGCTACCGCCCCGACGGCGCCGTGGAGCCCGCGGGCCGCGCCGACCAGCAGGTGAAGGTGCGCGGCTTCCGCGTGGAGCTGGGCGAGGTGGAGAGCGCCCTGGCGTCGCACCCGGCGATCCGGGCGGCCGCCGTGATCGCGCGCGAGATCGGTGCGGGCGATCGCGGTCTCGTCGCGTACTGGGCCCCTGTCGACGGAGCGGTCGAGCCCGACGCAGCCGCGCTCCGGGCGCACCTGAAGGCGCTCCTGCCGGAGTACATGGTCCCGTCTGCCTACGTGCGGCTGGACCGGCTTCCGCTGACGGCGAACGGCAAGCTGGACCGCCGCGCCCTGCCGGAGCCGGAGGCGGCGGCGAATGAGTCCCGTTCCGCCGCGCCGCGCACGCCGACGGAGGAGATCCTGGCGCAGATCTGGGCCGAGGTCCTGCGCGTGGACTCCGTCGGGGTGGACGACGACTTCTTCGCGCTGGGCGGGCACTCGCTGCTGGCGACGCGGCTCCTGGCGCGGGTGCAGAACGCGCTGGGCGTCGTCCTTCCGCTCCGCGCGGTCTTCGAGGGGCCCACGGTGGCGCAGCTGGCCGCACGGGTCGAGGAGATGCGCCGCGCCGGGCTGCCGGTGCTGCCGCCGGTGGTTCCGGTCGATCGTGATCGTCCCCTCCCGCTCTCGTTCGCGCAGGAGCGCCTCTGGTTCCTGGACCGGCTGGAGGGCGGGAGCGCCGCCTACAACATACCCAACGCGGTGCGCCTGGGTGGCGCGCTGGACGTGGGCGCGCTGGAGCGGAGCCTGGGTGAGATCGTCCGCCGCCACGAGTCGCTGCGGACCTTCTTCCGCGAGGTGGATGGAGGCCCGGTGCAGGTGATCGCGCCCTTCGCCGGCTTCGCGCTTCCCGTCGACGATCTGTCGGGGCTGGACGAGACGGCGCGCGCGGCGGAGGTCCGGCGCCGGGCCGGCGAGGAGGCTTCACGGCCGTTCGATCTCTCGGCGGGACCGCTCTTCCGCGCGAGCCTGCTGCGGCTGGGCAGCGAGGAGCACGTCCTGCTGCTGTGCATCCACCACATCATCACCGACGGGTGGAGCAGCGGGGTTCTCCTGCGCGAGCTGTCGGCGCTGTACGCGGCCTATCGCGAGGGGGCCGATTCGCCGCTGGCCGAGCTGCCGGTGCAGTACGCGGACTACGCGGTGTGGCAGCGCGAGCAGCTGCGGGGCGAGGTGCTGGATCGACAGGTCGGCTACTGGACGGAGCGGCTGGCGGGCGCGCCGGCGCTGCTGGAGCTGCCGACGGACCGGCCCCGTCCGCCGGTGCAGTCGCACCGCGGCGCGCGGGAGGCGTTCGGCCTGCCGCGCGCGCTGCTCGACCGTCTCCAGGCGTTGGGGCGCGGCGAGGGCGCCACGCTGTACATGGTGATGCTCTCCGCCTTCCAGCTGCTGCTGTCGAAGTACAGCGGGAGCGACGACATCGTCGTGGGGAGCCCGATCGCCGGGCGCACGCGGAAGGAGATCGAGGAGCTGATCGGCTTCTTCGCCAACACGCTCGTGCTGCGCACCGACCTGGGCGGAGACCCCACCTTCCGCGAGCTGCTGGGGCGCGTGCGCGAGGGGACGCTGGGCGCGTACGAGCACCAGGAGGTGCCGTTCGAGCGGCTGGTGGCCGAGCTGCAGCCGGAGCGCAGCTTGAGCCACGCGCCGCTCTTCCAGGTGATGTTCATCCTCCAGAACGCCGACCGCTCCGGCTCCGGCCTCGCGGGGGTGCGGATGGAGGGGGTGGCCGCGGAGGTGGAGACCGCCCGGTTCGACCTGTCGCTCACCGCCGCCCCGCACGATGACGGCATCGGCGGCGTGCTGGAGTACAGCACCGACCTCTTCGACCGCTCCACCGTCCGGCGGATGCTGGGGCACCTGGAGCGGGTGCTGGAGCAGGTCGCCACGGACGCGGACGTGCGGCTCTCGCGGCTGGAGCTGCTCGGCGGGGCGGAGCGCGCGCTCGTGCTGGGGGCGTGGAATCGCACGGAGGCGGAGTATC
>DASSME010000094.1:0-6188 GCA_035689035.1 Longimicrobium sp. | reverse complement strand
GAGCTGTGGACGCGCCTGTCGTCCGTGGCGCGCGAGCACGGGCTGACGACGGTGTCACAGGAGAAGCGACAGCGGCTGGCGGCCATCCTCCGCGAGTGCGAGAGCGTGGTGGTCGGCTACAGCGGCGGCGTGGACAGCGTGTTCCTGGCGCGCGTGGCCGTGGACGTGCTGGGCACCGGGCGCGTGCTGGCGGTGACCGGCAAGAGCGACAGCGTGGCCAGCTGGATGGAAGACACCGCGCGCGAGGTGGCGCGCGACTTCGGCATCCCCTGGCTGGAGGTGGAGACGCGCGAGATGGACGACCCGCGCTACGCCGCCAACCCCAGCAACCGCTGCTACTTCTGCAAAAGCGAGCTGTGGACGCGCCTGTCGTCCGTGGCGCGCGAGCACGGGCTGAAGACGGTGCTGGACGGCAGCAACGCCGACGACGTGGGCGACCACCGCCCCGGCGCCGTGGCCGCCACCGAGAACGCCGTCCGTTCGCCACTGCTCGAGGCGGGGCTCACCAAGGCCGAGATCCGCGCCTGGAGCCATGAGCTGGGGCTGCCCACGTGGGACCAGCCCGCGGCGCCCTGCCTGGCCTCGCGCCTTCCCTACGGCATCGCCGTCACCCCCGAGCGGCTGCGGCAGGTCGAACAGGCCGAGCTGGCGCTGCGTGCGCTCGGCTTCCGCGACTTCCGCGTCCGCCACCACGGCGACGTCGCCCGGCTGGAGGTGCACCCGTCCGAGATCGGCCGCGTGCCCGGGCACCGCGCCGCGATCCACGCCGCCGTGCTGGAGGCCGGGTTCCGCCGCGTCCTCGTCGATCTCCAGGGCTACCGGCGCGGCGCGCTGAACGAGGGGTTGATGACCACGCAGCTCGTCCAGCTCGGGGCCGCCGCATGAGCGCGGACGAGCGCATCCCCGCCGCCCTGCGCGCGCTGGCGGAGCACGGCGTCCACGGCGCGACGGTGGAGGTCAAGGGCCACCAGCGCGAGATCGCCGTCATCCAGGTACCCGCCCGCGATTGGGAGCGGGTGATGGGACCCGAATGCGCACCGGTCGTGGAGGCGGTGAAGGCCGCCGGCTTCCGCTACGTGGCGCTGGACCTGGCGCCGGCGGACGACTCCGCGCCGGCCTGATCCCCATCCTTCTCCCGCCCCGCCGATGTCTGCCAAACGGCTGTTCGTGTACGTGTTCTTCGCGGTGCTCGCCGTGGACCTGGGTGCGCTCGTGGGAACACGGGCCGGGCCCGACGTGTGGGGGGCGAACGGGTTGGGCCGCGCGGCGATCTGCCTGGCGGCCGGGTGGGCCATGGGGCGGATGCCGGCGGTTGGACGCGCGGCCGCCAGCACGTTCGTCGGGGTGATCGCGGCCACGCTGATCACGGTATCCATCTACATCGTCACGGGGCTGGCGGTGGAGGAAGCGAACGGTCCGCAGAAGGTTTACGCGCTCCTCGTCCTGACCGCCGCGATCGCGATCGTGTCGATGCTGGTGGGCCTGGTGCTCTCGTGGAGCTGGCGCCGGCTGGACCGCGCGCGCGCCACCTGACCGGCCGATGGACGGCATCTACCTCGACTACGCGGCGACCTCGGCCGTCCGGCCGCCGGAGGTGATCGAGGCGATCGCCGGCTATCTCCGCGACGTGGGCGCCACGCCGGGGCGCGCGGGCCATCATCTCGCGCTCGAAGCGGGGCGCATCACGCTGCGCTGCCGGGCGGCGCTGATGGAGCTGTTCGGCGCGGAGGGCGACCCCGGGCGCATCGCCTTCTTCCCCAACGCCACCTATGCGCTGAACGCGGCGCTCTTCGGCCTGCTGCGTCCCGGCGACCGGCTGGTGCGCACCGCGTTCGACCACAACGCCGTCCGCCGCCCCGCCGCGCTGCTGGAGCTGCGCGGCGTCAGCCAGACGGTGGTCCGCGGCCGGAGCGACGGGTCGATCGATTTCGCCGAGCTGGATTCTGCGTTGGCGGGGGATGGCGGGCCCGCGCGCGTCCTCTGCATCCCCCACGCATCCAACGTCCTGGGCACCGCGCTCCCGGTCCGCGAGATAGCGGAGCGGGCGTGCGCGCACGGCGCCGTCGTGGTGGTCGATGCCGCGCAGTCCGCGGGGCACCTGCCGATCGACGTCGGGGCGATGGGGATCGACGTGCTGGCGTTCACGGGGCACAAGGGGCTGCTGGGGCCGCAGGGCACCGGCGGCCTCTACGTGCGTCCGGAGGTGGAGGTCGACCCCGTCTACGCCGGCGGGACGGGCGGCGATTCGATGCCGCTGGCGATGCCCGACACCATGCCGGACCGGCTGGAGCCGGGGACGCTGAACGGACCCGGGATCGCCGGGTTGCTCGCGGGTGTGCGCTTCCTGCAGGCGCGCGGCGTGGACGCGGAGCACGCGCGCGAATCCGCGCTCAAGCTGCGGCTGCGCGGGCGGCTGGGCGCAATCGACGGCGTGCGCGTGCTCTCGCCCGCGGCGCCCGAGGGAGTGGGGATCGTGACCATCGCGGCGGACCACATCGCGCCGGACCGGCTGGCGTGGCGGCTGGACCACGAGCACGGGGTGATGACGCGCGCCGGGCTGCACTGCGCCCCCGAGGCGCACCAGCTGCTGGCCTGCGCCGAAACCGGGGCGGTGCGCTTTTCCGTAGGATGGGCCACCACCACGGCCGAGGTGGACGCCGCGGCCGCCGCGGTAGCGTCCATCCTGGAGGACGCCCGGGAAACATCGGCAGCCGCGCGGGGGTAGCTATTCCGCGGGCGTGGCCGACGAATCCCGCCCCATCCACCGAAACGATCCGGACGAACCCAATGCGCAACCTGCTGGCGCTGATCGGCCTGGGCACGCTGCTGTTCCTGGGCTTCAAATTCCGCGACCGCATCCCCGGCCCCTGGCAGCACCAGGCCGAGACGATGCAGGTCTCCGAGGCGGCCGCGCAGAGTGCCGAGCAGAAGCTGGCGCGCATGCGCAGCAGCCGTGACACGGTGCACCTGAGCGACGTGGAGTTCACCAGCTACCTGCGGTACCGCTTCAAGGACCAGTTCACCGACCAGCTCGACGCGCCCACGGTGCAGTTCGCCGGCGACACGCTCACGCTGAACGGCCGCCTCCCCACCGACCGCCTGCCCGACACGCGCGACGTACGCGCCATCCGCGACTTCCTCCCCGACACGGCCGACGTGCGGGTGCGCGGGCAGCTGCGCTCGCTGGGCCCCGGCCGCGGCGCCATCCGCATCGACAACGTGTCGGTGGCCAAGGTGCCGGTGCCGCGCGACGTGTACATCACCGCGCTGCACCGCGCGGGCGCCGGTGCCGAGCCCGGCCTGGGCCGCGACGAGTACCCGTTCGCGCTTCCGCCCGGCGTAGGCAGCGCCAGGGTGGAAGGTGGCCAGCTGGTCCTGGCCCCCGCCCGCTAGGGGACAGGGGACAGGGGACAGGGGACAGGGGACAGGGGACAGCGAGCGCGCAGGAGTCCCAACGCACTCGCGCACCAGCGCACTCACGCACCCGTTGGCAGCGGCTCGGCTCGCGCGGAACCACTCGCCGCCCGAAAGAAACACGTCTTCCCACCACAGCTCGGTAGATAAATGGCACGCATCCTCGTCGTAGACGACGAACAAGGCATCCGGCACGTCCTCACGCAGCTCTTTGAGTACGAGGACCACGAGGTCCGCGCCGCAGGCGGCGGCGCCGAGGCGATCGACCTGTACCGCGACTTCCGCCCCGACGTCACCTTCCTGGACGTGAAGATGGCGCGGATGGACGGGCTGGAGACGCTGACCAGGATCCGCGAAAGCGACCCCGCGGCCGTCGTGGTGATGATGAGCGGCCACGGCACCATCAACACCGCCGTGGAGGCCACCCGCCGCGGCGCCTTCGACTTCCTGGAGAAGCCGCTCGACACCGAGCGCCTGCTGATCGTCCTGCGCAACGCGCTCTCGCAGCAGGGGCTGCAGGCCGAGAACGCGCGGCTGCGCGGCGAGGTGGAGAGCCGGCACCAGATCGTGGGGCGCTCGTTCGCGCTGCGGCAGGTGCTGGACCGGGTGGAGAAGGTGGCCCCCACCGACGCGCGCGTGCTGGTGACCGGCGAGAACGGCACCGGCAAGGAGCTGATCGCGCGGGCCATCCACCGCCTTTCGCCGCGCGCGGATGGGCCGTTCATCGAGGTGAACTGCGCGGCCATCCCCAGCGAGCTGATCGAGAGCGAGCTGTTCGGCCACATGAAGGGCTCGTTCACCGGCGCGGTGGAAGACCGGGCCGGCAAGTTCGAGCTGGCCGACACCGGCACGCTCTTCCTGGACGAGATCGGCGACATGAGCCTGAACGCGCAGGCCAAGGTGCTGCGCGCGCTGCAGGAGGGGATCATCACCCGCGTGGGCGGCGCCAAGCCGATCAAGGTGGACGTCCGCGTCCTCGCCGCCACCAACAAGGAGCTGGAGGAAGAGATCAAGGCCGGCCGCTTCCGCGAGGACCTGTTCTACCGGCTGAACGTGATCCCGCTGCACGTGCCGCCGCTGCGCGAGCGCCGCGAGGACATCCCCATGCTGGTGCAGCACTTCGTGGAGACGATCGCGAAGGAGAGCGCCATGAAGCCGCGCCCGTTCACCGAGGCCGCCGTGCTCCGGCTGCAGCGGATGGACTGGCAGGGGAACGTCCGCGAGCTGCGCAACACCATCGAGCGGCTGCTGATCCTGGCCTCCGGCGCCCAGGTGACCGAGGACGACGTGGAACTGCTGGTGGGCGGCCACATGAAGGGCGGCGGCCTCAGCGGCGACCTGCTCGGATGTACGACCTTCGCCGAGTTCAAGGAAGCCGCCGAGCGCGCCTTCATCATCCAGAAGCTGCGCGAGAACGACTGGAACGTGAGCGAGACCGCGCGCCTCCTCGACATGCCGCGCTCCAACCTGTACAAGAAGATCGAGCGCTACGACCTGGTCCGCGAGGGGTGATCCGGGTACGGAGCGACACGGAAGCCCCGGCGCGGCCGCGGCTGGCCCCCTCCCCCCGGCCCCCTGCCCCCGCTCCGCGGGGGAGGGGGTGCACTTCAACGCGTAATGCTGCAGAGTGCCGTCCCGTATATTCGGGGCTGGGATGATGCCGCAGACGTTCGTGCAGTGGCTGCCGGTGGCGGCGGCGTGGCTGGTGGGGTCGTTCGGGGGCGGCGCGGCGCTGGCGTGGCTGTACAAGCGCCTGCACCCGGGCCTCGCCTTCTACAAGCTGTGGGCGCTGTGGACCACCGTGCTTGGCGCCATCGTGTTCCTGCTCATCGCCTTTGGATTTGTGCAGTTCTAACTCAATCGTGCGTGGCAAACGGCGCTGGATTCTCAGCTTCAACGGAACGATGAGGAAGGCGCCTGCAGCGGATCCGCCAGTGACGCCCACACTCGAACCGTCAGCGGCGGCCTCAGTACCCAGGCGCAGGCGGGCACGCCGCCAGCGACTCCTGGGTCACAGCCTTGTAGGGATTGGGGATATCGGCCCAGAGTTTCTTGAGGCCGGGCTCATCTTCGGTGTGCTTCGCCGCCCACGCGGCGCTGTCCATGACCACCGCTCCATTCGCTAACGCGGCACGAATGAACGTGTCTGGCGCCCGCATCCCCGCGACGTTCGCGTCGCGGAAGGTGATTCCGGTTGCATCGGCCAGGCTGCCGAATCTAGCACCGCGCAGATCCGCTCCCCTGAAGTTTACGCCATCCAAACGTGCGCCGACGAACTGCGCACCGCGAAGGTCCGTAGCGATCATCAAGGCGGTGCAGAGCGCCGTCCCGTTGAATACGGCCGAATCGGCGCGTGCAAAGCTGAGATCGCCAGCCTGCATGGACGAGCTTACAAACCTTGTGCGGGTGAGTGTCGCCCGTCCGAATTTCGCTCCCGTGAGCGTTGCGTTCGTCAGTATTGCATCGCGCAGATTCGCACGTTTCATCCCGGCGCCGGGCAGTTGCAGCGAGTCGAGGATAGCGCCCGGAATTTCAATCCCGCGCAGTGCGATGCCGTCCTCTTGCAAGTCCTGCAGCGCCTGTCGACGACCGCCGTCTCCTCCCCGTCCGTTCGCCAGCGCGATTACCTGCCATGCCTGGTAATGTTTGGTGCGCAGGCGATCTCCCTCGCCGGCGAAATACTGCCAGAGCGGGATTGTGACCAGAACGGTTTGAATGATCGTGATCGCGATCATGATCCACTCGGCGCTGCGTATGCCGGTGAGCAGGTTGAC
>DASSME010000093.1:0-7666 GCA_035689035.1 Longimicrobium sp. | reverse complement strand
GCCGCCCGCCGGCTCCGCGCCCGCCGCGAGCGGTGGCGCGACGGCGAGCGCGCGCTGGACGCCGCGGCCGCCTCGGTGCTGGAGGGCGGCCCGCCCCCCGCGCCGCGGGACGGCGCGGCGCCCGAGGCGGCGGTCACCGAGCCGGTCGCGGCCGGGTGAGGCGAGGTCCGCGCACGCTTCATGGCTCCCATCATCGTGGTCCGGGGTTCAGGCGCGGACGCGCGCCGGGAGCCACGGCTACGAGGCGCCGTCGCGTGTGCGTCCCGGATGCCTTCGCGCGTTCTCCGGCGGCGGCGCGCCAGCCGGACAGGTGCGGCGGAAGTGGAAACCGGGTTGGACAGAACGGGACCTGGCGCCCGTTGACGGGGCCCGGGTCGCGGGACGATCGTTGAGGCTACCGCACTCACGGGGCGCATAAGTGATTGATCCTGGTCGTTCGTGTCCGTAAAGAAACGCTACGAAGCTGCGGTCTGGACGGTTGAACGGGCTGGCCGTGGTGAACTGGATGACGAGGTGGCTTCCGTCGGCGTTCGCGTGGGCGCGGCGCCGGTGGAGTCGTGCTGTCCCCAGTCCGGGAAATTTGAGCCGCCGCCGTTCGTGGGACGTGCGGGGGGATGCACAGGGGAAGATCGCCGTGGACGGTTTCGGCCGTCGCACAGCTTCCGCCAAACAGGGAGAGGTTCGGAATGACGCTGGTACGCCACGGGGCCGCCCCGGACGACGTCGGCCTCGCGCTGCCGCGAGAGTGGACCGGCCGGGCGGTGACGCCGCTCGCCGCGGACACCGCGTTCAACGGCTTCGTCTGCACCCACGTGGTGTTCGCGCTGGAGAGGCTGGGCGTGTTCGCGCGCTTCGCCGACGCCGGCAGCCTGGAGATCCCCCGGTTCTGCGCCGAGCGCGAGATCGCCGAGCCGGTGTTCCGGGCGCTGGTGGGCGCGGCGGAGTCGTTCGGCCACCTGCGGGTCAGCGGCGACCGGGTGGAGCCGACCGACGCGGGGCGCGAGATCCAGCGCCAGGTCGGGTACTTCACCTGGGCGGTGGGCGGCTACAACGACGTGTTCGCCGGCGCCGCGGCGATCGCCACGGGGCGGCGCGCCTTCGGGGTCGACGTGCTGCGCGACGAGGCGATGGTGGCGCTGGGCTCCGCGCAGGTCGACACCGCGGTGATGCGGCACATCTTCGACGCCGAGATCGCCCGGGTGGACTTCACCACGCTGGTGGACCTGGGGAGCGGCACCAGCCAGCGGCTGTGCCGCCTGGTCCGCGGCCGGCCGGGGACCCGCGGCATCGGCGTGGACATCAGCCCCGCGGCCACCGGGCTGGCCCGCGAGACGGTGGCGGAGCACGGCCTGGAGGGGCGCGTGGAGCCGGTCTGCGCCGACGTCCGCCAGATCGTGGCGGGCACGCACACGCTCGCCCGCGCGGCCGAGGCCGACACGGTGATGAGCTTCATGTTCCTGCACGACCTGCTGGTGGACCCGGCCACCCGCGGCGGCGTGATCCCCCGGCTCCGCGAAGCCTTCCCCAACGCGCGCACCTTCCTGCTCGCCGACACCAACCTCCGTCCGCGCGACGGCGACGGGGACGGAGGGACGCTGCCGATCTTCTCCACCGCCTTCGAGCTGGCGCACGCGCTGATGGGCGTGCCCCTGCACACCCGCGAGGGCTACGAGCGGCTCTTCGCGGACGCCGGCCTGGCCGTCGCCCGCATGGTGCCCTTCGGCACGCCGCACACCTGGCTCTTCGTGCTGGAGGCGAGATGACGGAGACGGGCGACGCCGAGATCATCACCGGGCTGCCGATCCCGCTGGCGGTGGCGGGGCACCACGTGCCCGCGCCGTTCTATCTGACCTCGGAGATGTTCGGCGGCCTGCCGATCCAGCTGGCGGGCGGCGAGATCAGCGCGCTGGTGGGCAAGCCGGTGGCCGCGCCGCACACCCACGAGGTGGACGAGCTGTACCTGCTGGTCTCGCCGAACCCGGGCGGCGCGCGGATCGAGGTGGTGGTCGAGGGGCGGCGCCACGAGCTGGCCTCGCCCGCGGTGATGCGCATCCCCGCGGGGAGCGAGCACTGCTTCGTGACCCTGCAGGCCGAGGTGGGGAGCTACTGCTTCGGCGTGCTCATCGGAGAGCAGCGGTGAGCGTGGAGCAGCCCGTCTTCAACCGGAGCGTGCCCGACGCCGACGACCTGGTCCGGCTGCACCTGAACGAGAGCCCGTACGGCGCCAGCCCCGTGGCCGTGTGCGCCGCCCAGGCCGAGCTGCGCCGCGTGAGCGTCTACCCCGACCCGGAGCGCGCCCGCCTGGTCGGCGCGCTGGCGGAGCACTGGGGCGTGGCCCGCGGCCGCGTGGCCGTGGCCAACGGCAGCGACGAGCTGGTGCTGGCCGCCTCGCTGGCGCTGGGCGACATGGGGCGGCCCGGGCTGGTCACGGCGGGCACCTTCCCCGGCTACCGCACCAGCCTGGAGCGCACCCGGCGGGGGTGCGCCGCCGTCGCGTTCGGAGACGTGGCCGCCTTCGCGGCGAAGCTCCCGGAGCACGGGATCGGCTTCCTCTGCAACCCGCACAACCCCAGCGGGTCCGCGCTGTCGCGCGAGGAGATGGACACCCTGGTCGATGCCGCCGGGGAGAGCGGCGTTCCCCTGGTGTTCGACGAGGCGTACATGGAGTTCGCCGACCCGGGGACCCCGCAGGTGCGCGACTACCTGCACCGCGGCGCGCCGGTCCTGGCGCTGCGCACCTTCTCCAAGGCGTATGGGCTGGCGGCGCTGCGCATCGGCTACGCCGTGGGGGCGCCCGCGCTGGTGGGCGAGCTGCTGGCGGCGCTGCGCACCCTCCCGTTCGGCGCCAACCGGGTGGCGCAGGCGGCCGCGCTCGCCGCGCTCGCCGACCAGGCGTTCCTGGGCCGGGTGCGCGCCGCGAACGCCGCCCGGCGCGGCTGGTTCGCGGGGGAGCTCGCGCGCCGGGGGCGGGCGCACCTTCCCTCGGCGGCCAACTTCATGGCGGTCGCGGTGGCCGATGCGGGCCTCGCGCAGGACCGGCTCCTGGCCGAGCACGGGATCCTGGTGCGCGACGCGGGGCTCTTCGGCTTCCACGGCTACGTCCGGGTCTCGCTGGGGAGCCGCGACGACCTGCTCCTCCTTCTCGACGCACTGGAAGCGCTGGGCCTATGAGCGAGCGACCCCACCGTCCGACCGCTTGAACCCGAGGTGTCATGTCGATGGTCCGCAACGAGTTGAGTGCAGTACCGGCCGGGAGCTCGGATCCGCTTGCGAAAGGACGGAAACCTTCGGGGGAGGAGTGGGGGACGGAACCGCCGGCGGACGCCGCGCCGCTCTCGGCGGCGCAGCAGCGGCTGTGGTTCCTGGAGCAGCTGCAGGAGCTGGGGAGCGCGTACAACGTCGCGGCGTACCTGCGCCTGCGCGGGGCGCTGGACCGTGCCGCGCTGACCCGCGCGCTGGACGGGGTGGCCGCGCGGCACGACGCGCTGCGCACCACCTTTCCCGAGGCGGGGGGCGTGCCGGCGCAGCGGATCGCGCCGGCCGCGGGCGCCGCGTGCGCGCTGGAGGCGCACGACCTGGGCGGCCACGCGGACCCCGAGGCGGAGCTGCGGCGGCGGATGGTGGCCGAGGCGGGGACCCCGTTCGACCTGCGCCGCGGCCCGCTCTTCCGGGCCGTGCTCTACCGGCTGGCGGCGGACGACCACGTCCTCCTCGTCCTGGTGCACCACATCGTCTTCGACGGGTGGTCGCTGGGGGTGCTGACCGAGGATCTCGGCGCGCTGTACACGGCCGAGGTGGGCGCGGGCGATCCGCTTCCCCCGCTCGGGGTGCCGTACGCCGAGTACGTGGAGCGGCAGCGGCGGGCCCGGACCGCCGAGCTCGTGGATGCCGGGAAGGCGTACTGGCGCGAGGTGCTGGCCGGCGTGCCCACCCTGCTGGAGCTTCCCACCGACCACCCCCGCCCGGCGCGCCAGCACTTCGGCGGCGACACGGTGGAGGTGCGCTTCGACGCGGAGCTCACCGCCCGCCTGAAGGCGCTCGGCGAGCGCCAGGGCACCACGCTCTTCCGCACCCTGATGGCCGCGTGGGCGGTGGTCGCCGCGCGGCTCTCGGGGCAGGGCGACGTGGTGGTCGGCGTCCCCATGTCGAACCGCGACCCCGGCGGGCCCGAGCGGCTGATCGGCTTCTTCGTCGACACCGTGGTGGTGCGGGTCGGTCTTTCCGGCAACCCCACCGTGGCCGACCTGCTCCGCCAGGTCCACCAGCGCACGCGCGAGGCGAGGCGCCACCAGCAGGTTCCCCTCGAGGACGTGGCGGCCATGGTCGCCCCCGTCCGCGACCTGGCGTATCACCCGCTGTACCAGTCCGGGTTCTCGTGGCACAACGTGGCCAAGGGCACCCTGTCGCTGCCGGGGCTGCGGCCGGCCGCGATGGTGGAGCTTCCCCGGCCCGACGTGGCGCTGGACACCTCGTGGGGGCTGTGGGAGGAGGACGGGGCGATCGCCGGCCGGGTGGACTACGCGCGCTCCCTCTTCGAGCGGGCGACCGTGGAGCGCTGGGTGGGCTACCTGCGCCGGGTGCTCGAGGAGATGGCCGCCGACGAGAACCGCCCGGTGGAACGGCTGGGGATGATCCCCGCGGACGAGCGCCGCCGGGTGCTGGAGGAGTGGAACCGGACGGAGGCCGCCTACCCCGGCGGGCGGTGCATCCACCAGCTCTTCGAGGCCCGGGTGGAGCGCGCGCCGCACGCCGTGGCGGTGGCGTTCGCCGGCGAGCACCTCACCTACGCGGAGCTGAACCGGCGCGCCAACCGGCTGGCGCACCACCTGGGGGCGCTGGGGGTGGGGCCCGAGGCGCGCGTGGCGATCGCGCTGGAGCGCGGGCCCGATTTGATCGTGGCCATGCTGGCCGTGCTCAAGGCCGGCGGCTGCTACGTGCCGCTGGACCCCGGGTACCCGGCCGAGCGCCTGCGCTTCATGCTGGACGACAGCCGGGCCGCCGTGCTGCTGGGCCGCCGCGGCGCGGGCCCCGCCCCCGGGTGGGCCTCCGCCGCGTCCGTGGCCGTGTGGGTGGACGAGGCGGCCGGGGCGATCGCGCGCGAGCCGGAGACCGACCCGGGCGTGGCGTGCGCGCCCGGGAACCTGTGCTACGTGGTCTACACCAGCGGGAGCACGGGGAAGCCCAAGGGGGTGGCCGCCGAGCACCACGAGGTGGTGCACCTGGTGTGCGGCACCGACTACGTGGCGTTCGGGCCGGGCGACCGCGTGGCGCAGGCGTCCAACGCCAGCTTCGACGCGCTCACCTTCGAGGCGTGGGGCGCGCTGCTGAACGGGGCCACGCTGGTCGGCGTCCCGAAAGAGGTGCTGCTCACCCCCGCCGCCTTCCGCGGCGTGCTGCGGGGGGAGCGCATCACCACCCTCTACCAGACCACCGCGCTCCTCAACCTGCTGGTGCGCGAGCAACCCGACATCTTCGCCACCCTGCGCGAGGTGCTGTTCGGCGGGCAGACGGTGGAGGTGGAGAGCGTGCGCCGGGTGCTGCGGGGCGGCCCGCCCCGGCGGCTGGTGCACGTCTACGGCCCCACCGAGGTGATGGCCTGGTGCAGCACCGAGACGGTGGAGGCGGTCGCCGAAGGGGCGCGGACGGTGTCGGTGGGGCGCCCGATCGCGCGGATGCGGATGTACGTGCTGGACCGCTGGCTCGAGCCGGTGCCGGTGGGGGCGGCGGGCGAGATCTACGTCGGCGGCGCGGGCGTGGCGCGCGGATACCTGGACCGGCCCGGGCTTACGGCCGAGCGCTTCGTGGCCGACCCGTTCGGGGGCGAGCCCGGCGCGCGGCTCTACCGCACCGGCGACCTGGGCCGCTGGCTCGCGGACGGCACGCTGGAGTTCGTCGGCCGCAACGACGAGCAGGTGAAGATCCGCGGCTTCCGCATCGAGCTGGGCGAGATCGAGGCGCGGCTGGCCGGGCACCCGCACGTCCGCGAGGCCGCGGTCCTGGCCCGTCAGGACGCGCCCGGCGACCCGCGCCTGGTGGCGTACTGGACGCCGGCCGGCGCGGCCGCGCCGGCCGACAGCGAGGCGCTGCGCGCGCACCTCGCCGCGGCGCTGCCGGAGTACATGGTGCCCGCGGCGTACGTGCGGCTCGACGCGCTCCCGCTCACCCCCACCGGCAAGCTGGACCGCCGGGCGCTCCCCGCGCCCGAGGGGGAGAGCTACGCGCGCCACGGCTACGAGGCACCCGTCGGCGAGACCGAGCGGGCGCTGGCCGAGGTCTGGGCCGAGGTGCTGGGCGTGGAGCGGGTGGGCCGCCGGGACGACTTCTTCCGGCTGGGCGGGCACTCGCTGCTGGTGGTGAAGGTGATCGCGGGGCTGCGGCGGCAGGGGCTGTACGCCGACGTGCGGGCGGCGTTCACCGCGCCCACCCTGGCGGCGCTGGCGGCGCAGGTGGTCCGCGAGTCGCCCGAGGTGGAGGTGCCCGCGAACGCGATCCCCGCCGGGTGCCGCGCGATCACCCCCGAGCTGCTCCCGCTGGTGGCGCTGGAGCAGGCCGAGATCGACCGGGTGGTGGCGGGGGTCCCCGGCGGCGCGGCCAACGTGCAGGACATCTACCCGCTGGCGCCGTTCCAGGAGGGGGTCCTCTTCCACCACCTGATGTCCCCCGAGAGCGACCCCTACCTCCTGGCGGGGCTCTTCGGCTTCGCCAGCCGCGCCGGGGTGGACCGGTACCTGGACGCGCTCCGGGCGGTGGTGGAGCGGCACGACATCCTGCGCACCTCGGTGGCGTGGGAAGGGCTGCGCGAGCCGGTGCAGGTGGTGTGGAGGGAAGCGCCGCTGGTGGTGGAAGAGGTGGTGCTCGATCCCGCGGCGGGCGACGCGAAGGCACAGCTGCGCGCGCGCTTCGATCCCCGGCACCACCGGATCGACCTGCGCACGGCCCCGCTGCTGCGCGCCCACGTGGCCCGCGACCCGGCGGCCGGCCGCTGGCTCCTCCTCCTCCTGGGCCACCATTTGATCACCGACCACACCACCGGCGAGGTGCTGGGGGGCGAGATCGAGGCGCTCCTGCGGGGCCGCGCGGACGCGCTTCCCCGGCCGCTCCCCTTCCGCGACTACGTGGCGCTGGTGCGGCTGGGGGTGAGCCAGGACGAGCACCGCGCCTTCTTCAGCGGGCTGCTGGGCGACGTGGACGAGCCGACGGCGGCGTTCGGCCTGGTGGACGCGCGGAGCGACGGGTCCGGCGTCGGCGAGGCGAAGCTGCGGGTGGAGCCGCGGCTGGCGGCGCGGCTGCGCGAGCGCGCGCGGGCGCTGGGGGTGAGCGCGGCGGCCGTCTTCCACGTGGCCTGGGCGCAGGTGCTGGCGCGCGCCTCCGGCCGCGACGACGTGGTGTTCGGCACCCTCCTCTTCGGCCGGATGCAGGGGGGCGAGGGTGCCGAGCGGGTGATGGGCCCCTTCATCAACACCCTCCCGATCCGGCTTCGCCTGGGCGGCGTGGGCGCCGAGGCCGGCGTGCGCGAGGCGCACGCGCTGCTGGCCATGCTGCTGCGCCACGAGCACGCCTCGCTGGCGCTGGCGCAGCGCTGCAGCGGGGTGAAGCCGCCGGTGCCGCTCTTCGCCACGCTGCACAACTACCGCCACGGCGGCCGCGCGGCCGAGGCTCGGCCGCG
>DASSME010000092.1:0-6511 GCA_035689035.1 Longimicrobium sp. | reverse complement strand
CCTCCCCCGCGCTTCGCGGGGGGAGGGGGGAACTGCGTCGGTGCGCGTGATCAGTGTGTGTCGCGAGGCCGGACGGAGAGGCCGGTTCGAAGGAAGGCGGGTCCGCGGGAGGGAATGCGGGTAACTCGCGGCCACAAGCGCGCAGTCCGCCTTCGTGGACTTCAAGCTCGGACCGGGCTACTCCGCGTTGGGGCGCTCGGCCATCCGCTTGGCGATCTCGGCCTCGTAGCCGCGGTCGGTGGGCTCGTAGAAGCGCAGGTCCTTGATCTCGTCGGGGAGGCACTGCAGGTCGACCACGCCGCCCTCGTAGTTGTGGGCGTACATGTAGCCCTCGCCGTAGCCCCACTCCTTCATCAGCGAGGTCGGCGCGTTGCGAAGGTGGAGCGGCACCGGCGCGTCGGGGTGCTGGCGCGCGGCCTCGGCGGCGGCGCTGCCGGCGAGGTAGGCGCGGTTCGACTTGGGCGCGTTGGCCACGTACAGGATGGCGTTGTAGAGCGGAAGCAGACCCTCGGGGAGGCCCAGCCGCTCGAACGCCTGCATCGCCTGCACGGCCACGATCCCGGCCTGGGGGTCCGCCAGCCCCACGTCCTCGTACGCGGCGGCCACCAGGCGGCGGAAGAGGGTCTTGGGGTCCTCGCCGCTCTGCACCATCCGCATGGCCCAGTACAGCGCGCCACTCCCCGACGAGCTGCGCAGCGACTTGTGGAAGGCGCTGAGCATCTCGTAGCCCAGCGTGGTGTCGTAGCGCGCGGTGCGCTGCTGCAGCGCCTCGCGCACCGCCTCGGCGTCCACCACGCCAGATCCGCCCACCAGGCCGGCCGCGATCTCGAGCCCCGTGAGCGCCTGCCGCGCGTCGCCCCCGGTGTTGCGCACCAGCGTGTCCTCGGCGTCGGGCTCCAGCGTCACGCGGCCGCCCAGCCCGCGCTCGGGGTCTTCCACCGCGCGGCGCACCACGGCGCGGATGTCGTCCTCCGACAGCGGCTCCAGGACCAGGACGCGCGAGCGGGAAAGGACGGCGGCGTTGATCTCGAAGCCGGGGTGCTCGGTGGTGGCGCCCACCAGCGTCATCAGGCCGGACTCGATCCAGGGGAGGAGGAAGTCCTGCTGGCCCTTGTTGAGCCGGTGGATCTCGTCGATGAAGAGGAGGGTGCGCCGCCCCGCCTTCCGCCGCGCCTCGGCCTCCTTCACCACCTCGCGCAGCCGGGGGACGCCCTCGCTGACGGCGTTGAAGGGGACGAAGGCCGAGCCGCTGAGCGACGCGATCATCCGCCCCAGCGTGGTCTTTCCGCTTCCCGGGGGGCCGTACAGGATCAGGTTGGGGAGCTGCCCGGCCGCCAGCAGCTTGCGCAGCGTGCCCTCGGGCCCGGCCAGCGCCTGCTGGCCCACGATCTCGTCCAGGGTGCGCGGGCGCATCCGCTCGGCCAGCGGCGCGTCGGCCTTCGGCGCCGGCGGCGCGGACGGCTCGTCGCGGCGCGGGGGCGGCGCCGGATCGGGGTCGCCGAACAGCGACAGGTCGCTCACCGTACCACTCCGCGCAGCATCAGGAAGGTGAGGTAGAAGAGCGCGGCGCCCACCACCACGGCCACCGCCAGCCCCGGCCTGCGCCCCTTCTGCACCTCGGGGATCAGGTTGGACGCGGCCACGTAGAGGGTGACGCCCGCGCTCAGCGCCAGCCCGTGGCGGGCCAGCGGCGCCACGTACGCCGTCAGCAGCACCCCCAGGACGGTGGACACGCCCAGCGCGAGGACGGCGCCGATCGCCCGGCCGCGCGAGTTGCCGCTGGCCAGCATGATGGAGGCGACGGTCACGCCCTCGGGGATCTTGTGCAGCAGGATGGCCACGAACACCAGCATCCCCAGCCACGCGCCCACGCTGAAGCCGCTGGCGATGGCCACGCCGTCGAAGAAGGTGTGCAGCACCAGCCCCAGCAGCGCGGCGATCCCCACCCACGGGTTCACCATCTCGTGCTGGTGCGTTTCTTCGCCGAAGTGGAAGTGCGGGGTCAGCGCGTGCTGGGTGAGGTGGACCAGGAGGTAGCCCACCAGGATGCCGACCGCCGCCGATTCGCCGCCCAGCTGCACGGCCTCGGGGATCATGGCGATGCAGACGGTGGCCAGCATGAACCCCGCGCCGAAGGCGATCAGCACGTGCTGCAGCCGGCGCCCCCCGCGCGAGTGGCCGGTGATGAGCAGGCCCCCCGCGAGGTTGGCCACCGCCGCGACGAGCGCGTAGACGAGCGCGTGCAAAGTCTGAGAACCGCTTTCCGCTGGGATGAAGAACCGCACGTTCCGGCGCGCGACAAGTGACCGCGATGGGGGGCGGATGTCAACCGCCGGGGGGGCCCTCTCCCCGCGCGAGGCTTCGCCCGCGCTGCCCCTCCCCCAAAAAACTGCCCTGGGGGAGGGGCGGCCGGCGCGGTCTGCACGGCGGGGAGTGCGACGATGCTTCGGCCTGCCGGGGCGCGGCCGGTGCATCGGCGCTTACGAGAAGCGCCGGCGCTGCCGCGGCGGGGCCCCCCTCCCCGGCCCTCCCCCCGCTGCGCGGGGGGAGGGAGAACTTCGAACTGCACGGGGGCTGGTGTCGGGGAGGTGCTTGCGTGGGAGTCCGCGAAGGCGGACTTCGGGCCGTGGTTGCCGCGGTTTCAACCGCCCGGAAGGTGTTGGTCAGAAAGCACTTGCGTGAGGGATGCGCGCCCGGAGGGCCGGGAACGCGGCGGCCCGCGCTCACCATCGTGTCGGACGGGGAGAGGCGTGGCGCGGGCCGCCGCGGGCCCGGCGCGGTTGGGCACAGTCGTATCGTGCCCTACCGCGCGCGCAGCCCGGCCCGGAGCGCAGCGGAGGGACACGCCCAAACCCCGGGGTTCAAAAAGCCGGCGGCCCTCCCGAGCGATGTCGAGGAGGGCCGCCGGCGTCGTCGCATCCAACCGCTCGCGAAGGACTACGCCCGCTTCTCGCTGGAGTAGTAGTCGTAGTAGTAGGTGTAGCGGCCGTAGCCGGACACCTTCTCGTCGGGGTCGTTCAGCACGCCGCCCACCACGCGGGCGCCGATGGCGCGCATCTGCTGCACCGCGTACTGCGCGGGCTGGCGCTCGGTCTGCCCGGCGCGGATCACCACCAGCGCGGCGTCGGTCTGCACGCCCAGGATCTCGGCGTCGGCGGCGGCGAGCACCGGGGGGGTGTCCACCAGCACCAGGTCGTAGCGGGTGGAGAGCTCGGCCAGCAGGTCGCGCATCCGGTCGCTGCCCAGCAGCTCGCTCACGTTGGGCACCAGCGTGCCCGCGGGGAGCAGGTCCAGCCCGTCCACCAGCGTGGGCCGGATGGCGTCGTCGAGGGTGGCCTGGCGCACCAGCACCTCGGTGAGCCCCGGCACCCGGGCGATGCCGAACAGGGTGTGCAGGCGGCTGCGGCGGATGTCGCAGTCCACCAGCAGCACGCGCATCCGCTGCTGCGCGAAGGTCACGGCCAGGTTGGCCGTCACCGTGCTCTTCCCCTCGCTGGCGCCCGGGCTGGTGACCAGCACGGTGCGCAGCGGGTCGCCCCCGGTGCTGAAGATCAGGTGCGTGCGCAGCTTGCGGTACGCCTGGCTCCCCGCCGAGTGCAGGTCGCTCACCGTGATCAGCCCCAGGCCCCCCTCGGGCGCGCGGCGGGCCAGCGCCTTGCTGCCGGGCAGCCGCAGCCGGGCCTTGCGGCGCGTTTCGGCCTCGGTGGCGATGCGGGGGATGATGGCGAGCACCGGCAGGTGCATCAGCTCCTCCACCTCTTCGCGCCGCACCAGCGTGGTGTTCAGCTTGTCGAGCGCCAGCGCGCCCGACGCGCCGACCAGCAGCCCCACCAGCAGGGCGAAGAGCACGCGCTTCTTGCCGCCGCGGCCCATGGGCCCGCCGGGGACGAGCGCGTTGTCCACGATCTCCACCTGCCCCGCCTCGACCGCCTGGTCGATGCGGGCCTTCTGCCGCTCGCGCAGCAGGTCGTCGGCCAGCGTCTGCAGCGTTTCGACCTGCCGCGACAGGCGCTGCTCGTCGGCCTCGGCGTCGGGCATGCGGGCCACGCTGCTGGCGTCGCTGGCCATCACCCCGTCCATCACCCGGATCTGCGCGTCGAGCGCGGTGCTGCGCGCGCCGACGGCGGTGACCAGGCGCGAGCGCATGGTGTTCACCAGCGAGTCGAGGCGCTGCACGTCGGGGTTGGTGGCCGCGCGCGACCAGGGGCCGGTGGTGAGCGAGTCACGCACCGTCTGGTAGCGTACCATCTGCTGGTAGAGGGAGACCAGCCCGCCGTTGCTGGCCACCTGCGGGCTGGCGGCCAGCGCGGCCAGCTGCTCGCCCGCCGCGCGCTCGCCGCCGGTGGAGAGCGCGCCGTACATCTGGTCGTAGATCCGCTTCTCCTGCGCCAGCTCCTCGCGGCGCAGGCGCATCTGGCCGAGCGCGTCTTCGGTGGCCTTGAACTTGTCGCGCGGGCTGAAGGCGTTGACGTTCTTGCGGAAGTTGCTGAGCTGTGCCTGCGCGTTCAGCAGCAGCGAGTCGGTGCTGCGCAGCTGCTCTTCGATGAACAGGCTGCGGCGCCGCGACGCCTGCTGGGCGCTCTCGGCGTTCAGCTTCTGGAAGCTGGCCGCGGCCGCGTCGGCCACGCGCTGGGCCAGGTGCCGGTCGTACGCCGTGTAGCTGATGTCGATGACGTTGGTGAGCTCGCGCGGCCGCGCGGCGAGCCCGCCCACCACGTAGTGGCTGGCCAGCTCGCGCGAGATCACGGCGAAGCTCGCGTTCTGCAGCGGCGGCCGCCGGCTGAACACCACCTCCACGCCGGGAAGCTGCAGCGGCGCCCCGTACGGCGCGCGCGCGCGCTGGCCGCTGAGCGTGCCGGTGGCCGCGGCGGGGCCGAAGGTGACGTTCAGGGTGTCGCCCTCGCGGGCGGCCGAGTTCACCCGCACGCGCTCCACGACGCCGTAGGGGAAGTCGGGCTTCACCGGGCGCAGGCGCAGCCCCAGCGAGTCCACCACCATCCCGGCCACGGCGCGGCTCTTCAGCACCTGGATCTGCGAAAGGATCGGGTCGGTGTAGTAGCCGGGGAGCTGGTCGCCCTGGCCGCCGCCGCCGGCCGCCAGGTCGCCCGACATCTTGACCGTGGGGTCGCGCAGGCGCACCGCCGTGCTGGCCAGGTAGATGGGGAGCTCGGTGCTCAGGCGGTACAGGGCCAGCCCCACCGACAGCGCCATGGCGGCCGCCAGCAGCCACCAGTAGCGCCGGATGGCGCGCAGGTAGTCTTGCAGCGGGATGCCGTCGCGCTCTTCGTCCTGCTGCGGCGTGAGCTGCGAGCGCAGCACCGGCACGCGCTGGGGGCGCTCCGACACCTCGGGAAGGACTGGACTGGGGGGCTTGATCAGCTCGGACACGGCGTCACCGCAAGGCGAAGCTGGATACGATGGAACGGCACCGCGGCCGCGGCACTCGCGCACATCGATGATATCCTTCGGGAAGGAGCCCGCCGCGAAGGCGCGGGCAATCGGACGTAAGCCCGGTAAATATAACGATTTATGCGAAAATTACAACGGCTCCATCGCAGCGCTCCCAGGGGGTTCCGCCGCAGCCAACGCTCGCGTGGGATCCGGGGAGGCCCCGCATCGCCCGCGGCGGCCGCTTCCCCCCGGGAGGGGGCCGCCGATGCGGAACTTCGGAGCGCCGGAGCGCTCGGTGCCGCGCAAGTGGCCGGGCTGGGAGTCCGCGAAGGCGGACCTGGTGCCTTTCCAGCGGCGGGTTTCAACCCGCCACGCCCGCGGCCGCCGCGAATCCATTCGCCCGGCCCCGGGGGCCCCTACCGCTGCGCCAGGTACCACTCCACGGTGCGTTCCAGCCCCTCGCGCATGTGCACGCGGGCGCGGAAGCCGAACAGCGACAGCGCCTTGCTGGTGTCCAGGCAGCGGCGGGGCTGCCCGTCGGGCTGGCTGGTGTCGTACACGAAGCGCCCCTCGTACCCCACCAGCTCGGCGATCAGCGTCACCAGCTCGGCGATGCGGATCTCCACGCCGATCCCCACGTTCACCGGGTCCACGCCGTCGTGGTGCTCGGCGGCCAGCAGCAGGGCGCGGGCACAGTCGTCCACGTACAGAAACTCGCGGCTGGGCTGGCCAGTGCCCCACACCACCAGCTCCTCGGCCCCGGTCTCCTTCGCCTCGAGCAAGCGGCGGATCAGCGCGGGGATCACGTGGCTGGTCTCGGGGTCGAAGTTGTCGCGCGGGCCGTACAGGTTGGTGGGGAGCAGGTAGATGCCCAGCAGGCCGTATTCGTGGCGGTAGGCGGCCAGTTGCACGTGCAGCGCCTTCTTGGCGATGCCGTACGGCGCGTTGGTCTCCTCGGGGTAGCCGGCCCAGAGATCGCTCTCCTTGAAGGGCACCGGCGTGAGCTTGGGGTACGAGCAGATCGTGCCCAGCACCACGGTCTTCGGCGTCGCGCGCCGCCGCGCCTCTTCGATGACGTAGGTGCCCATCAACAGGTTCGCGAGGTAGAGATCAGCGGGAC
>DASSME010000091.1:0-20445 GCA_035689035.1 Longimicrobium sp. | reverse complement strand
CCACGCTGAATGACGGGGTAGCACCACCAGTGTTGTACCGGCCTTGGCTCCCGGATGCGCGCCTTCTCTACATGCCCCAGCCCGCTCTGCCGTCAAGTTTCTGGTGTGATGGAAGGCGCCCCGCGTCTACAGGCGCTGAATGGAAAGTGCCTCGCGGCCGGCGCTGTGCCGTACGCGGCCTGAGATGGTTTGGGGCTTCCTGCCTGGCGGCTGAAGCCGCGGCCTACAACGACAGGAACTCTCGCAGATTATGCTAGGACGGCTGAATGCAGCAAGATGCACGGAAACGGCGGAATCACTGGGTGTGCGCGCGCAACCTGCACACCCTTTCGCCCAAACCCGAGGCATCTTGCAGCAGGAACCGACAATGCAACCGACAGCAGAGCCCGCTGGAGGGGATCCCCGGCGGGCGCTGTCATTCCAGCGTTTCGCCCGCTGCGTGCGTCGGGGGCGCCATCGTGGCCGAGTGACGAGTTTGGGGGAGACAAGCCCCCCCGTTGCGGTGCGCTGGTGTTGCATTCGCCGCTGTACGCGTGGGGCCGGTTGCGGATGCGGCAGTGCGGCTCACCGTAGAGGCGCAGCGTCAGGCACGCCGGGCAGGGGACGTACGCCATGCCTTACGCCCGCGCCATGAACACCATCACGAACTCGTCCTCGTCGGTGACGAACAGTTCGTGGCAGAGCACGCCCTGCAGTTCCCCGGCAACGGCGCTCATCCGCTGTTCCAACCCGCCCAAGTCCTCCAGCCCGTCCACCTTGCCTAACGAACGGGAGGTGAGCCGCACTTCGTACGGCTGTTCGTCGTCGCGGTATCCCACGGTGAGGACGAGCTTGCGCGCGCGCTCAATGAACTCAACCCCGATGCTCTTGGGCGCAATCCGCTGCTCCCGCACGAACGCCTCGACCTGCCCGGCGAGCGGCCCCAGGTCGCCGTTGCCGGGCGTGCCCGTGAACACCTTGAACTTGTCGTGAACCTGCTCGGTGACGTCGGACATTGCCGGTTCCCTTGTGGCCGTGGTGGTTGGGGGGAAATACCTCTGCTGCTGCGCGGCCGAAGCTAGTCAGTCGCTGAACACCGGACAAGCGTTCCCGCCACCGGGGCGTCAACGGCCCTGGTTCGCGGCTGAAATCGCTCCGGCGCCAACCATTCCCCGCGCTGAACGCCAACGTTCGGCTAGTTGGTTCCAGATCCAGGCAGAGCAGCCCATCCCGGCGGGGAAGGCTGCCCCGAGCGATAGCGGAGGAGCGGGTGCGAACAGAAGCATCGGAAGATTTTCACCCCCTTGTCTTCTCAGCCCTCGGTGCCGAAACCGAGCAGCACGAATCTGCATTTCTCACTCACTCGCTTCGGAGGAAACTGTCTCCATTGGCGGAGAGTTTGAACCGTTATCCCCAGTCGGTCCGCGAGTGCTTCATCATCGTGCCCGGCGGTGATTAAAAGAAAGTCGCGCAGGAGTTCACGAATACGGGGATATTCGGACTGTGATTCGAAGCGGCGAGGATCCCCCGGGTTTCGTGCGAGGATGCAAGGAGAGGCCGGCGATTTTCGCCGGCCTCTCCTTGCTCCACGACCGCCTGGGCGTGTCAGCAGTACGGCAGGCACATGGTGCGGCACGTGACGCACAGGGTGTCGCAGGTGTTGCAGTGCGTGTTGTTCGAGGGCACCAGGGCGGCGGCGGGCTGCGGCTTCGCCACTTCGAACGAGGTGACGGACAGGTCGTCGAGCGACAGGGTCAGCCTGGGCATCGGTGCGTCTCCGGGGCGTGGGTTTCCGTTGCGTTGGGAACGAGCAACATAGCCGCGCCGTTCCGGATCGCGCCACTCCCTGCTCAGCTGGCGGGCGACGCCATCTCGGCGATCACCCAGCGGCCGCCCTCCTTCATCCACCTCACGTACGTCACGCCCATCCGCAGCCCGTCGCGCAGCTCGCGGGGGTGGTAGTAGACGGTGCCGTCGGAACGGCGCCACATCCGGCGGCTCCCCCCCTCGGCCGCCTGGAACTGTTCCGCGTAGTAGTCCTCCAGCTTGTGCCCGCTCTCGTCGCGCTCGCCGAACCAGTAGAAGTAGGCGCCGTCCTTCCGCCGGAATTGGTTGGCGAGCTGCGCGCGGGTGAACCACGAGGCGTGCAGCTCGCGCGTGATGGTGTTGATGTCGCGGACGCGCGCGGCGCGGGGGAGGAGCGCCAGGAACCGCTGCGGGCTCCCCGCCGCCATGGCGTCGATGAACTCGCGCATGGCGGCTTCCAGCGCCGCGTCGTCCGCGTCGCGCCCGAAGAGGGCGGCGGGCGCGCCGTGGCGTGCGCTCCACGGGGTGTACGGCGCGGCCGCCGGCGGCACCTCCATCGCCGTCTCCACCACGCGCCACGTGCCGGCCTGGCTGCGCAGCAGCGCGTGGACGAACGGGTCGAACCGCTCGCCGACGAGGAGGCGGGGCGTGGTGCCGGAGCGCGCATAGGGCATCGCGCGGACGTACGCCCAGCCGCCGGCCTCGCGCACCCGCACGTCGGCGAACGTCACCGGCGCGCGCAGCCGCCGCTCCACCGAGGGCCGCAGCGCGTCGAGGATCGCCGCGCGCAACGGGCTCCCCGCGGCCGGCGCGTTCGCCCGCGCTTGCGCCGCGGCCGGATGCGCCAGGATCGCGGCCAGCATCGCCGCGCGCGCGAGCAGCGGCGCAAGGCGCGGCGCGGAGGGACGGCGGGACGAACGGAACTGCATCGGTCCTGGCGGCGAGAAGGTGGGATGAGACGGGCGGCCGGGTGGCCGCGCCGGACCGGGGATGCGAATCCGGCGCCAGGGACGCGAAGGCGGGCGCGGCAACCGCTCGCCGCGCCCGCCCGCCGCCGTTGGCTTGCGTCAGGATCGCGAATCGTACTGGAACACGAGCGAGCGCGAGGCGGCGCCGTTGGCGGTGGTGACCGCGACCGACAGCGCGTTGGTGATCTCGGGCTGGTGCGGGGGCCCCATGAACGTGGCGTTCACGTGGTCGCCGGCCGGCGTGGTGATCAGGAACCCGGGGCGGGCCAGCACCAGCACCATGAAGTAGCTGGAGAGCGTCTTCGGGATCTCGGGGACCAGCCCCGGCCAGTCCACCGCCACGTCGCAGGTGTTCTGCGTGTGGATCACGAAGTCGAAGGTGAAGGGGATCTCGGCCGGCGCGTCCGGCGGCCACTGGTAGCTCCCCCTGACGTTGATGCTGACCGGCGTGGTCACCAGCTCGCCGCGGCCGATGGCGGTGTCGCCGTGCACCACCGTGACGGGCTGCACCATCTGCTCCAGCTTCGGCGCCACGGTGGGGTCGGCGATGTGGACGGCGGGCGTGCTCATGGCGGGCCTCCTTTGGGATGGGGATGAAGTGGAAGACATCAACCCGTCCAGATTGCGTGGCTACGCGGCCCCGAGTCAAGCTTGATCGAAGGTTCACCGCCGGCCGGCCGCGCGACGGGCCGTCAGATCCCCACCACGCCGGTGAGCCCGCCGGCCCACGCGTCGCCGGGCGCGTCGCCCTGGACGCGGCGGTACCCCACCAGCCCGAAGCCGATGACGATGCCGATGCGGAGCTCGGCGCCCACGAAGGTCTGGTTGGGCGCCACCCACATCGGGTCACCCCAGGTGCGCAGCACGTTCACCTGCAGCCGCGCCGTCCCCGTGGCGCCGCGCCCGGCCGCCAGCTGGACGCCGCCGGCGCCCGCCTCGAGCTCGGCGGTGTAGCCCAGGTGGTCGCCGTGCGGGGCCCGGATCGCGCCCACGTACCCCGAGTGCCGCATCGGCCCGTACGCGCGGATGCCCACCAGCAGGCCCACGTGCCCCGGGTCGGGCATGAAGATGCCGCCGTACTCGCGGAACGGCGGGCGCGCCGTGTCCACCGGCGCGGGGCGCCCCGGCTCGGGCGGACGGGGATTGCAGGGGGTGGCCGGCTTGGGCTCGCGCTTCTGCGCGGCGGCGGTGCCCGCCCACGCCGTACCCGCCAGCAGCGCCGCGCCGCACAGCGCCATGCGCGCCACCCGCCGAACCCGTCCGCCCGCCGCTGCATGCCGCATCATCGCGCGCTCCCCGCTCCCTGGTGCCCGTCGCCGCCGGTCCACCCGCGACGATAGGCGCGGATTCGGCCGCACACCAGCATCCCGTGCGCGGATTTCCGGTGCACGGGTCAAAATGTGACCCGGGCAGGCCGGTGGGATCTCGTGCATCGAGACGGGCGTCGGCGCATTCCGCGGCTGGCCCCCTCCCCCCGGCCCCCTCCCCCGCTGCGCGGGGGAAGGGGAGGTTTGATTCGGGGTGTTTCTGCCTACGCGCAGTCGCAGTTGGCAGTCGTAGTTGCCACTCGTAGTTGCAGTTGCAGTGCTCCCCTCCCCTCGCGCAGCGGGGGGAGGGGCCGGGGGAGGGGGGCTGCCCGCCGCCGCGCCGAAGCCGGCGGACGAGCACGGGTGCCGGCGGCCCCGGTCCATCTCCCCGCCCGTCCCGCCGCTGGCGCGGGGTGGTATCTTCCCGGCCGCACCTCAAACCAGGCTGAGAGACGGATGGAGATCGGGATCTACACCTTCGCCGAGAACACGCCCGACGCGCGCACCGGGGAGACCATCTCCCCCGCGCGGCGGATGCGGGACCTGATGGAAGAGATCGAGCTGGCCGACCAGGTGGGGCTGGACGTGTACGGCGTGGGCGAGCACCACCGGCCGGACTTCGTGGTCTCGGCGCCCACCGTGGTGCTGGGCGCGGCGGCGGTGCGCACGAAGCGCATCCGGCTGAGCAGCGCGGTGACGGTGCTCAGCTCCGACGACCCCGTGCGCGTCTTCCAGCAGTTCGCCACGGTGGACCTGCTCTCGGGCGGCCGCGCCGAGATCATGGCCGGGCGCGGCTCGTTCACCGAGAGCTTTCCGCTCTTCGGCCACGACCTGCACGACTACGACGCGCTCTTCGCCGAGAAGCTGGACCTGCTGCTGAAGCTGCGCGAGGGCGAGCGCGTGACCTGGCGCGGCCGCCACCGCGCCCCGCTCGACGGCCTGGGCGTGTACCCGCGACCGGTGCAGGACCCGCTGCCCGTCTGGATCGCGGTGGGCGGCACCCCGCAATCGGTGGTGCGCGCGGGTACGCTGGGCCTGCCGCTGGCGCTGGCCATCATCGGCGGGATGCCCGAGCGCTTCGCCCCGATGGTGCAGCTGTACCGCGACGCGGGAGCGCGCGCGGGGCACGATCCCGCGTCCCTGCGCGTCGGCATCAACTCGCACGCCTACGTCGCCGACGAGTCGCAGCGGGCGGCGGACGAGTTCTTCCCGGGCTACGCGCAGGTGATGAGCCGCATCGGGCGCGAGCGCGGCTGGCCGCCGACCACGCGGGAGCAGTTCGAGGCGATGCGCGGCCCGCGCGGCGCGCTGCTGGTGGGGAGCCCGCAGCAGGTGATCGACAAGATCCTGTTCGAGCACGAGGTGTTCGGCCACGACCGCTTCCTGGCGCAGCTCACCGTGGGCTCCATGCCGCACGCGCAGACGATGCGCGCCATCGAGCTGATGGGCACCGTGGTCGCCCCCGCCGTCCGCGCCGCCACGAAAGCGGCGCCGCCCGCCGCGGCGGGGTGATCGCGCTGCCGGGCGGCTGCGGGTGCTGGCGATAATACCAGGTCGGGGTAAAGACTTGTGCTTCGACTGATCGGTTCCGAGCCCCGTCTATCGATCCTTCGGCCTGCAAGACGATACAATGCAGCCGGTTATGGCGTGTTCGGCCTCAGGATGACGTCGTCCAGTTAGTCAAGGTGACAAGTGCTCAAGCGGATTTGGTCTACCGAATCCACCAGTACGGTGATTGGATCCCGATCCGCTGAAAAAGGTCTCACGGAAGAAGAGACTCTCTTCTTCCGTGAGACCCTGGACGGCTCCGCGCCGACGCACTCCGCTACTTCCCCGCGTCACCCGGGGGCGGGGCGTCGTCCGCGCCCTTCTCGGCGGGGTCGATCAGGTGCTGGAAGAAGCGGTGGCTGCTGCGCCCCGCGCGCACCGTGTCGGGCCCGCGCGCGTAGGCGTTGCGCGAAAAGATGCCGCGCCACCAGCGCCCCACCCCGGCCGTCCAGCGGTTGGGCGTGTCGGCGGGGACGGTGTGCGGAGGGGCCGCCGGGAAGGTGTCGGTGCCGGGGGGATGGAGGATCCCGGGGAATGTGTCGTCGGAGGATGGTGCCACGATCGCCTCGCTCGCTGTGAGTTGCCGCGCGGCCGCCCCGATGGGCGACCGGTCTCGTCGGTCCATGTACCCGCTCCGCGAACGGTCCGTCGGCCGCTCCCCGCGCTCACCCGTGCCGCGGGAGGTGGACGGTGAAGGTGGTGCCGTGCTCTTCCGACGACTCGACGTCGATGCGCCCCTGGTGGGCGTTCACGATCCGCTCGGCGATGTAGAGCCCCAGCCCCAGGTTCCCGGCCGGCCCGCTCGCGGCGGCGCCCGCCACCGGGTCGCGCGGCTTCATCGGGTTGAAGATCCCGTTCAGCTGGCTGGCGGGGATCGCGGCGCCGCGGTTGCACACGGCCACCGTGATCTCGTCGTCGTTCCCCTGCACGTCGACCCGCACCACCGTGCCGGGCGCGCCGTGCTCCAGCGCGTTCCCCACCAGGTTGGCCAGCGCCTGGGTGATCCGCGCGACGTCCCACTCGCCCCGCTGCGCGCCGCGCGTGTCCACCTGCAGCGTGCGGCCGGGGTGGGCGGCGGCCAGCTCGTCGGCCACGTCGTGCACGACCTTGGCCATGCTCATGTCGCCGCGGACGATCGGGATCCCCCCGCCCAGGCGGCTGCGGGTGAAGTCGAGCAGGTCGCCCACCATGCGGATCATGCGGGCGGAGCTGCTGGCGATCCGGGCGGTGAGCGTGCGGGTGGGCTCTTCCAGCTCCTGCGTGTCGAGCATGAACTTCGCCGAGGTGCTCACGGCTCCCAGCGGGGTGCGCAGGTCGTGCCCCAGGATGGCCAGGAACATCTCCTTGGAATGGTCCAGGTCCTCGGTGTAGCGCGAGATCGACTCGGCCAGCGACTGGTCGATCGCCTCGTTGAACCGGGTCAGCTCGTCCAGGTCGGCGGGCCCGAGCTCGCCCCGGGCCGCGCTCCACAGCCGGATCACGCTGGCGCGCAGGGCGCGGTACTCCGAGACCATCTGCTCGACGGTGAAGCCGCTCTCGGCGCGCCCGGCGCCGTGCTCCTCGGCGGCCGTGGGCGCGTCGGCCTGATCGTCCGGCGCGTGCCCCTTCGCCTTCTCGGCCTGCGCGCCGGCGCCCTGCGGCGTGCGCAGGTCCGCGACGATCACCCGCAGCATCTCGCCGGCGTGGTCGCGCAGCGCCACGATGTCCATGGCGCCGCTGGCGGGGGTGCAGGTGCGCGCGAACGCCTCCCACTCGGCCAGGATCGGCTCGCGGTTCGCCGCGATGAAGTCGGCCAGCCGCACCGCCTGTCCCGCGGGCGGCGCCACGGCGGCCGGGCGCTGCACCGCGTGTCCGCGGCCGTTGGCGGACGGGGCGGGCTCGCCGGGAAGGTCGGGGGCGGCCTCGAAGTGCGCCTCGATCAGCTCCAGGATGCGGTAGCCGGCCGCGCCGATCTTGTTCAGGTCGGCGGCCGGGCCGCCGTCGCCCTCCTCCTGCGCCTGCTCCGCCAGCATCTCGGCGTAGCCGATGATCTGGCCGAGCGGCGTGCGCAGGTCGTGGATCAGCGACGCGGGAAGCGCGTGGCGCACGGCTTCTCCGGGCGGCGGAAGCGGGGCGGTCATGGCGACTCCTGGTCGGTGGCGTCCGCCGGTCCGGCCGCGCCCCCCAGCAGCGCCTCGATCTTCCCCAGCAGGCGCGGCAGCTCGATCGGCTTGGTGTCGTAGTCGTCGCACCCGGCCTGCAGCGCCTTCTCGCGGTCGCCGGCCATGGCGTGCGCGGTGAGTGCGATCACGGGAACGTGGCGCGTGGCGGGCGCGGCCTTCAGGCGGCGCGTGGCCTCCCAGCCGTCCAGCACGGGAAGGCTCATGTCCATCAGCACCAGGTCGGGCGCGTGCGAGGCGGCCATCTCCACCCCGCGCAGGCCGTCCATCGCCACCTCCACGCGGTAGCCCTTGCGCTCCAGGCGGCGCGAGAGCATGTCGCGGTTCATCTCGTTGTCTTCCACCAGCAGGATCGTGGGCATGGCATTGGCCGAGGCGCTCACGCGGCGGTCGCGCGCGCTTCGTCTCCCGGTATGGGGGTGAGGGCGCGCGGCGCCCAGTCGTTCAGGCGGTCGCTCACCTGGCGCAGCAGCGTCTCGTGCGAGTCGCCCGCCTTCTGCAGGATGGTCTCCACGTAGCCGCTCAGCCGCCGGCGCTCCTCGGTGCTCAGGTCGCGGGCCGTGACCACCACGATCGGGATCGAGCGCCATTCCGGGTGGCGGCGCACCCGGTCGGCGAACTCGAAGCCGTCCATCTCGGGCATCATCAGGTCCAGCAGGATCAGGCGGGGGCGCTCGCGCTCCATCCGCTCCAGCGCCACCCGCCCGTTCTCGGCCTCGCTCACCCGCCACCCCTCGCGCTCCAGGATGTTGCGCGTCATGGCGCGGGTGGCGGGGTCGTCCTCCACCACCAGCACCGGGCAGGGCGGGTCGGCGCAGGTGTGCTTGCGCAGGATCTTGGAAAGGCGCAGCCGGTTCACCGGCTTGGTGGCGTAGTCGGCGGCGCCCAGGGCGAAGCCGCGCTCGGGGTCGTCCACCATGGTGAGCATGATCACCGGGATCTCGCGCAGCGCGGCGTCGCCCTTGAGCTCGGCCAGCACGCTCCAGCCGTCCATCCCGGGCATCATCACGTCGAGCGTGATCGCCACGGGGGGGGACTGCCGGGCCAGGCGCAGCCCCTCGTCGCCGCCGCGGGCGGCGCGCACGCGGAAGCCCTCCTTGCCCAGGAAGCGCCGCATCAGCTCGCGCTGCGCGGGGTCGTCGTCGATCACCAGCACGTACCCCGCGCCGTCGGCGGGCGCCTCGCCCTCGGCGCCGTCCTGGGCGTCGTGCCGGGCGGCGGCGTCGGGGGCGCCGGCCAGGGCCTCGGGGCGCGCGTCGGCCACCGACGCCGGGAGGGTGATGGTGAAGACGCTCCCCTCGCCGGCGGCGCTGTTCAGCGTCACGTCGCCGCCCATCATCTGGCAGAAGCGGCGGGTGAGGGCCAGCCCCAGCCCGGTGCCGCCGAACCTGCGCGTGGTGGAGGCGTCGGCCTGGGTGAAGTCCTGGAAGAGCTTCACGATCTGCTCGGCGCTCATCCCGATCCCGGTGTCGGCCACGCGCAGCACGATCCACTCGGCGCCGTCCATCACCCGGCGCCCGGCGTTCACGGTGATGGTGCCCCCGTGGGTGAACTTCACCGCGTTGGACAGGAGGTTGAAGAGCGCCTGGCGCACCTTGGTCTGGTCGGCGCGCATGGCGCCCAGCCCCGGGGCCAGCTCGATGAGCAGGGTGTCGGCGTTCTTCTCCACCAGCGGGCGGATGGTGGCGGCCACGTCGCCGATCAGCTCGCCCACGTCGAAGCGCTCCAGGAACAGCTCCATCTTCCCCGCCTCGATCTTGGACAGGTCCAGGATGTCGTTGATCAGCGCCAGCAGGTGGCGCCCGGCGGCGTGGATGCGCTCCAGGTCGGCGGCGAAGCCGTCCAGCCCGCGCTCGGCGGCCTCTTCCTGCAGCATCTCGGAGTAGCCCAGGATGGCGTTGAGCGGGGTGCGCAGCTCGTGGCTCATGTTGGCCAGGAACAGGCTCTTGGTGCGGTTGGCGTTCTCCGAGGCCTCGCGCGCCCGGGCAGCCTCCTCCTCGGCGTGGCGGCGCTCGGTCACGTCTTCCATGGCCAGCACCAGCAGCTCGCCGTGGCGCCCCGCCTGCAGCTTGCGGGCGTTCAGCAGCATCACCCGCCGGCCGATGGCGGGAAAGTCGTGCTCCAGCTCGAAGTCGTTGAACGCCGAGCTGCGGGGGACGATGTCCTCGAGCAGGGTGCGCAGGTCGGGGATGTCCCACTGCCCGTTGCCGAGCTCGTAGATCAGGCGGTTCTCGGTCTCGGCCGGCGAGACCTGGAAGGTCTGGTAGAAGGCGCGGTTGGCGCTGCGCACGCGCAGCGCGGTGTCGAGCATCAGCAGCGGCTCGCGCACCGTGTTCACGATGTCCTGCGCGTAGGTCTCCAGGTCGTCCACCCGTTTCTTTCGCGGCTTCATGCGTCTCCACGCGCGCGGGGAATCCGGACGCGGAAGGTGCTCCCGCGTCCGGGCTCGCTCTCCAGCTCCACCTCGCCGCCCAGCAGCCGGCTGAACTCACGCGCCGCCGCCAGCCCGATCCCCATCCCCCCGAAGGCGCGGGTCGCGGCGCTCTCCACCTGCCAGAAGCGTTCGAAGACGCGCGACTGGTGCTCGGGCGCGATCCCGATCCCGGTGTCGCGCACCTCGAACACCACGTGCCCGTCCTCTTCGCGCGCCACCAGGCGAACCTCGCCGCGCACGGTGTACTTGACCGCGTTCCCGCACAGGTTGATCAGCACCTGGCGGAGCTTGCCTGCGTCCGTCTGCAGCATGACCGGGACCCGCGGCACCTCCAGCACGAAGGCGAGCTCCTTGGCCTGGGCCGCGGGCTCCACCAGCTCCTTGGCGGCGCGGGCGATCTCGCGCGCGTCCACCCGTTCCGCCCGCACCGACTCGCGCCCCTCGTCGCGCATCGCGAAGGCCAGGATCTCGTCGATCATCGCCGCCAGGTGCCACCCGCCCGCCTTGATGCGCTCCAGCTTGCGGGTCTGCGCGGCGTTCAGTGGCCCGTCCAGGGAGATGATGTCGGCGTAGCCCAGCATCCCGTTGAGCGGGGTGCGGAACTCGTGCGACAGGGTGGTCAGGAAGGTCCCCTTGGCCAGGTTGGCCGCGTCGGCGGCGATCCGGGCCTCGCGCAGCTGGGCCTCCACCCGCTTCTGGGCGGTGATGTCGAAGCAGGCGACCACCGCCCCCTCCACCCCGGCGTCGGGCGAGCGGTACGGGTTGATGCGCACGATGAACCACGCCCCGTCGTCGCTCTCCACCTCGCGCTCGCAGCGTTCGCGCGACGCCAGCACCTGCCGCGCGTCGTCCACCAGCTCCGGGTAGCGCAGGCGGTGGGTGATGTGGGCCAGGGGGCGGCCCGCGTCGGTGTCCACGAAGTTGAAGAGCGCGGCGGCCGAGGGGGTGAAGCGGCGGACGCGCAGCTCGCGGTCCAGGAAGACGGTGCCGATCTGGGTCGACTCGATCAGGTTCTGCAGGTCGGCGTTGGTGCGCTTCAGCTCCTCGATCGTGTTCTGGTGCTCCTGGTTGGTGGTGGTGAGCTCCTCGTTGATCGACTGGATCTCCTCGCGGCTGGTCTCCAGCTCCTCGCCCGCCGCCCTCTGCTCCTCGTTCACCGAGCGGAGCTCCTCGTTGGCCGCCTGCAGCTCTTCCACGGTGTGGTCGCGCGCCGCGCCGGCGTGCTCCAGCTGCTCGCGCGCCTCGCGCAGCTCCCGCTCCAGCGCGTCCACCGCGGCCGCGCCGACGCCGGCGCCGCCCCCGTCCGCTTCGGCCGCGGCGGGCGGCGCGGACTCTTCTTCCAGCACCACCAGGGCGAAACGGTCGGCCGCGGCGCTCCCCGTGGGGGGGTGCACCCGCAGCCGCACGGGGGCTCCGCCGTCGCCGCCCGCCACCCGGCGGCTGGTGGAAAGGCCCTTGTGGAACGCCTGGTACAGCGCCGCGCGCAGCGCCATGCGCAGCTCGCCGCGCGTCAGGGCGACCAGGTCGTGGGTGGGCTCGCCCGGCCCCAGGCGCAGGAAGCGCCCGGCCCCGCCGGAAAGGTGCACCACCTGGAGCCGCTCGTTCACCACCAGGCTGGGCGCCGCGTACTCCTCGAGCATGCGCAGGTGCAGCGGGCCGTAGGCGAACCCGTCGCGGCGGGGCCCGTCGCCGCCGGCGGCGGGCGCGGCGCGCGGCGGCGGGTCGGCGGCCGAGAGCCGCGCCGGCACCCGCTGCGGCGCGGTGTTCCGGCGGTACAGCCGCTGCCGCCCCGCGACGGGGACGAACGCCCCGCTCTCGCCGGCCGACTCCGAGGCGCCAAGGAAGAGGAGCCCGCCCGTGCGCAGCGCGTAGTGGAAGGTCTCCACCACCCGCTCCTGCGCCTCGGGCTGCAGGTAGATGAGCAGGTTGCGGCAGCTGACCAGGTCGAGCCGCGAGAACGGCGGGTCTTGCAGCACGTTGTGCACGGCGAAGAGCACGCCCTCGCGCAGCTGCTTTCCCACCCGGAAGCCGCCCGGCTCGCGCGTGAAGAAGCGGCGGAGGCGCTCGGGCGAGATCCCCGCCACCGCCGCGGGGGGGTACAGCGCCTCGCGCCCCCAGGCGTACCCCTTGGCGTCGATGTCGGTGGCGAAGATCTGGATCTGCGGCGGGCTCTCGAGGGTGGCGGCGTGCTCGCGCAGCAGGATGCCGATCGAGTACGCCTCCTCGCCGGTGGCGCACCCCGCCACCCACACCCGCACCGCGTCGGCCGGGCCCTTCCCCGCGAAGAGGGCGGGCACCGCCTGGGCCAGCGCCGCGAACGCCTCGGGGTCGCGGAAGAAGCCGCTCACCGAGATCAGCAGGTCGCGCACGAGCGCCGCCGGCTCGGCGGGGCCGGCGCGCAGCAGGGGGAGGTACTCCTCGAGCGTGGCCACGCCGTTGAAGCGCAGCCGCCGGTCCAGCCGGCGGAGCACGGTGGCGCGCTTGTACAGGCTGAAGTCGTGCCCCGAGCGGGCGCGCAGCATGGCGAAGACCTGGTCCAGCAGCGCCTCGGTGTCGGCCGGCGGCGCGCCCTCGGCGAGCGCCGTGGGCGCCTCGCGCAGGCGGACCAGCTCGGCGGGGATGCGCTCCGCGGCGAGCACCAGGTCCACGAACCCCGTGGCCACCGCGCTGGCGGGCATCCCGTCGTATTCGGCCTCGGCGGGCTCCTGCGCCACGGTGATGCCGCCGCCCTCCTTGATCGCGCGGACCCCCGCGGCGCCGTCGGCGCCGGTCCCCGAGAGCACCACCCCCACGGCGTCGGCGCCGTACGCGCCGGCCAGGGAGCGGAAGAACAGGTCCACCGGCGTGTGCAGCCCCGCGCCGCGCTCGTGGACGCGGAGCGCCCGGCCCTCCATCGCCAGGTCCTGCCCCGGCGGGATCACGTACACGTGGTCGGCCTCCACCTCGGCGGGGAGGGTGACCTGGGTGACGGGAAGGGAGGTGCGGTCCTGCAGGAGCTCGGCGATGCGGCTCTCGCGGTCGGGGTCCAGGTGCATGATCACCACCCAGGCCATCCCGCTGCCGGGGGGCACGGCCGCGAAGAACTGCTGCAGCGCCCTGAGCCCCCCCGCCGACGCCCCGATCCCCACCACCGCGCGCGGCACGCGCCCCGGCGGCGCGGGCGCGGCACGCTCCGCGGAGGTCGCACGGACCCGCGCGCGCTTGCCCGGGGGGCGGGAGGGGAAGGGCATCGCGGCGCCTACCGGGTGGGAGGCGCCAGGTTGCCGCACGCCACCACCGTCCCCGGGTTGCCGCTGGATGCCTGCACGCTGACGAAGTACGGGCCGTCGGCGGGCGTGGCGATCGGGAGCGTGGCCGAAGCCGTGGCGCGTCCGTCGCCGCCCACCCGGAGCGGCGCGTAGGCCGCGGCGGCGCCCAGAACGCCCCTGTCGGCGCCGCACTGCCCCCGGTGCAGCTGCCAGGGGTGCAGGCCCCCCGCCGTGGCGTTCGCCAGCGCCAGCGCGACCGTGGTGCGGCCGTCGGCCGTCGGGGCCATGGTGGCCTCGCCGCTCATCTGCACCGCCCCCGCCAGGCTGCGGGGGCTGGCCAGCGTGGCGTGCCAGCGGGTGTTCAGGTTGGCGTCGCCGGCGCTCACCTCCACGTCGGGCTTGCCGCGCAGCGCGTCGCACGCCCCGAGCGACAGGGCGGCGAGCACGAGGGCGCGGCTGCGGTGTCTGGACACGGTTCCCATCCTCGGTGTGCCGGTGGCGCCCTTTCGCACCCCGGCGGGGGTGCCGCCGGGCATGGACGGGCGGGTGGTTGTTGACCAAGTGGTAAATTGAAGTTATCCTATATTGTACAAATGGTCAACAACCACGACGTGGGCGGCCGCCGAGACGGACCCGCGTCCTTGCACCGGGTCGGACCCGGACGGAGCGGACGGATGGGGTGGAAGCGGGCGCCCGAGGACGTGCGGCGCGAGCAGATCCTGCAGGGCGCCTTCGAGGTGGCGTCCCGCGAGGGGATCGGGGGGCTGACGATCCGGGCGGTGGCCGCCCAGGCGCAGCTGAGCCACGCGCTGGTGGTGCACTACTTCGAGCGCAAGGAGCGGCTGGTGCACGCGCTGCTGGACTGGCTGATCGAGACCACGTCGGTGCTGCACGTCTCCGACGACATCGCCCGCTTTCCCCGCGCGCTGGACCGGCTGCACGCGCTGCTGGAGCAGGAGATGGCGCGCCTCGGCCACCAGCCGCGGCACACCCGGCTCTTCTTCGAGTTCTGGGCGCTGGGCGCGCGGCACGAAGAGATCCGGTCGCGAATCGGCGCCGAGCTGGAGCGCTACCGCGCGGCGTTCCGCGCGATCATGCAGGAGCTGCTGCTGGCCGAGCCGTCCACCTTTCCGGGCGCCACCGCCGACGGGATGGCCGCGGTGGCGGTGAGCTGGATCCAGGGGTGCGCGGTGCAGGCCATGATCGACCCCGCGCGCTTCGACACCGACGAGTTCCTGGCCGCGGTGCGCGGGATGATCGGACGGCTGGCCTGAGCCGAAGCGCGCCCGGGGACTTTCGGGAAGGATTCGTCCGCTCCGCCACGATCCGGATGGACGCGGCGAACCATATCTCGCGCGGAGTAAGGTGACATGGACATGATCCAGGCGATCAAGCCGCCGGGCGAACCGCGCCTCGCGCTGGCGGCCCTCTCCGCGGAATCACCGCCCGCGGGTCAGGGCGTCGCGGCGAAGACGGCCCTCTCCTTTCTCCTGGCGGCCACCCGCACGCTCGCCGCTTCGCTGGACGTGGAGATCACGCTGGCCACCGTGGCGCGGCTCTCCCTTCCGCACCTGGGCTCGTGGTGCTTCGTGGACCTGCGCGAGGGCGACCACATGCGCCGCATCGCCGTCATCCACCCGGACGCGGGGCGGCAGCGGCTTGCCCAGGAGCTGCTCTCGGGATGGCCGCCGCAGCGTGACGACCCCCTCGGGGTGCCGTCGGTGGTGCGTACCCGCCGCAGCGAGGTGGTCTTCCCGGTCACCGACGAGATGCTGGTGGCGGCCGCCCGGTCGCCGGAGAACCTCCGCATCCTGCGCGCCCTGGAGATCGGCTCGCTGATGACCGTTCCGCTCCTGGCGCGCGACGAGGTGCTGGGGGCGATCACCTACGTGATCCCCAACCACGGCGACTCGTTCTCGGCCGAAGACCTGCTGCTGGCCGAGGACCTGGGCGCGCGCTGCGCCATCGCCATCGACAACGCGCGGCTCTTCGGGCGCGCGCGGGAGGCCCTGATCGTGGCGGAGGCGGCCCAGAAACAGGCCGAGGAGGCGAACCTGGCCAAGATGCGCTTCCTCTCCACCATGAGCCACGAGCTGCGCACGCCGCTGAACGCCATCGGCGGCTACGCCGACCTGCTCGAGAGCGGGGTGCGCGGCGCGCTCACCGAGCGGCAGCTCGCCGACGTGCGGCGCATCCAGGTCAACGGCCGCCACCTGCTGGGGCTGGTGGAGTCGGTGCTCGGCTACGCGCGGGTCGCCGTGGGAAGGGTCGAGTTCGGGCTCCAGGACGTACCGCTTGCCGGCGTCCTGCTCGAAGCCGAGGTGATCCTCGCCCCCCTGGCCGCGAAGAAGGGGATCGTCTGCCGCGGCCTGGGCCCGGACGCGGGAGGCGGGCTGCTGGTGTACGCGGACCCCGACAAGCTCCTGCAGATCCTGGTCAACCTCGTCGCCAACGCCGTCAAGTTCACCCCCGCGGGGGGGGCGATCGACGTCACCTTCCACGCCGCGGGGCCCCGCGTGGAGATCCGGGTCGCCGACGACGGGAACGGGATCGCCCCCGAGAACCGGGAAAGGATCTTCGAGCCCTTCGTGCAGCTGGACGACCGCCTGGACCGGGGCGCCGAGGGGACCGGGCTGGGGCTGGCCATCAGCCGCGAGCTGGCCATCGGCATGGGCGGCGGCCTGTCGGTGGAGAGCGAGCCCGGACAGGGCTCCACCTTCACCATCACCCTCTCGCGGGGACGGGGCTGATCCACATGGAAAAGACCATTCTGCTCGTCGAGGACAACGAGGACAACCAGGAGATCTACCGCATCATCCTGGCGCACCACGGCTTCGCCGTGCTGCAGGCGTGGGACGGGGAGCACGGGGTGAGCATGGCCCGCGACCACGCCCCCGACCTGATCCTGATGGACCTCACCATGCCGGGGATGGACGGGCTCGCGGCCACGCGGCTGCTCAAGGCCGACCCTGCCACCGCCGCCATCCCCGTGGTCGCCCTCACCGCCTGCACGCAGCTCGAAGACATGGCGGCGGCCGAGGCGGCGGGGTGCGAGGGGTACCTGACCAAGCCCGTGGAGCCCCGGCGCGTGGCCGCCGAGGTGCGGCGCATCCTGGCGACCGGCGGCGCACGGCCGGCGGCCATGGAAACGTGAGCCACCCACCCACCGATCGCGGCAGCGCCGCGAACTGGAGCCCCGCGATGTTCTCCGACTTCGAGTTCACGGACGACGGCCGCCGCGTCCGGTGTTCGCGCGGCGTGCGGAACCCGTCGGTGGTGCACCTCACCGACGACCGCTGGTGGTACCTCTCCCTGGCGGGGGCGCCGCCCGTGCGCCTGCTGCGGGTGACCCCCGGCCAGACGCGCGGCCAGGTGTGGGAGAGCGCGCTCCGCCACCTGGACCGGCTGGAGTCGCGCCGGGCGCCGGCCGGCCTCCCCTCTCCGCCGGCGGTGTCGCCATGACGGAGGTGGACGGGCTCTTTCCGGGGCTGCCGAGCCAGGGCGCTCCCCCACGAGAAGCGGAACCGGGCGCGGCGCTCGCGCGCGAAGGGACGGGGGCCGCGAGCGAAGCTTCGTCCTTCATCGACGCCCTCCGCGGGATCGCCGGCGAGCTGCGCGAGGGCGGCCACACTCACACCGCGCTCAACCGCGCGTCCAGCGCCGTCGACCTGCTGGGCCGGCGGCTGCACGGGCTCGGCTTCGCGCGGGCGAGCGAGATCGCCGAGTGCTTCACCGGCGTCCTTGCCGACCTGGACGCATCTCACCGCCTTCCCGAACGGGGGCGGCGCGACGCGGTGCGCCGCGCCGTCGGCCGGCTGGAAGACGCGCTGGAGCACGCCGCGGCCGGCGTTCCGCCTTCCGCGCGCTGAGCGGCCCCCGTGGCCG
Source organism: Longimicrobium sp. (assembly GCA_035689035.1). Taxonomy (GTDB): domain Bacteria; phylum Gemmatimonadota; class Gemmatimonadetes; order Longimicrobiales; family Longimicrobiaceae; genus Longimicrobium. The sequence goes on along the minus strand of DASSME010000091.1, from coordinate 3,111 downwards.
GCGGGGGAGGGCTAGCGGCTGTCCTGGGCGATGCTGGACAGCAGGTTCTGCACGCCGCGCGACTCGGTGAGCGCGTGCTCCAGCGCGTCGTACACCTCCTTCCAGCGCAGCACCTCCATGGGGTCGGGGTCGCCCGCGAACAGGGCGCCCGAAGCCCGGTCGTACTCGGCGATCCCCTGCTCGGTCAGCCGCTCCATCTCCGTGCGGATCCCCACCACCGCTTCCGGATCCCTCAGCTTCGCCACCGATTCCTCGATGCACGCGGTGGCGCGCACCAGGAGGGCCGCCATCGCCCGCGCCGGCTCGGCCCGGTGCGTGAGGTGAAGGTCCTGCACCCCGTTCGCGGTGTCGTGCAGGAGGCTCACCAGCCCGCCCAGCGCCGACGCCACCTGGTACACGTCCTCGCGGGGGAGCGGCGTGACGGTGGCCTCTTCGATGGCGGGAAGCAGCTCGGCGCGCGCCTCGGCCGCACCCCGCTCCACCTCGGCCAGCTCGGCCAGCAGCTCGGCGAAGGGGTGCGGCTCGGCGAAGATGCGGTGCAGGATGCGCGCGGCGCGCGACGCGGCGCCGGCGAGCCGGGAGAACACTTCGTAGAAGTGGCGCGGACGGGTATGGCGCACGGATTCACCAGGGGCGGGAGAAAACGCGCCGCATCGCGGGGCGCCAAGGGGTGGAAGCGTGCATGGTCCGCGCCAATCCCCGCCTGCTGCCGGGGGAGGCGACGTCGAACCCTGGGTGCCGTGCCGGCGGCGCGGCGGCATCGCCCTGTCGGTCCTCCAACGCCGGCACACGGGGACTCGCCCAAGGTTCGTCACAGGCCAGATCGACCCTCCTCGGATGTACTCCCATGATTCTTGCGTACGGCGCGGCCCATCTGCCGCGCGCGCAGGGATGGGGCGCGTCGAACGGCATTCGGGCCCGTGGACGGGAAGCGATGGAGCCGGACTATACCCCCGCCGTGCTGCTGGTGGACGACCGGCCGGAGAACCTGCTGGCGCTGGTCAGCGTGCTGGAGCCGCTGGAACTGGAGACCGTCCAGGCCGGATCGGGCGAAGAGGCGCTCCGCCGCGTGCTGGAGCGCGGCTTCGCCTGCGTGCTGCTGGACGTGCAGATGCCCGGGATGGACGGGTTCGAGGTGGCCCGCCACATCAAGCAGCGCGAGCGCACCCGCCACACCCCCATCCTCTTCCTCACCGCCATCGACGCCGACCCGCGGCGCGTGCGCGAGGCGTACGCGCTGGGCGCGGTCGACTTCCTGTCCAAGCCGATCGACCCCGAGCTGGTGCGCGGCAAGGTGCGCGCCTTCGTGGACCTGGACGCCAAGGCGCGGCAGATCGAGCGGCAGGCCGCCGCGCTGCGCGAGGCCGAGCTGCGCGAGGCCGAGCTCCGCCACCGCGCCGGGCTGGCCGAGGCCGACGCCCGCGCCGCCGTGGAGCTGCGCGTGGCCAACGAGGAGCTGGCGCGCCAGACCGCCGAGGCCGAGGCGCTCGCCCGCGGGCTCGAGGACGCCAACCGCCGCCTGCGCGACGCGGTGCGCGAGGCCCAGGCGGCGCGCGCGCAGGCCGAGCGCGCCAGCCAGGCCAAGAGCCAGTTCCTGGCCAACATGAGCCACGAGCTGCGCACCCCCATCAACGCCATCGTGGGCTACACCGACCTGCTGCACCTGGGCGTGCACGGCGAGCTGAGCGACCTCCAGCGCGATTCGCTGGCGCGCGTCAAGGCCAGCGCGCTGCACCTGCTGGGGCTGGTTGAAGACGTGCTGGACCTGGCGCGGCTCGAGTCGGCCGGGATGCGGGTGGTGCGCGAGCGGGTGGAGGTGCGCCACACCGCGTCGCCGGCCCTCGCCTTCGTGCTGCCCCAGGCCGCGGCGCGGGGGGTGGAGACCACCGAAGAGCTGCAGTGCCCTCCCGGCGCCGCCTACCTGGGCGACGAGGACCGGGTGCGCCAGATCCTGGTGAACCTGCTCTCCAACGCGGTGAAGTTCACCCCCGCGGGCGGGCGCGTCTCGGTGCGCTGCCTGGGCCCGGCGCCCGCGGAGCACGGCGAGGGGCCGGGCGCCGAGGGGCCGTGGATCCGCCTCGAGGTGAGCGACACCGGGATCGGGATCAGCGAGGGAGACCGCGAGCGGATCTTCGACCCGTTCGTGCAGGTGGACGACAGCCACACCCGCGCGCAGGGCGGCACCGGGCTGGGGCTCACCATCAGCCGCACCTTCGCGCGCCTGATGCACGGCGACCTGACGGTGGCCGCGCGCGAGGGCGGCGGCTCGGTCTTCACCCTGTGGCTCCCCGCCGCGGAAACCGGCGCGGCCGAGGACGAAGGCCGCCCCGACCACCCGGCGGGGGGCGAGGCCGCCGCGCCGCCGCGGGTGCGGGGGCTGGCCAGCGTGGGGCGGCTGCTGGAAGAGCGGGTGGAGGACGTGATCCTCGCCTTCCTCGACGCCGTGCGCGCCGACCCGGGGCTTCCCCATGCCACGGCGCTGGAGCGCGCGCTGCTGGAAGACCACTACGCCACCCTGGTCCTCGAGATCGCCAAGGCGCTGGTGATGCTGGACCGCGGCGGCGGCGACCCCGAGCACGTGCGCGACGGCGACAGCATCCAGCAGACCATCGCGCGGCTGCACGGCCGCCAGCGCGCGCGCCTGGGGTGGAGCGTGGACGAGGTGCGCGGCGAGCACCAGGTGCTGCGCCGCGTCCTCGCCGACTTCCTGCGCGGCCCCGCCGAGGCCCTGGCCGGCGACGACGCGGACGTGGGGATGGCCCTCGGCGTGGTCAACCGCCTGCTGGAGCGCGCAGAGCGCCTGAGCGTGGAGAGCCTGTCGCGCCTCACCGACGCCGCCGCGCAACCCGCGGCGGCGAAGGCGGCGCCGGATGGGCGGGATTCCGCAGGCTGAGTGCAGCGACAGCGGCGACCCCGCGTCCCCGAACGGCGGTCACACGGAGAAGCGGAGAAGAACGGAGCAGCGGAGAACCGACCCCGGTCCCCCGGCGGTTTTCCGCTGCTCCGTTGCACTCCGTTCCTTCGTGTGATACCAGATCCGCCTGAATCGTTGACGGAACCGACTGCAAAAATCTCACGCAGAGGGAGCAGAGAAGCAGAGGAAGCAGGGGA
>DASSME010000090.1:0-16831 GCA_035689035.1 Longimicrobium sp. | reverse complement strand
GCAGCACGCCCAGCGACCACCCGTCGCCGATGGCGTGGTGGAGGTTGAGGAGGAGGTGGTGCTCCGCGTCGGAGACGTGGACGAGCGACGCGCGGAAGAGCGGCCCGCGCGCCAGGTCGAAGCGGTGCCGCGAGGCTTCGGCCGCCAGGCGGCCCGCCTCGGCCCGCCGCTCGCCCTCGGGGAGGTGCCGCAGGTCGGCGACCGGCAGGTCGAAGGAAAGCGGGGGCAGGGCGATCCGCTGCACGGGGACGCCGTCCACGGCCGGGAGCGTGGTGCGCAGCGGCTCGTGGCGGCGCACCAGCTCGGCCAGCGCGCGGCGAAGCGCGTCGGAGTCGAGATCACCGGTGACGCGGTACGAGAACGGGATCGCGTACACCGGGCTCCCCGGGTCCAGCGCGTCCACGAACCAGAGCCGCTCCTGCGCGAACGTCACCGGCAGGTCGCCCTCGCGCGCGGCGGGGGCGATGGCGCCCTCGACGGCCGCCGCGCCGGCGCCGCGGAGACGCTCGATCTCGGCCGCGAGCCCGGAGACGACCGGCCGCTCGAAGACGGCGCGCAGCGGCAGCTCCACGCCGAAGACCCCGCGGACGCGCGCGGCGACGCGGGTCGCCAGCAGCGAGTGCCCGCCCAGGTCGAAGAAGCTCTCCTCCACCCCCACGCGCTCCAGGCGCAGCACCTCCGCCCAGATCCCCGCCAGCACCTCCTCGGTGGGCGTGCGCGGCGCCACGTACCGGTCCGCGTCGGCCGCGTACTGGGGCACCGGGAGCGCCTTGCGGTCCACCTTTCCGTTCGCGTTCAGCGGCAGCCGGTCCAGCGCGACGATCGCCTGCGGCACCATGTACTCCGGCAGGCTCTGGCCCAGGTGCGCGCGCAGCCCGTCCACCTCCACGCTCCCCACCACGTACGCCACCAGCCGCTTGTCTCCCGGCTGGTCCTCGCGCATCATCACCCGGGCCTCGCGCACCCCGGGGTACGCCGCCATCGCCGCCTCCACCTCCCCCGGCTCGATGCGGAAGCCGCGGATCTTCACCTGGTCGTCCAGGCGCCCCAGGAACTCCAGCTTCCCCCCGTCCCGCCACCGCGCCCGGTCGCCGGTGCGGTACATCCGCCCGCCGGGCTCCGTGGCGAACGGGTCCGGGACGAAGCGCTCGGCCGTCAGCCCCGGCCGGCCCAGGTAGCCGCGCACCACCCCGTCTCCCCCGATGCACAGGTCACCAGGGACGCCCACCGGGAGCGGCTCGCCCGCCGGGTCGAGGACGTAGGCGCGCGCGTTCGGGATCGGCCGGCCGATCAGCACCGTGGGCGCGTCCTCGGCCACCTCCTCCACCTCCTCGAGCGTGCACCACACGGTGGCCTCGGTGGGCCCGTACTCGTGCAGCACGCGCCCCGGCTTCCCGGAGCGCAGCATCCGGCGCACGCTCTCCGTCCCCACGGCCTCGGCCCCGAAGACCAGCTGGCGCAGGCCGGCGTAGACGTCGACCTGCTCGCGCACGTGCTGGTTGAAGAGCGCCGCCGTCTGGTAGAGGTGCGAGATCCCCTGCTCGCGCAAAGCCCGCCCCAGCAGCGGCGCGGAGAGGAGGACGTCGCGGTCGATGCCCACCAGCGTGGCGCCGTTCAGCAGCGCGCCCCAGATCTCGAACACCGCCGCGTCGAAGCTCGCGTTCGACGCCTGCGCCACGCGGTCGCCGGGGCCGAGCGGCATCGTCTCGGGGATGCAGCAGGCGTACTGCACCACCTCGCGGTGCCCCATCATCACGCCCTTCGGCCGCCCCGTGCTCCCGCTGGTGTAGAAGACGTAGGCCAGGTTCCCGGCCCACGCGGCGCCGTGGGGCGCTTCGGCCGGCTCCGCCGCGAGCGCGCCGGCGAGCCCGTCCAGGCGGACGACGCGCAGCGACCGCCCGGTCTCGGCGGGGACGAGCTCGCTCCGGCTCAGCAGCACCCGCGCGCCGCTGTCGGCCAGCATCAGCTCCATCCGCTCGGCCGGGTAGCTGGTGTCGATCGGGACGCAGCAGCCGCCGGCCTTGAGCACGGCGAGGGTGGCGACCACGTTCTCCACGCTCCGCTCCAGGCGCAGCCCCACGCGGCTCTCCGGCCCCACGCCCAGCCCGGCCAGGTGGTGCGCCAGCTGGTTGGCGCGTGCGTCCAGCTCCCGGTACGTCAGCTCCTCGGCGCCCCAGACCAGGGCCGGCGCGCCGGGGGTGCGCCGGACCTGCGCCTCGAAGAGCTGGTGGATGCAGGCCTCGCGCGGGAACGGCCGCCCGGTGCGGTTCCACTCCACGACGACCTGGGCACGCTCCTCGGGCCCGGCGAGCGCCAGGCGCGAGAGGCGCACGTCCGGGTCATGTGCGACCTGCTCCAGCACCCGCGCCAGGTGGCCGGCCATCCGGAGGGCCGTGCCGCGCTCGAAGAGGTCGGTACCGTAGTTCAGCGTGCCGCGCAGGCCCTGGGGAGTCGCCCCGAGCTCCAGGGAAAGGTCGAACTGGCCGTTCGCGGCCTCCGCCACGCCTCCGCTCACCTCCAGCCCCGCGAGAGCGCCTCCCCCGCCGCCGGCGTTGTGCAGCGTGAACATCACCTGGAAGAGCGGCGAGTGGCTCAAGCTGCGCTCCGGCTGCAGCTCGGCCACCAGCGTCTCGAAGGGCACCTCCTGGTGCGCGTACGCGCCCAGCGTGACCTCCCGCACCCGCCGCAGGGTCTCGCGGAAGACCGGGTCTCCCGCAAGGTCGGTGCGCAGCACCAGCGTGTTCAGGAAGAAGCCGATCAGCGCCTCGACCTCGCTCCTCGTCCGCCCCGCGATCGGGGTGCCCACGACGATGTCTTCGCTCCCGCTGTACTTGGAGAGCAGCACCTGGAAGGCAGCCAGCAGCGTCATGAACAGCGTGGCGCCCTCGCTCCTCCCCAGCGCCTGCAGCCGCTCCAGCAGCTCGGGTGAGAGCTCCACCGGGACCTTCGCGCCCCCGTACGTCTGCACGGCCGGGCGCGGATGGTCGGCCGGCAGCTCCAGCAGCGCGGGTGCGTCCGCCAGCCGCTCGCGCCAGTACGCCAGCTGCCGGTCCAGCACCCCGCCCGCCAGCTGCTCGCGCTGCCACGCCGCGTAGTCGGCGTACTGCACCGGCAGCTCGGGGAGCGGCGACCCACGCCCCTCGCGGTACGCCGCGTACAGCGCGCCCAGCTCGCGGAAGAGCACCCCCATGCTCCACCCGTCGCTGACGATGTGGTGCATCGAAAGGAGGAGCACGTGGTCGTCCTCGCCCAGCCGCAGCAGCGCCGCGCGGAAGAGCGGCCCCGCGGCGAGGTCGAAGGGCCGGGCCGCCTCCTCGCCGGCGCGCCGCCTGGCCGCCGCCTCGCGATCCGCCTCGCCGAGCCGCGAGAGGTCCTCCACCGCCAGGGCGAGCCCGCCGAAGGGCGCGATCACCTGCACCGGCTCCCCGTCCACCTCGGCGAACGTGGTGCGCAGCGCCTCGTGACGACGGACGATCTCGCCCAGGCTCCGCTCCAGCGCCGCCTCGTCCAGCGCGCCGCGCAGCCGCATGGCGCCCGGCAGGTTGTAGAGGGCGTTCCCGGGCTCCAGGCGGTCCAGGAACCACAGGCGCCGCTGCGCGGACGAGAGCGGCGCCTGCCCCTCTCCCCGCGCGGGGATGGCGGCGGGAGCCGCGGCGGGGGCGGCCCCGGACTGCTGCGCGCGCCGCAGCTCCAGCAGCCTGCGCTGCGCGGGCGTCAGCTTCGCCAGGCGGTCGGCCAGCTCAGTCATGGCCGCCCTCCTCCGTGCCCGCCGCCAGCAGCGCCTCGATCTCGTCGTCGCTCAGGCCCTCCACCCCGGCCAGCAGCGAGTCCAGCTCGTCGTCCGCGGCCGGCCCGTCCACCACGACGGCCAGCGCGGCCACGGTGGGCGCGTCGAACACCGCGCGCACGCCGATCTCCGCGCCCAGCTCCGCGCGGATGCGGGCCACCAGCTGCGTCGCCATCACCGAGTCGCCACCCTCTCCGAAGAAGTCGTCGTGCAGCCCCGGCGCGGCGCCGAACAGCGTCTCCCAGATGCGCGCGACGGCCCGCTCGGTGGCCGACCATCCCGGGCGCGGGTCGGCGGCCGCCGCGTCCGCCTCCGCCTCGTCCGCCGCGGCGACCATCGCCGGGGCCACGAAGCCGGGCCGCTGCGCGCGGTCGATCCAGAAGCGCTTGCGCTCGAAGGGGTAGGTGGGGAGCGGAACGCGGCGGCGCGCCTCGCCCCCGTGCACGGCGCGCCAGTCGATCTCGATCCCCGCGGCCCAGGCGCGGCCCAGCGCGCCCAGGAGCACCTCGACGTCGTCCGCGTGGTCGTCCGCGTGGCGGACGGAGTGGAGGGCGGCGGACCCCGGCACCTGCCGCCTGACCAGCGACGACAGCGTGCGCCCGGGCCCGCACTCGACGAACACCCGCTCGCGCCCCTCCGCGGCCAGCGTGGCCACGCAGCCGGCGAAGCGGACGGCGTGGCGCAGGTGGCTCGCCCAGTACGCCGGATCAGTCGCCTGCTCCGGCGTGATCCACGTCCCCGTGAGGTTCGACACCCAGCGCAGCGCCGGCGCGTTGCGGACGGTGCCGGCCACGCGCGCCGTGAAGGCGTCGAGGATCGGGTCCATCATCGGCGAGTGGAACGCGTGCGACGTCTCCACGCGCTTCGCCTGGATCCCGCGGGCCGCCAGCTCCGCCTCCAGCCGCGCAATCTCGTCGCGCGGCCCGGAGACCACGCAGCGGTCCGGCGCGTTGATCGTCGCGACGGACAGCGATCCGCCCAGCGCCGGCTCCACCTCGGCGGCGGGGAGGGGGACGGCGAGCATGGAGCCCGGCGGCAGCGCCTGCATCAGCCGCCCGCGCTCGGCGACCAGGGCCAGCGCATCCTCCAGCGAGAAGACGCCGGCCAGGCAGGCGGCCACGTACTCGCCCACGCTGTGGCCGATCATCGACTCGGGCGTGATCCCCCACGCCATCCACTGCTTCGCGATCGCGTATTCGACGGCGAAGAGCGCGGGCTGGGTCAGCGCCGTCTGCTTCAGCCGGTCCGCGTCGTCGGAGAAGATCGCCTCGCGCAGGTCCACCCCCAGCTGCGGGCGCAGGAGCTCGGCGCAGCGGTCCAGCGCCTCGCGGAAGACGGGCTCGCCCTCGTACAGGCCGCGCGCCATCCCCGCGTACTGCGCGCCCTGGCCGGGAAAGAGGAAGACGGCGGCGGGCGCCTCGCTCCCGGCCCGGCCGGCCACGCCGCGCGCCGCGTCGGCCAGCGCCAGCGCGGCCTCGGCGTGGGTGCCCGCCACGATGGCGCGGCGGTGGGCGAAGGCGCGCCGCCCCTGCTGAAGCGTCCACGCCACGTCCGCCAGCGCCTGCTCGGGATTCTGCTCCAGGTGCGCGGCCAGCCGCCGCGCCGCCGCGTCCAGCGCCGTCTCGGTGCGGGCGGAAAGGACCAGCAGCTGCCGCGGCCGCGACGGAGCGGGGGAGGGCGCCACGGCGGGCGGCTCCTCCATCACCACGTGCGCGTTGGTGCCGCCGATGCCGAACGACGAGACCCCGGCGCGCCGCGGCACACCGGCGGGCGGCGTCCACCTCGCCAGCGTGGTGTTGACGAAGAAGGGGGTGGACGCGAAGTCGATCTGCGGGTTGGGACGCGTGTAGTTCAGCGAGGGCGGGATCTCGCCCGTGGAGAGCGCCAGCGTGGTCTTGATGAAGCCCGCGATCCCGGCCGCCACGTCGAGGTGGCCGATGTTGGTCTTGATCGAGCCGACGGCGCAGAAGCCGGTGCGGTCCGTCCCCGCGCGGAAGGCCTGGGTGAGCGCCTCGATCTCGATGGGGTCGCCCAGCTCGGTTCCGGTGCCGTGCGCCTCCACGTAGGTGATGGTGGCGGGGTCCACGTCCGCGGCGGCGTGCGCGGCGCGGATGGCGGCGGCCTGCCCCTCCACCCGCGGCGCGGTGAAGCCGATCTTGGCGGAGCCGTCGTTGTTGATGGCCGACGCCAGGATCACCGCGTGCACGGTGTCGCCGTCCGCCAGCGCGTCTTCGAGCCGCTTGAGCGCGGCGACGGCCACCCCGCTCCCGCGCACCGCCCCCCGCGCCTGGGCGTCGAAGGCCCGGCAGTGTCCGTCCGGCGAACGGATGCTCCCCTCCTCGTAGAGGTAGCCGAGGTGCTCGGGCGCCGTGATGTCCGAGCCCCCGACCAGGGCCATGTCGCAGTCGCCGCCCAGCAGCGCCTGGCAGGCCAGGTGCACCGCCACCAGCGAGGTGCTGCACGCCGTCTGCACCACCACGGCGGGCCCTTCGAGCCCCATCTTGAAGGCCGCGCGGGTGGCCAGGAAGTCCTTGTCGTTCCCCATGCGCACGGCCATCCCGCCGGCCGCGGCGGTCACGTCGGGGCGGGAGAGCAGGTTCAGGTAGTAGCTGCTCATCCCGGTGCCCGCGTACACGCCCACGCGGCCGGGGACGCGCGCGGAATCGTAGCCGGCGTGCTCCAGCGCCTCCCACGCCACCTCCAGGAAGAGGCGGTGCTGGGGGTCGGTCACCTCCGCCTCGCGCGGGGTGAATCCGAAGAAGGCGGCGTCGAAGCGGTCCACCTCCGCCAGCGCGCCCTCCGCGGGGACGTACGCGGGGTCGGTGCGCAGCGACTCCGGCACCCCCGCGGCGATCAGCTCCTGGTCGGTGAAGCGGCGGATGGACTCCACCCCGGCGCGCAGGTTGGCCCACAGGGCATCCACGCCGGGCGCGCCGGGAAAGCGCCCCGCCATTCCCACGACGGCGATCTCCAGGCCGGTGGGGTCGTTGGTCTGGCTCATCGATCGCTTGAAAGCTTGTTCATTCGTCAAGGAACAGGGGACAGGGAATAGGGGACAGGGGACAGCCTGCTCACGCGTCACCCCGTGAACCCGTCACGCCGGCACGCCCCCTCGCCCGCAGCCTGTGCCGCCCGTCTCGCACCCGGGCGTCGTCCGCCGGGGCGGCGGCCGGCTGGGGCGCGGGGGCTTCCAGCGCCGCGGCCAGGGCGCTCACCGTAAGGTAGCGGAAAAGGTGAGTGATGGGCACCGCTTGGCCGAACGCCTCGCGCAGGCGCGCCTGCACCCGCACCAGCAGCAGCGAGTGGCCGCCCAGGTCGAAGAACCGGTCGTGCGCGCCCACGTTCTCCACCCCCAGCACCCCGGCCCACACCGCGGCCACCTTGCGCTCCGCCTCGGTGCGCGGCGCCTCGTACACGCGCGTTGCGAACGAACTTCCCCCCGGCGCCGGCAGCGCCTTCCGGTCCAGCTTGCCGTTGGGAGTGAGGGGGAGCGCATCCAGCGACACGAACGCGCCCGGCACCATGTAATCCGGCAGGCTGCGGCCCGCGTGCGTCCGCAACTCGTCCGCCTCCGCCGCCCCCACCACGTACGCCACCAGGCGCGTGTCGCCCGACCCGGCCGCGCGCGCGACGACGGCGCACTCCACCACCCCCGGATGGCGGCGCAGCACCGCCTCGATCTCACCCGGCTCGATGCGGAAGCCGCGCACCTTCACCTGCGCGTCCAGGCGGCCCAGGTACTCTAAAACCCCAGTGCGCGAGTGCGTGAGTGCGGAAGTGCGCTGAGGCTCAGGTGAGTCGAACGCACTTTCGCACTCCCGCACATCGGCACTGCTGTTCAACGCACTGCTGTTCAACGCACTTGCGCACTCACGCACTTCCGCACCCGTCGTTTCTTTCCACCGCGCCCGGTCCCCCGTGCGATACAGCCGCGCGCCCGGCTCGGCCGAGAACGCGTCCGGCACGAAGCGCTCGGCCGTCAGGCCGGGGCGGCCCAGGTAGCCCCGGGTCACGCCGTGGCCGCCGATGAACAGCTCACCCGGCACCCCCGCCGGCTGTGGACGCAGGGCCGCATCCAGCACGTACACGCGCGTGTTCGCGATCGGGCGGCCGATGGCGATCGGCCCCTCTCCGACGTCGACCGCATGGGTGGCGGACCAGACGGTGGTCTCCGTCGGGCCGTACATGTTGACGAGACGGTTCGGCAGCACGGCGGTGATCTGCGCCGCCAGGTCGGAGGGGAGCGCCTCGCCGCCGAGCAGGATGCGCTCGAGGCCCGACAGCACGCCGGTCCCGCTCTCCGCGATCAGCATCGCCGCGAGGGAGGGCGTGCACTGCAGGTGCGTGACTGCGTGGCGGCGGATCTGCTCCGCGATGGACTCGCCGTCGCGCGCCCGGTCCGGCTCCGGCTGCACGACCACGCGGAAGCCGCGCGCCAGCGGCCAGAGCAGCTCCAGCACGTGGATGTCGAAGCTGATGCGCGTCACGGCCAGCCACGTCCCCGCCGCCGATCCGCCCACCCGCTCGTCCATCCCGGCGAAGAAGCTCACCACGTTCCCGTGCGTCACCTGCACGCCCTTCGGCTTCCCCGTCGAGCCGGAGGTGTAGATGACGTACGCCGCGTTCGCCGCGCCGACCGGGGTCCGCGGCGCATCGGCGGAGTTCGCTGCGATCGCGGCCGCGTCCTCGTCCACCGAGACGATCCGCACGCCGTCCACCGGCAGCACGCCGCGCAGCGAACGCTGCGTGACCAGCAGCGGCGCGCCGGAATCCTCGAGCATGTACGCCAGGCGATCCGCCGGATAGGACGGATCCAGCGGCAGGTACGCGGCGCCGGACTTCAGCACGGCCAGCATCGCCACCACCATCTCGGCCGAGCGCTCCACGCAGATGCCCACGCGCGCCTCCGGCCCGGCGCCGAGCCCGGCCAGGTGGTGCGCCAGGCGGTTCGCCCGCGCGTTCAGCTGGGCGTAGGTGAGCGACTCATCCTCGAAGCGCACGGCCACCGCGCCCGGCGTGCGCTCCGCCTGCGCCTCGAACAGCTCGTGGACGCAGGCACCCGCGGGATACTCCGCGTCCGTGCGGTTCCACGCCTCCACCACGAGCGCGCGCTCCGTCTCGCCGAGCAGCTCCAGCCGCGAAAGCCGCACGTCCGCGTCCGCGGTGGCCTGCTCCAGCACCCGTGCCAGATGGCCGACCATCCGCTCGACCGTGCCGCGCTCGAAGAGGTCCGTGTTGTAGTTCAGTCCGCCACGCAGGCCCTGGGCGGTGGCCGAGAGCGTCAGGGAGAGATCGAACTTGGCGCTCTCCATGGCCGCTCCGACTCCGCTCACGCCGAGCCCCGGCAGAGCGGCTCCCCCGCCCCCGGCGTTCTGGAGCGTGAACATCACCTGGAACAGGGGCGAGTGGCTCAAGGACCGCTCCGGCTGCAGCTCGGCCACCAGCTTTTCGAAGGGAAGCTCCTGGTGCGCGTATGCGCCCAGCGTCGCCTCCCGCACCCGCCGCAGCGTCTCGCGGAAGCTGGGGTCTCCCGAGAGGTCGGTGCGCAGCACCAGCGTGTTGACGAAGAGGCCGATCAGCTCCTCCACCTCCGCCCGCGTGCGCCCGGCGATCGGGCTCCCCACCACCACGTCCTCGCTCCCGGCGTACTTCGAGAGGAGCACCTGGAAGGCGCCCAGCAGCGTCATGTACAGCGTGGCGCCCTCGCCGCGTCCCAGCGCCTGCAGCCGCTCCAGCAGCTCCGGCGGGAGCTCCACCGGGACCGTCGCGCCCCGGTACGTCTGCACCGCCGGGCGGGGACGGTCCGTCGGCAGCTCCAGCAGCTCCGGCGCGCCCACCAGGCGCTCCTTCCAGTACGCCAGCTGCCGGTCCAGCACTTCGCCCGCCAGCTGCTCGCGCTGCCACACGGCGTAGTCGGCGTACTGCACCGCCAGCTCCGCCAGCGGCGACTCCCGCCCCTCGCGGTACGCCGCGTACAGCGCCGACAGCTCGCGGAAGAGCACCCCCGTGCTCCACCCGTCGCTGACGATGTGGTGCATCGAGAGGAGCAGCACGTGGTCCTCGGCGCCCAGCCGCAGCAGCGCCGCGCGGAAGAGCGGCCCCGCGGCGAGGTCGAACGGCCGTGCCGTCTCCTCCCTGGCCCGGCGCCTGAGCGCCGCCTCGCGCTCCGTGTCGCTCCACCCCGACAGGTCCTCCCTCGGCAGGGCGAACCCGCCAAACGGCGCGATCACCTGGACGGGCGAGCCGTCCACCTCGCCGAAGACCGTCCGCAGCGCCTCGTGACGCCGGACGATCTCGCTCAAGCTCCGCTCCAGCGCCGGCTCGTCCAGCGCGCCCGTCAACCGCAGCGCGGTGGGGATGTTGTAGGTGGCGCTCCCCGGCTCCAGGCGGTCCAGGAACCAGAGCCGTTCCTGCGCGAACGACAGCGGCAGCGCACCCGTGCGCTCGGTCGGCACCACGGGCGGCAGCACCGGCAGCCCCGCGCGGCGCATCTCCTCCACGCGCACCGCCAGCTCCGCCACCGTGGGCCCCTCGAAGAGCGCCCGCAGCGGCAGTTCCACGCCGAACACCGCGCTCACCCGCGACACCACCCGGGTAGCGAGCAGCGAGTGGCCGCCCAGGTCGAAGAAGCTTTCCTCCACGCCCACGCGCTCCAGGCGCAGCACCTCCGCCCAGATCCCCGCCAGCACCTCCTCGGTCGGCGTGCGCGGAGCCACGTACCGGTCCTCCGCCGAGCCGAAATCCGGCGCCGGCAGCGCCTTCCGGTCGAGCTTTCCGTTCGGAGTCAGCGGCAGCGCCTCCAGGAAGACGAACGCGGACGGGAGCATGTATTCCGGCAGGGTCCCCCGCAGGTGCTCGCGCAGCTCGTCCGCCTCAACGCCACCGGCCACGTACGCCACCAGCCGCCGGTCACCCGGCACGTCCTCGCGCGCCACGACCACGCACTCGGTGACGCGCTCGTGGCCCCGCAGCACGGCCTCGATCTCCCCCGGCTCGATCCGGAAGCCGCGGACCTTCACCTGGCCGTCCAGGCGGCCCAGGTACTCAAGCGTCCCGTCCGTCCGCCAGCGCGCTCGGTCGCCGGTGCGGTACAGCCGTGCGCCGGGCTCTGTGCCGAAGGGATCGGGGACGAAGCGCTCCGCCGTCAGGCCGGCACGCCCCAGGTAGCCGCGCGCCACCCCCGCCCCGCCGATCAGGAGCTCGCCCGGGACGCCCGCCGGCTGCGGGCTCCCGAGCCCGTCGCAGACGTACAGGCGCACGTTCCCGAGCGGACGGCCGATCGGGTGCCCCGCCACGATCCCGTACGCCGGCACCGGGTGCGTGGAGGCCAGGATCGTCCCCTCGGTGGGGCCGTACAGGACGTGCGTCTCCGCCCCGGGGAGCGCCTCCCGCATCTCCGCCAGCAGGTCGGCCGCGACCCGGTCGCCACCCACGAAGGCGCGGCGCAGCCGGGTGAACCGGGGCGTCTCGCGCTCCGCCTGGACCAGCTGCCGCATCAGCGCGGGGACCGCGTGCACCAGCGTTGCGTCCGCGATCTCCGTCACCAGCGCGGGAACGTCCAGCACCCTCTCGCGCCCGACCAGGCGCACCGCACCCCCCGAGGTGAGCGGCAGCAGCGCCTCGAAGAGCCAGATGTCGAAGGCGTACGAGGCCAGCGCTGGCATCACGTCGCCCTCGCCGACGCCGAACGCCTCGCGCGTCGCGGCCAGCAGGTTCGACAGGGAGCCGTGCTGCACCAGCACCCCCTTGGGCTTCCCAGTGGAGCCGGAGGTATAGATGACGTACGCCAGGCCCGTGTCGGACGCGGGCACCTCCGGCGCCGCCTCCGTCTCCGGAAGCTGGTCCACCCGCACGAGGGTGGCCCCGTGCTCCGGGAGCACCCCCGCCGTGTCTCCCGTGGCGACCACCACCGGAAGCGCCGCGTCGGCGATGATCCAGCCCAGCCGCTCCGCCGGGTACCCGGGATCGAGCGGGACGTAGGCGCCACCCGCCTTCCAGATCCCCAGCACCCCCACCAGCAGCTCGGGCGTGCGCTCCATGCACAGGCCCACCGGGGTCTCGGGCCCCACCCCCACGTCGCGCAGCTGCCGGGCGAGGACCGCCGCGCGCCGGTCCAGCGCGCCATAGGTCACGGCTTCAGTGCCGTGCAGGAGGGCCACGGCCTCCGGAGCGCGGCGCGCCCACTCGGCGAAGAGCGCGTGGGCCGGCGGGTCGGAGCTTTCGCGCTCCGTCCGGTTCCATTCCTCCAGCACCCGCGCGCGCTCCGCCCCGCCGAGCAGATCCAGCCGCGAAAGCCGCACGTCCGCGTCCGCGGCGACCTGCTCCAGCACCCGCTCCAGGTGGCCGAGCATCCGCTCGACCGAGGCGCGCTCGAAGAGGTCGGTGCTGTAGTTCAGTCCGCCGCGCAGGCCCTGCGGGGTCGCCGCGAGCGTCAGGGAGAGATCGAACTTGGCGCTCTCCACTCCCGCACCGATGCCGCCGACCTTCAGGCCCGGGAGCGCGCCTCCCCCGATCGCGGCGTTCTGCAGCGCGAACAGCGCCTGGAAGAGCGGCGAGTGGCTCAGGCTGCGCTCCGGCTGCAGCTCGACCACCAGCTTCTCGAAGGGAAGCTCCTGGTGCGCATAGGCGTCCAGCGTGGCCTCCCGCACCCGCCCCAGCAGCTCGCGAAAGCTCGGGTCTCCCGAGAGGTCGGTGCGCAGCACCAGCGTGTTGACGAAGAAGCCGATCAGCTCCTCCACCTCGCCGCGCGTGCGCCCCGCGATCGGGCTCCCCACCACCACGTCCTCGCTGCCGGCGTACTTGCCCAGCAGCACCTGGAAGGCGGCCAGCAGCGTCATGTACAGCGTCGCGCCCTCGCGGCGCCCCAGCGCCTGCAGCCGCTCCAGCAGCTCCGGCGGGAGCTCCACCGGGACCGTCGCACCGCGATAGGTCTGCACCGCCGGGCGGGGACGGTCCGTCGGCAGCTCCAGCAGCTCCGGCGCGCCCGACAGGCGCTCCCGCCAGTACGCCAGCTGCCGGTCCAGCACCTCGCCCGCCAGCTGCCCGCGCTGCCACACCGCGTAATCGGCGTACTGCACCGCCAGCTCGGGGAGCGGCGACTCACGCCCCTCGCGGTACGCCGCGTACAGCGCCGACAGCTCGCGGAAGAGCACCCCCATGCTCCACCCGTCGCTGACGACGTGGTGCATCGAGAGGAGCAGCAGGTGGTCTTCCTCGCCCAGCCGCAGCAGCGCCGCGCGGAAGAGCGGCCCCGCCGAGAGGTCGAACGGCCGCGCCGCTTCCTCGCCGGCCCGGCGCCTGACCGCCGCCTCGCGATCCGCCTCGGCGAGTCCTGAGAGGTCCTCCACCGGCAGCGCGAACCCGCCGAAGGGCGCGATCACCTGCACCGGCGAGCCGTCCGCCTCGGCGAAGACCGTGCGCAGCGCCTCGTGCCTGCGGACGATCTCACCCAGCGCGCGCTCCAGCGCAGCCTGGTCCAGCGCACCCTCCAGGCGCCGTGCCACGGGGAGGTTGTAGACGGCGCTTCCCGGCTCCAGCCGGTCGATGAACCAGAGCCGCTCCTGCGCGAAGGAGAGCGGCAGCGCACCCGTACGTTCGGCCGGCACCACCGGCGGCAGGGCGGGCGCTCCCGCGCGCCGGATCTCCTCCACCCGCTCCGCCAGCTCCGCCACCGTGGGGCCCTCGAAGAGCGCCCGCAGCGGCACCTCCACCCCGAACACCTGCCGCACCCGCGACACCACGCGCGTGGCCAGCAGCGAGTGCCCGCCCAGCTCGAAGAAGCTCTCCGTCACCCCCACCCGCTCCAGGCGCAGCATCTCCGCCCAGATCTCCGCCAGCACCTCCTCCACCAGCGTCCGCGGTGCCACGTAGCGCTCTTCCGCCCGCGCGAGCTCCGGCGCCGGCAGCGCCCTGCGGTCCAGCTTCCCGCTCGGGGTCAGCGGAAGCCGCTCCAACGGGACGAACGCAGCGGGCACCATGTAGTCCGGGAGCTTCTGGCGCAGGTGCTCGCGCAGGCTCTCCGCCTCCACGCCGCCCACCACGTACGCCACCAGACGCCGGTTCCCCGCCTCGTCTTGGTGCGCAACCACCACCGCCTCGCTCACCCCCTCGCGCTCCAGGAGCCGAGCCTCGATCTCTCCCGGCTCGATCCGGTAGCCCCGCACCTTCACCTGGGTGTCCACGCGCCCCAGGAACTCGATGGTCCCATCCGGCAGCCACCGCCCCAGGTCCCCCGTGCGGTACAGCCGCTCTCCAGGCTCGGCACCGAACGGGTCCGGGACGAAGCGCTCCGCCGTCAGCGCCGGCCGGCCCAGGTACCCCCGCGCCACCCCCGCGCCGCCCACGTACAGCTCGCCGGCGACCCCGACCGGCACCGGCGCCCCTCGCGCGTCCAGCAGGTAGACACGCGCGTTGGAGATCGGCCCCCCGATCGAAGCGCCCGGCGCCTCGCCCTCGGCGCCGCAGCTCCGCACCGTCGCGGTCACGCTCGTCTCCGTGGGGCCGTACTCGTGGTACAGCCGCGCTCCCGGCAGCCGGGCCCGCAGCTCCGCCACCATCCCCACGGGGATGGACTCTCCGCCCAGCACGATCCGCCGCAGGCTGGAGCAGCCCTCCAGCCCCGGGTGCTCCAGGAACGCCTGCATGTGGGAGACGGTGAGGATCATGGTGCTGACCTCCCGGCGGCGGACGACTTCCACCAGGTAGTCCACCTCCCGCTGTCCACCGGGCCGCACGATGACCAGGCGGGCGCCCGCCAGCAGCGGCGAGAACAGCTCGCGCACCGAGACGTCGAAGCTGAGCGACGTCCGCTGCAGCACCGCGTCCCCGGCTCCGAGCTCCCAGTGCCGTTCTCCCCAGGCCAGCAGGTTGATGACGCCGCGGTGCCCGTTCATCACCCCCTTCGGCCGCCCCGTGGAGCCGGAGGTGTAGATGACGTACGCCAGGTTCTGCGGGGTCAGCGCCCCGCGCCGGGGGTTGGCGGCCGGCTGGCCGGTCCAGGCGGAAGCGTCTCCATCGAGCACCTCGATCGGAACGCAGGATCCGTCGAACCGTCCCGAGAGCGAGCGCTGCGTCAGCAGCACCACGGGCGCGCTGTCCCGGAGCATGTAGACCAGCCGCTCCTCGGGATACTCCGGGTCCAGCGGCACGTAAGCCCCGCCGGCCTTGAGCACCGCCAGCACGGCGACGACCATCTCGATGCCGCGCTCCACGCACAGCGCCACCCGCGCTTCCGGACCCACGCCCAGACCGCCGAGGTGGTGCGCCAGCCGGTTCGCCCGCGCGTTCAGCTCCGCGTACGTCACCTCCTCGTTCTCGTAGACCAGCGCCACCGCGCCGGGAGTGCGCTCCACCTGCGCCTCGAACAGCTCGTGCACGCAGACATCCCGCGGAACCTCCGCCTCCGTGCGGTTCCACGCCTCCAGCACCGTGCGGCGCTCCGCCTCGGGCAGCACGTCGATGCTCCCGATCGCCCGCGCGGGAGAGGCCTCCAGCGCCTCGACCAGCCGCTCCAGCGCCGTGTGCATCATCCGGCACACCCGCTCCGCGTCAGCCGGGGCCGCCACCTGCGCCACCAGCGAGAACTCCTCCCCCAGGTCGTCCACCGCGAGCGCCACGGGGTAGCTCGTCCGCTCCTGGCCGCGAATACCCCGCACACCCTCCGTCGCCTGCCCGGCCTCACGCGAACGCTTCGTCCCGCCGCCGTAGCGATAGTTCAGCAGCGAGGTGAACAGCGGCGCGGGTGCCGCCACCCCGCTGCAGCGCTGCGCCAGCGACAGGGAGGCGTGCTCGTGCCGCAGCAGCTCCGCCAGCAGCGCGTGCGTGCGCCGCACCGCCGCCTCGACCCCTTCCTCTCCCACGCCGATCCGCACCGGCAGCGTGTTGATCAACGGCCCCATCACCCGGTCCGCCCCCTCCCCGCCCTGCATGCGGCCGAAGAGCAGCGTCCCGAAGACCACGTCCGCTTGGCCGCTCAGCCGCGCCAGCACCTGCGCCCACGCCAGGTGGCACAGGCTCGCCGCGCTCACCCCCAGCGCCCGCGCCCGGCGGCGCAGCCGCGCGGCGACGTCGCCCGCCAGCGGAAGCCGCGCCTCGCCGATCCCGTGGCCCTCGCCGCGCACGTCCAGCAGCCCGTACGGCGCCGTCGGCTCCTCCACGTCCCCCAGCATCGCGCCGAAGAAGCGCTCGTGCTCCTCGCGGCTCACCCCCAGCCGCGCCTGCGCCACGTAGTTGCGGAAGGGGAGCGGCGCCGGCAGCTCGGCCTCACGGCCCCGCAGGTGCGCCGAGATCTCCTCTCGCTGCACTTCCAGCGACTCGTGGTCGCTGGTCAGGTGGTGCGTGAGCAGCAGCAGCAGCCACCGGCCCCGCGCCCGGTCCTCGGCGATGCACGCCCGCCGCAGCGGCGCCCGCCCCAGCTCCATGCGGTACCGCCGGGGTTCGAAGCGCCGCCACAGCTCCCCGGCCGCATCCTCCGCATCCAGCGCCACCTCTTCCACCGGCAGCGGCGCGTGCCGCCAGACGACCTGCACCGGCTCGCGCAGCCCCTCCCAGGCCACGGCCGTGCGCAGGACGTCGTGCCGGTCGATCACCGCCTGCAGGGCCGCCAGGTATTGCTCCAGGCGCGCGCGGGTGTCGAACTCGGCCATGCTCGACAGCAGGTACGGATCCCCGTCCTGGGACAGCAGGTGGTGGAAGAGGATCCCCTCCTGAAGCGGGGCCAGCGGGTAGATGTCCTGCACGTTCGCGGCGCCGCCCGGCACCCCCGCCACGATCCGCTCGATCTCCGCCGGGCTCAGCTCCACCAGCGGCAGCATCTCCGGCGTGATGCACCCGCACCCCTCCGGGATCCCGTTCGCGGGGATCTCCAGCCCGGGAGACTCCCGGCCCACGGCCAGGGCCAGCTCGGCCAGCACCGGCGTGGTGAACAGTGCCCGCACGTCGGTGTGCAGCCCCGCGCGCCGCATCCGCTCGATCAGCTTGATCGCCAGGAGCGAGTGCCCGCCCAGCTCGAAGAAGTGGTCCCACCGCCCCACCCGCTCCAGGCCC
>DASSME010000089.1:0-5864 GCA_035689035.1 Longimicrobium sp. | reverse complement strand
CCGCGGCTGGGCGAAGGAGAGCGGCACCCGGCCCGGGCGGGGGGCGGGCTCGATCGGCGGCAGCGCCGAGCGCGCCGCGGTCTCCAGGTGGCGCGCGAAGTCCTCGAGCACCGGGCGGGTGAACAGCTCGCCCAGCGCGGCCCCCACCTCGAGCACCTGCCGCACCCGCGAGATCACCTGCACCGCCAGCAGCGAGTGGCCGCCCAGCTCGAAGAAGCTGTCGTGGCGGCCCACCCGCTGCACGCCCAGCACCTCGGCCCAGATCTCGGCCAGCGCCTGCTCGGTCTCGCCCACCGGCGGCTCGTAGCCGCGGCGCGCGTAGGCCTCGCCCTCGGGCGCGGGGAGCGCCTTGCGGTCCAGCTTGCCGTTCGGCGTGAGCGGGAGCCGCTCCAGGCGCACGTACGCCGCCGGCACCATGTACGCCGGGAGCGCCCGGGCCAGGTGCGCGCGGAGCGCCTCGGCCTCGGCCTCGTCGCCCACCCAGTACGCCACCAGGCGGGGGTCGCCCGGCGCGTCCTCGCGCACCAGCACCACCGCCTCGCGCACGCCGGCGTGCTCGCGGAGCCGCGCCTCGATCTCGCCGGGCTCCACGCGGTAGCCGCGCACCTTCACCTGGAAGTCCATCCGCCCCAGGACCTCGACCGTCCCGTCGGGGAGCCACCGCCCCAGGTCGCCGGTACGGTACATCAGCGCCCCGGGCTCGCCGGCGAACGGGTCGGCGACGAAGCGCTCGGCGGTGAGCTCGGGGCGGTTCTGGTATCCCGGCCCCACCGGCACCCCCCCGATGTGCACCTCGCCCGCCACCCCGGCGGGCACCGGGCTCCCCGCCGCGTCCAGGATGTAGATGCGCCCGTTGGGGATCGGCCGGCCGACCGGCACGGGCCGCTCCAGGTACCGCGACAGGTCGCGGGAGAGCCGGTGCCAGGCCATGATCCCCGAGCACTCGGTGGGGCCGTACAGGTTCACGAAGTCCGGCCGCGGCCCGGGGAGCCGCAGCAGCGGGCGCGGCTGCACCGCCTCGCCCACCAGGATCACCGTCCGCATCGCCCCCAGCGCGCCGCCGCGGTCGGCCTCGGCCAGCGCCTGGAAGGCGGTGGGCGTGAGATTGACCGTGCCGATGCGGTGCGCCGCGATCTGCGCCACGATCGCCCCCGGGTCGAACGGCTCGCGCGCCAGGTGCAGCTGCCCCCCGGCGAAGAGGGGCGCGAACAGGTTCCGGTACGTCCCGTCGAAGCTGAAGGAGAGGACCAGCAGGACCGCCTCGCGCCCGGTGATCCCGAATTCGCGCCCGTACCAGTGGACCAGGTTGAGGACCCGGTGATGGACGGCCGGCACGCCCTTGGGCCGCCCCGTGGAGCCCGAGGTGAAGGTCACGTACGCCGGGTGCGCCGGGGTGAGGGCGCCGCGCCCCGGGTTCCCGTCCGGCGCGCCGGCCCACGCCGGCGCGGCCGCGTCCAGCTCCAGCACCGGCACCCCCGCGCCCCGGAAGCGGCCGCGGACGCCGGCCTCCGCCAGCACCGCCGCCGGCGCGCTGTCGGCCAGCATGTACGCCAGCCGCTCTTCGGGGTACGACGGATCCAGCGGCACGAACACGCCGCCCGCCTTGAGCACCCCCAGCACCCCCACCACCATCGCCGGGCTCCGCCGCACCGAGAGCCCCACCCGCACCCCGGGGCCCACGCCCAGCGAGCGGAGGTGGTGCGCCAGCCGGTTCGCCCGCCGGTTCAGCTCGGCGTAGGTGAGCTGCTCGGCCTCGAAGACCACCGCCGTGGCGTCGGGCGTGCGCGCCGCCTGGGCTTCGAAGAGCTCGTGGATGCACGACTCGCGGGGGTAGTCCGCCCCGGTCCGGTTCCACTCATCCACCACCCGCGCGCGCTCGTCCGGCGGCATCAGCGCCAGCCGCTCCACGGGCCGGCTCTCGTCCGCGGCCATCTGGCCCAGCACCCGCCGCAGGTAGCCCAGGTAGCGCTCCACGGTCTCCCGCTCGAAGAGCGCGGTGGCATAGGTCACCCCGCCCTCGATCCGCCCCTCGCGCTCGGCCAGCACCAGGGAGAGGTCGAACTTGGCTCCGCCGACCGCGGTCCCGGGCTCCGCGACCACCTGCAGCCCGGCCAGCTCCAGGCGCTCGCGCGGCGCGTTCTGCCAGGTGAACATCACCTGGAAGAGCGGGGTGTGGGCCAGGCTGCGCACGGGGTCGAGCCGCTCCACCACCTGCTCGAAGGGGATGTCCTGGTGCTGCTGCGCCTCCAGCGCCCGCGCGCGCACCTGCCCCAGCACCCCGGCCACCGTGGGCGCGCCCGCCAGCTCCACCCGCAGCGCCAGCGTGTTGAGGAAGAAGCCGATCAGCCCCTCGATCTCGCGGTGCCCGCGGTTGGCCGTGGGGGTGCCGACCACCACCGCCTCCTGCCCCGAGAGCCGGCCCAGCACCACGGCCCACCCCGCCAGCAGCGTCATGAACAGCGTGGTCCCGTGCCGCCGCGAGAGCGCCTTCAGCCCCGCGGCCAGCTCCTCGTCCAGCTCCAGCTCCGCCCAGTCGCCGGCGAAGTCCTGCGTCCGCGGCCGCGGGCGGTCGGTGGGGAGCTCCAGCAGCTCGGGCGCGCCGGACAGCGCCCGCTCCCAGTAGCCCGCCTGCCGCTCCAGCAGCTCGCCCCCCACCCAGCGCCGCTGCCACGCCGCGTAGTCGGCGTACTGCACCGGCAGCGGGGGGAGCGGGTGGTCGCGGCCCCCGTGCAGGGCGCCGTAGACGGTGCCCAGCTCGCGGACGAACACCCCCATCGACCAGCCGTCGCTGACGATGTGGTGCATGGTGATCAGCAGCACGTGCTCGTCGGCGGCCAGGCGCACCAGGCGCCCGCGCACCAGCGGCCCCCGGGCCAGGTCGAAGGGCGCGACCGCCTCGTCATGTGCCAGGCGGCGCAGCTCGTCCGGGGCGTCGGGCGCGGCGTGGAGGTCGTGCTCCACCAGCCGGAAGGCGCTCTCCTCGGCCGGCGCGACGTGCTGCACCGGCTCGCCGCCCACGGTGGGGAAGGTGGTGCGCAGCGCTTCGTGCCGCGCGACGATGCGGTCCAGCGCGCGGACCAGCGCCGCCCGGTCGAGCGTGCCGCGCAGGCGCAGGCGCAGGGGGATGTGGTAGGTGGCGCCCAGGTTCCCCAGCTGCTCCAGGAACCACAGGCGCTGCTGCGCGAACGAGAGCGCCAGGGGGCCGCCGCGGTCCGCGGGCTCGATGGCGGGGAGGGTGGCCCGCGTCGCCGCCTCGATCGCCCGGGCCAGGTCGGCCAGCACCGGCGCCGCGAACACCTCGCGCAGCGCGATCTCGGCGCCCAGCGCCTGGCGCACCCGCGAGATCACCTGCACCGCCAGCAGCGAGTGCCCGCCCAGCAGGAAGAAGTCGTCCCAGCGCCCCACCCGCTCCACGCCCATCACCTCGCTCCAGATCCCGGCGAGCACCTCTTCGGTGCCACCCGCGGGCGCCTGGTAGCCGCGCCGCGCGAAGGCGTCGCCCTCGGGCGCGGGGAGCGCCGCGCGGTCCACCTTCCCGTTGGGGTTCAGCGGCAGCGCGTCCAGGCGCAGGTAGGCGGCCGGCACCATGTGCTCGGGGAGCCGCTCGCCCAGGTGCGCGCGCAGGTCCTCGACCTCGACGGGCTCCGCGGTCACGCAGTAGGCCACCAGCCGCCGGTCGCCGGGCGCGTCCTCGCGGGCGACGACCACCGCCTCGCGCACCGCGGGGTGCTCCAGCAGCCGCGCCTCGATCTCGCCCGGCTCGATGCGGTAGCCGCGCACCTTGACCTGGTGGTCGTTGCGCCCCAGGAACTCGAGGGTGCCGTCCGTCCGCCAGCACACCAGGTCGCCGGTGCGGTAGAGCCGCTCGCCCGGCGCGCCGAAGGGGTCGGCCACGAAGCGCTCGGCGGTGAGCGCCGGACGGCCCAGGTAGCCGCGCGCCACCCCCGCGCCGCCCAGGTGGAGCTCGCCCGCCACCCCCGGCGGCACCGGTTCGCCCCACGCGTCGAGCACGTAGGCGCGCGTGTTGGAGATCGGCCGCCCCAGCGGCACCGTGCGCGCCTCCGGCGCCACCTGCCCGACGCGGTGGGTGAGCGCGAAGGTGGTGGTCTCGGTGGGCCCGTAGCAGTGCACCAGCTCTACCGCGCCGCCCGCCTCGAGCACGCGCGCGAACGAGGCGGGGTCCGCCCGCTCGCCGCCGGTGAGCAGGTAGCGCAGCCCGGCCAGCGCCCCGGGGATCGCGGCCGCGTACTGGTTGAAGACCGCCGTGGTGACGAACATCGCCGTCACGCCCTGCTCGTTCAGCCGCCGCGCGATCGCCGCCGGCTCCAGGAACACCTCGGGCTCGATCACCACCACGCGCCCGCCGGTGAGCAGCGGCCCCCACACCTCCATGGTGGTCGCGTCGAAGGCCGGGTTCGCGGCGAACGCCACCCGGTCGTCGGGCCCGAACGCCGCGTACCCGTTGTTGACGACCAGCCGGATCACCGCCCGGTGCGGCACCTCCACCCCCTTGGGCCGGCCGGTGGAGCCCGAGGTGTACATCACGTAGGCGGCGGCCCCGCCGTCCACCGCCACCGGCACCGTTTCGGCGTCCGCTCCGTCGTCGTCGGCGGCGACCACCGCATCGACGTCGACACGCGCCACGTCCGGGAGCGCGGGGAACGGCTCGCGCGTGCGGCCGAGCACCACGCGCGCCTGGCTGTCGGCCAGCATGAAGGCGATGCGCCCGGCCGGGAACGACGGGTCGATGGGGACGTAGGCCGCGCCGGCCTTGAGCACCGCCAGCTCGGCCACCACCAGCTCCACCGAGCGCGGCACCAGGATCGCCACGCGCGCGCCCGGACCCACGCCCCGCGCGCGGAGGTGGCGCGCCAGCCGGTTCGCGCGCCGGTCCAGCTCCGCGTAGGACAGGCGCTCGCCCTCGGCCGCCACCGCGACCGCGTCGGGGGTGCGGCGCGCCTGCCGCTCGAAGAGCCCGTGCACGCAGGCGCCGGCCGGAAAGTCTGCCCCGGTGCGGTTCCACTCCACCACGACGCGCGCGCGCTCGGCCGGGGGCATCAGCGCCAGCCGGTCCACCCGCCGGGCGTCGTCGGCGGCCATCTCCCCGAGCACCCGCCGCAGGTAGCCGGCGTAGCGCTCCACCGTCGCCGCTTCGAAGAGCGACGTGGCGTAGTTCAGCCACCCCGTGATCCGGTCGCCGGTCTGGGTGAGGATCAGCGAAAGGTCGAACTTGGCCGTCTCCCCGGCGGGTTCGGGGACGCCGCCGGAGCGCAGCCCGGGGAGCTCGAGCTCGTCGCCCAGCGCGTTCTGCCAGGCGAACAGCACCTGGAAGAGCGGGGAGTAGGCCAGGCTGCGCACCGGCCGCACCCGCTCCACCACCTGCTCGAAGGGGATGTCCTGGTGCTGCTGCGCCTCGAGCGCCCGCGCCTTCACGCGCCGCAGCAGCCCGCCCACCGTCGGCCCGTCCGCCAGCTCCACGCGTACGGCGAGGGTGTTGACGAAGAAGCCGATCAGCTCCTCGATCTCGCGCCGGTCGCGGTTGGCCGTGGGCGTGCCGACCACCACGTCCGTCTGCCCCGAGAGCCGGCCGAGCACCACGGCCCACCCGGCCAGCAGCGTCATGAAGAGCGTGGTCCCGTGCCGCTGCGACAGCGCCCTGAGCGCGGCTGTGAGCGCCTCGTCCAGCTCCACCTTCAGCGTGGCGCCGGCAAAGTCCTGCCGGGGCGGGCGCGCGCGGTCGGCCGGCAGCTCCAGCAGCTCGGGCGCGCCGGCGAGCGCCCGCTCCCAGTAGCCGGCCTGCCGCTCCAGCAGCTCGCCCTCCACCCGGCGGCGCTGCCACGCCGCGTAGTCGGCGTACTGCGTGG
>DASSME010000088.1:0-10504 GCA_035689035.1 Longimicrobium sp. | reverse complement strand
GCGCGAGCTTTCGCCCGAGCGCCGGGCGCTGCTGGTGATGCGCCGGCGGATGCAGGAGGCCCAGGCGTCGGGCCCCGAGCTGCGCCGCCGCCCGCGCCCCGGCGGGGCGGCGCCGCTCAGCTACGCGCAGGCGCGGCTGTGGGTGCTGGACCGGATGGACCCCGGCGGCGCCGCCTACAACATGCCGCACCCGCTGCGCATCCGCGGCCCCCTGGACGCCGGTGCGCTGGCGCGCGCCCTGGATGCGCTGCGCGCGCGCCACGAAACGCTGCGCACCACCTTCGACGAGCGCGAGGGCGAGCCGGTGCAGGTGATCCACCCGCCCGACGCGCGCCCGCTCCCGGTCGTAGATCTGTCCTTTTTGTCCCTCGACGACCGTGAGGCGGAGGTCCGCCGGCGGATGGACGAGGACGCGAACACCGGCTTCGACCTGGTGCGCGGACCGCTGGTGCGCGCCGGGCTGCTGCGCCTGCGGGCGGACGAGCACGTGCTGCTGCTGTGCATGCACCACGTCGTGAGCGACGGGTGGAGCATGGGCGTGTTCGCGGCCGAGCTGGGCACGCTCTACGCCGCGCTGCGCGAGGGCCGCGAGCCGCACCTGCCGCCGCTGCCGGTGCAGTACGCCGACTTCGCCGCGTGGCAGCGCGAGGCGCTGGCGGGCGAGACGCTGGACCGGCTCACCGCCTTCTGGCGCGCGGCGCTGGACGGCGCCCCCCCGGCGCTCGAGCTGCCCGCCGACCGCGTCCGCCCGCCGGCCGAGAGCCACCGCGGGCACACGCTCAAGACGCGCATCGCGCCCGACCTGGCCGAGCGGCTGCGGGCGTTCGCCCGGGCCGAGGGCGCCACGCTCTTCAACGTGCTGGCCGCCGCCTTCCGCGCCGTGCTGGCGCGGCACTCGGGGCAGGCCGACGTGGTGCTGGGCACCCCCGTGGCCAACCGGCAGCGGCGTGAGCTCGAGGGGCTGATCGGCTTCTTCGTGAACACGCTCCCGCTACGGGCGCGGGTGGACGCGGGCGAGGGCTTCCGCGCGCTGGTGCAGCGCGAGAAGACGGTGGCGCTGACCGCCTTCAACCACCAGGACCTTCCCTTCGACCGCATGGTCGAGGCGCTGCACCTGCCGCGCGACCCCGCCCGCAACCCCGTGTTCCAGGCGATGGTCACGCTGCAGAACGCGCGGATGGACCCCGTGGCGCTGGGCGGCGTGGAGATCACCCCGCTGGCCCCCGAGTACCACACCGCCAAGTTCGACCTGACGCTGGACCACTACGAAGAGGACGACGGCTCCATCCGCATGGAGTGCGAGTGGGCCACCGACCTCTTCGACCCGCCCACGGTGGAGCGCCTCGTCCGCCACGTCCACGCGCTGGCGAAGGAGGGGAGCGAGTCGCCGGACATGCCGCTGTCCCTTTTGTCCGGCACGGACGCGGAGGAGCGCGGCTTCGTGGTCGCCGGCGCGAACCGCACGGCGGCGGCGTACGAGCGCGACGCATCGATCCACGCGCTGTTCGCCGCGCGCGTGGCCGAGGCGCCGGGTGCGCCGGCGGTCGAGTTCGGCGCGGCGCGGCTGACGTACGCGGAGCTGGAGGCGCGGGCCGGGGCGCTGGCCGCCCGGCTGCGCGCCGCCGGCATCGGCGCCGGGGGGCGGGTGGGCGTGTCGATGGAGCGCTCGGCCGAGCTGGTCGTGGCGATGCTGGGGGCGCTGAAGGCGGGCGCCGCGTACGTGCCGCTGGACCCGGGCTATCCCGCCGAGCGGCTGGCGTTCATGCTGGGGGACGCGGAGATCGGCGCGCTCGTCGTGCGCGGCGAGGTGCCGGGGGCGCTGGCGGGGTTCGGCGGGCCGGTGATCCCGTTGTCGGTGGATGATCCGGTCGGGGCGGCGGAGCCCGTGGCCGCGGAGGTCCCGGCCGATGCGCTGGCGTACGTCGTCTACACCTCGGGGTCCACCGGGACGCCGAAGGGGATCGGGATCCCGCACCGCGCCGTCGTCCGCCTGGTCCGCAACACCGGCTACGTCGATTTCGCGGCCGACGAGCGGATCGCGCAGATCTCCAACGCCTCGTTCGACGCCCTCACCTTCGAGGTGTGGGGCGCGCTGCTGAACGGCGGCGCGGTGGTGGGGATCGACCGCGACACGGTGCTGCACCCCGAGGCGCTGGTGGACGCGCTCCGCGGGCTGCGCGTCACCGCGGCGTTCGTCACCACCGCGCTCTTCAACCAGGTGGCCCGCGCGCGGCCCGACGGGTTCAACACGCTGCGCCACCTGCTGTTCGGCGGCGAGGCGTGCGACCCGGCGTCGGTGCGCGCGGTGCTGGAGGCCGGCGGGCCGCGCCGGCTGCTGAACGTGTACGGCCCCACCGAGAGCACCACCTTCGCCACCTGGCGGCACGTCCGCACCGTCCCCGCCGGGGCGGCGACGGTGCCGATCGGCATCCCGCTGGCGAACACCACGGCGTACGTGGTGGACGGGCTCCGCGCCTGCAACCTGGGCGAGCCCGGCGAGCTGTGGCTGGGCGGCGACGGGCTGGCGCGCGGCTACCTGCGCCGCCCGGCGCTGACGGCGGAGCGCTTCGTTCCCGACCACCTGTCGGGGACGCCGGGGGCGCGGCTGTACCGCACCGGCGACCGGGTGCGGCGCCTGGAAGACGGCGCCCTCGAGTTCCTGGGCCGCATCGACCAGCAGGTGAAGGTGCGTGGCTTCCGCATCGAGCCGGGCGAGGTGGAGACGGCGCTCCGCGCGCTCCCCGGCATCCGCGCGGCGGCGGTGACCGTGCGCGCCGACGGCGGCGAGAAGCGCCTGGTGGCCTACGTCGTCCCGTCCGGCGACGCCGCCCCGACCCCCGCGGAGCTGCGTGACGCGCTGGCCGCGCGGCTGCCGGAGTACATGGTGCCCACCGCTTACGTGGCGCTCCCCGCCATCCCGCTCACCCCCAACGGCAAGACGGACTTCCGCGCCCTTCCCGCGCCCGGCGCCGCCGCCCGTGACGACGACTACGTGGCGCCGCGCACCGAGACCGAGAGCGTGCTCGCGGGGCTGTGGGCGCAGGTGCTGGGTGCCGAACGGGTGGGCGTGGAGGACGACTTCTTCCTCCTCGGCGGCCATTCGCTGCTGGCCACGCAGCTGGTTTCGCGCATCCGCCGTGCATTCGACGCCGAGATGCCGCTGCGCGCGGTGTTCGAGGCGCCCTCGGTGCGCCGCCTGGCCGCCCGGCTCGACGAGCTGCGCGGCGCGGCCCACACCCAGCTCCCGCCCGTGGTCCCCGTCGATCGCGGCGGGCCGCTGCCGGTGAGCTTCGCGCAGGAGCGGATGTGGTTCCTGGAGCGGCTGGAGCCCGCAGCCGGCGTCTACAACCTCCCGCTCCGCATCCGCCTGCGCGGCCCGCTCGACGCTGAGGCGCTGCGCCGCGCGCTGGAGCTCGTCGTCCACCGCCACGAGGCGCTCCGCACCGTGATCCGCGAGGTGGAGGACGGAGTTGTACAGTTTTTACACGGGGATGGAGTTGTACAGTTTATACAAACGGAGCATCCAGAAGGACAAGTAGGACAGATCGATGCAGTTGGACAGACTATACATGAGCTTCCATATGACGGACAAAAAGGACAAGAGGACATCCCCGCTCTCCCCGGGGGAAGGGGAGGTGCCGGCGGAGTTGATGCGCTTGATCGAGCAGGTGAGGGAGTTGGACAGTTTATACAAAACTCTGAAGGTTTGGGACAAAAGGGACAATTACGAGGCGGTGAAGGAGTTGGACAGTTTATACGACCAGACGAAGAAAACAGCCCGTCCATCCAGGCGTCCGCAGCAGCCGGTGAGGCGATTCCGGACGTGGGAGTTGGACGGTTCATACAAGACGAGAGTGCGGTGCCGTTCCCCCGGGGAAGCGGAGTTGTACAGTTCGTACAGCCGCCCGCGCGCTTCGATCTGCCGCTGGTCGTCGCCGCGGACGAAGCGGAGGCGCGGCGGGTGCTCGACGAGGCGGCGTGGACGCCGATCGACCTGCGGAACGGCCCCGCCACGCGCGCGCTCCTGGTGCGGGTGGCGGAGGACGAGCACGTCCTGGCGCTGACCATCCACCACGCGCAGGCGGACGGCTGGTCGCTGGGGATCATCCTGCGCGAGGCGAGCGAGGCATACGCGGCGTTCGCCGCGGGGCGCGAGCCTGGCCTGCCGCCGGTCGCGCTCCAGTACGGCGACTTCAGCGTGTGGCAGCGGGCGCACCTTTTCGGCGAGCGGCTGGACGCCGAGGCGGAGTGGTGGCGCGCGCGGCTCGCCGGCGCCCCGCCGCTGCTGGAGCTGCCGACGGACCGGCCCCGGCCGCCGCGCCAGACCCATCGCGGTGCCGCGCTGCCGGTGCGGCTGGAGGCGGGCCTCGTCCGCGCGCTGAAGACGGTGGCGGCGCAGGAGCGGGCCACGGCGTTCATGGCGCTGCTGGCCGGCTTCCAGGTGCTGCTCGCCCGCCTGGCGCGGCAGGACGACGTGGTGGTCGGCACCCCCGTCGCCGGGCGCGGCCGTGGCGAGACGGAGGGGATCGTCGGGCTGTTCGTGAACACGCTGGCGCTGCGGGCGGACCTCTCCGGCGACCCCTCCTTCCGCTCGCTGCTGCGGCAGGTGCGCGAGACCACGCTGGGCGCCTACGCGCACCAGGAGGCGCCGTTCGAGAAGCTGGTGGAGCTGCTGCGCGTGGAGCGCTCGCTCAGCCACGCGCCCGTGTTCCAGGTGATGTTCGCGCTGCAGAGCCAGGACACGGGCACGCTCCGCATCGCCGGCGTCCAATCCGCCTACGACGAGCTGGAGCTGCGCGCGGCCAAGTTCGACCTCTCCGTCAGCCTGGAAGAGACGGCGGACGGCGCCATCGAAGGCTCCATCGAATACGCCACCGACCTGTTCGACGCCGAGACCGTGGCGCGCATCGGCGAGCGGTACGCCCTGCTGCTGCGGGCGTTGGCGGCCGGCCCCGACGCGCGCGTGTGGGCGGCGGACGCGCTGGCGCCCGGCGAGCGCGAGACGCTGGCCGCGTGGAGCGACGGCGGCCGCGCGGCCGAGCCCGTGCCCGGCCCCGTGCTGTTCGAGCGGTGGGCCGCGCGGACGCCGGACGCCGAGGCGATCGTCTTCGAATCGACCTCCCTCACCTACGGCGAGCTGGACCGGCGCGCCAACCGCCTCGCGCGCCACCTGCGCGGGCTGGGGATCGGCCTCGAACGCGTCGCCGCCATCATGCTGGAGCGCGGGCCCGACCAGGTGGCGGCGGTGCTGGCGATCTGGAAGGCGGGCGGCGCGTACCTCCCCATCGACCCCGTGTACCCGGCGGACCGGCGCGGCTACATGCTCCGGGACAGCCGCGCCCACCTGCTGCTCACCCGCGCGGGGTTGTGGGACGAGATGGACACCGGCGGCACGCGCGTCGCCGACATCGGCGACGCGTGGGCGGCGGCCGGGGGGCTGGACGATGCGCCGCTGGGGATCGAGGTCGATCCGCTGGACCTGGCGTACGTGATCTACACCTCGGGCTCCACGGGAAAGCCCAAGGGGACGATGAACTCGCACGCGGCGCTGGCGAACCTGGGCGCCGCCTACCGCGAGCCCTTCGGCATCCACCCCGGCGGGCGGACGCTGCAGTTCGCGTCGTTCAGCTTCGACGCGGCGGTGGCCGACATGGTGAGCGTGTTCGGCAACGGCGGCACGCTGGTGATGGCGCCGCAGGAGGCGCTGGCGCCGGGGCGCCCGGTGCTGGAGACGCTCGAGCGCGAGCGGGTGAACACCGCCATGCTCCCGCCCAGCCTGTGGGCGCTCCTCCCCGACGACGGGCTCCCCGATCTGCGCGTGCCGGTGACCGCGGGCGAGGCGTGCCAGCCCGAGGTGGCCGCGCGCTGGGGCCGGGGGCGCCGGCTGGTGAACGCGTACGGGCCCACCGAGGCCACCGTCTGCGCCACCCTGGGGATCATCGACGGGTCGCCTCGCCGCGTGCCGCTGGGCCGGCCGATGCGGGGGATCCGCGTGCACGTGTTCGACCGCGAGCTGCGCGAGGCGGGGATCGGCGTGCCGGGGGAGATCTGCGTCGGCGGGATCGGCGTGGGCCGGGGGTACCTGGGCCGCCCCGGACTGACGGCGGAGCGCTTCGTCCCCGACCCCGTGGCCGAGGCCCCCGGCGCGCGGATGTACCGCACGGGCGACCTGGGGCGCTGGCTGCCGGACGGCACCCTCGACTACCTGGGCCGGCTGGACCACCAGGTGAAGCTGCGCGGCTTCCGCGTGGAGCTGGGCGAGGTGGAGGCCGCGCTCGCCGCGCTCCCCGAGATCCGCGAGGCGCTGGCGCTGCTCCGCCCCTCGCCCGCGGGCGATCCGCGGCTGGTGGCCTACGTGATCGCCGCCGACGGCGCGGTGCCGGACGCCGCGGCGGTGGGCGCGGCGCTGCGGCGCACCCTTCCCGGCCACATGGTGCCGGCCGAGATCGTGGCGATCCCCGCCTGGCCGCTGACCACGCACGGCAAGGTGGATCGCGCCGCGCTCCCCGAGCCCGGCTGGGGCGCCGGCCCCCGCCACGAGCCGCCGCGCACGCAGACCGAAGAGCTCCTCGCCGCCCTCTGGGCCGAGGTGCTGGGAACGCCGCGGGTGGGGCGCGGCGACGGCTTCTTCGCGCTGGGCGGGCACTCGCTCCTCGCCGCGCGCGTGGTCTCGCGCGTCCGCGCCACGCTCGGCGTGGAGCTCCCGCTGCGCGAGCTGTTCGACGCGGCGACGCTGGAATCGCTCGCCGCGCGCATCGACGCCGGGCGCGCACGGGCCGGGGGCGTGGGCGACGACCCGATTGTCCCCCAGCCGCGCGACCGGCCGCTGCCGCTGTCGCCGGCGCAGGAGCGGCTCTGGTTCGTGCAGCGGATGGCGCCGGAGAGCACCGCCTTCAACATGCCGATGTCGCTGCGGCTGCGCGGCGCGCTGGACGTGGACGCGCTCCGCCGCGCGCTCGGCGAGATCGTCCGCCGGCACGAGTCGCTGCGCACCGTCTTCGGCCGCGGCGAAGACGGCCCCGTGCAGGTGATCCACCCCGCGCGCCCGGTCGACCTCCCCCTCACCGACCTTTCCACCGCCGCGGACGGCGGCGAAGCGCTCCGGCGGATGCTGGACGAGCGTGCGCGCGCGCCGTTCGACCTGGCGCGCGGGCCGCTGCTGCGCCTGCACCTGGTCCGCCTGGCGGCCGAGGAGCACGCCCTGCTGGTGGAGATGCACCACGCGGTGAGCGACGGGTGGAGCATGGAGCGCTTCCACGGCGAGCTGGCCACCCTCTACGCCGCCTTCGCCGCGGGCGAGCCCAGCCCGCTCCCCGAGCTGCCGGTGCAGTACGCGGACTACGCCGCGTGGCAGCGCCGCTGGCTGCGGGGCGAGGGGGCGGCGGCGCAGCTCGCGTTCTGGCGGGCGAAGCTCGAGGACGCCGTCCCCGTGCGCCTGCCGCTGGACCGGCCGCGCCCGCCCACGCCGGTGCTGGAGGGCGACGCGATGGAGTTCACCCTCGCGGCGCCGCTGGCCGAGCGGGTGGAGGCGGTGGGACGGGAGCTGGGCGCCACGCCGTACATGACCTTCCTGGCCGCCTTCACCGCGCTGGTGCACCGCTGGACGGGGCAGGCGGACCTGGTGCTGGGCACCGCGGTGGCCGGGCGCGGCCGCCCCGAGCTGGAGCCGATGATCGGCTTCTTCGTCAACGCGCTGGCGCTGCGGCTGGACGCCGGCGGCGACCCCGGCTTCCGCGAGCTGCTGCGGCGCGTGCGGGCCGCCGCGCTGGAGGCGTACGCGCACCAGGACGTCCCCTTCGAGAAGGTGCTGGAGGCGGTGAAGGTGGAGCGCCACCTGAACATGCACCCGCTGACCCAGGTGATGTTCACGCTGCAGCACCAGGCGCCGCTCCCCGGGGCGCGCGGGCTGGCCATCGAGCCCGCCGGCGAGGGCGGCGACACCGGCACCGCCAAGGCCGACCTGGTGCTGGGGATCGTCCGTGGCGAAAACGGGGTGGCCTGCACGCTGGAATACGCCTCCGCGCTCTTCGAGCGAGGCACCATCGAGCGCTTGGCCGGCCATTACCACGCGCTGCTGGAGAGGATCGCGGCCGAGCCCCACGCGCCGCTCTCCGCCCTGCTGCCGGACCTGCAGGCGCCCTCCGCGCTCCCCGCCGAGCCCGCGCAGGCGCCGCCGCCGGTGGAGTACGCCCCCGCCGCCGGCGAGCTGGAAGAGGCGGTCGCCGCGATCTGGCGCCAGGTGCTGGGCGCCGCGCGGGTGGGCGTGAACGACAACTTCTTCGAGATCGGCGGCCACTCGCTGCTGCTGGTGACGCTGCAGGAGAAGCTGGAGGCGCTGCTGGGCCGCGAGGTGAAGCTGGTGGAGGTGTTCCGGTATCCGACGGTGCGATCGTTCGCGGCGGCGGTGGTCAGGGGACAGGGAACAGGGGACAGGGGACAGCACGACGGCGCGGAGGATGGGACCGTGCCGGCGCCCGGCGGGGACGGCAGGGCGGAGGGGGCGCAGCGCGGCGAGGACCGCGGCGCCGCGCGCAGGGCGGCGATCGGGCGGAGGCGGTAGGGGCGGCGGGAAGATGTAATCGAGCGGGACCGAGGCGCCGGCCGAGCCCCGTCTGGCCCCCTCGCGGCGCAACGCCTTCCGTCTCGCGTCACCCTCCCCCCGCGCAGTTTGCGGGGGGAGGGCTGGGGAGGGGGGCCCGCGGAGGGAACGCCCCGCCGCATCTCCCCGCGTCACCCTCCCCCCGCGAAGCGCGGGGGAGGGCCGGGGAGGGGGGCTGCCGCGGCGCGCGCACCATCCCTCGAAACGCGCCGGCGTCCGTGCCATCTGGCCGGGGGCACGGGGCAGAGGGAATGCATCCATCCATGACTTGTGACGGCATAAAGCGATGAGCGAGACGGGAAGCCGGAGCGTCGAAGGAATCGAAGCCAGCGCGGCGGACGCGCCGCTGGGGACCGAGGTCGCCGTCATCGGGATGGCGGGGCGGTTCCCGGGCGCCGACACGCTGGACGAGTTCTGGGAGATGATCGCCGCCGCGCGCGAGGGGATCACCACCTTCAGCGACGACGAGCTGCGCGCCGCCGGCACGCCCGACGCGCTGCTGAACGACCCCTCGTTCGTGAAGCGGCTGGGCGTGCTGCGCGACGTGGAAAGCTTCGACGCCGCCTTCTTCGGCTATTCGCCGCGCGAGGCCGAGGTGCTGGAGCCGGCCCATCGCCTGTTCCTGGAAGTGGCCTGGGAGGCGCTGGAGAACGCGGGGGCCGATCCGTCGCGCGGGTCGCACGCGGTGGGCGTGTACGCGGGCTCGGGCGAGGCCGGCTACACCCGCACCAACATCCTGTCGCGCCCCGAGCTGGTGGAGGCGCTGGGGTGGTTCAGCATCAACATCGGCTCCAACAAGGACTTCTTCGCCACGCGCGCGGCGTACAAGCTGGACCTGCGCGGGCCGGCGGTGGGCGTGCAGACCGGGTGCTCCACCTCGCTGGTGGCCGTGCACCTGGCCGTGCAGGCGCTGCTGGCGCGCGAGTGCGACCTGGCGCTGGCGGGCGGCTCGTCGGTCATCGTTCCCCACCGCACCGGCTACCAGTGGGCGCCGGGCGGGATCATGAGCACCGACGGGAGCTGCCGCGCCTTCGACGCCGCGGCCACCGGCACCGCGGGCGGCAACGGCGCGGGCGCCGTGGTCCTCAAGCGGCTGGACGACGCGCTCGCCGACGGCGACACCATCCGCGCGGTGATCCGCGGGAGCGCGGTGAACAACGACGGAGCGCTGAAGGTGGCCTTCACCGCGCCCAGCGCCGAGGGGCAGGCCGCCGTGATCCGCGAGGCGCTGACGGTGGCGGACGTCGACCCCGCCTCCATCCGCTACGTGGAAGGCCACGGCAGCGGCACCGAGATCGGCGACCCGATCGAGATCGCCGCGCTCGCCGAGGCGTTCGCGGGGGTGCCCGGCGCGCGGCGGACCGCCGTCGGCAGCGTGAAGAGCAACATCGGCCACGCGGACGCGGCGGCGGGGATCGCGGGGCTGATCAGGACCGTGCTGGCGCTGGAGCACGCGGTGGTGCCGCCCACCGCCCACTTCCGTGCGCCCAACCCGCGCATCGGCTTCGCCCGCACGCCCTTCTACGCCAGCGCCGAGGCCGAGCCGTGGGAGCGCGACGGAACGCCGCGGCGCGCGGGGGTCAGCTCGTTCGGCATCGGCGGCACCAACGCGCACGTGGTGCTGGAAGAGGCGCCGGCGCCTCTTCCGTCCATTTCGCGCCGCCCCTGGCACCTGCTCACCCTGGGCGCGCGCACGGCGGCGGCGCTGGACGCGTCCGCAGCGCGGCTGGCGGCGCACCTGCGCGAGCGTCCCGGTCTGCCGCTGGCGGACGTGGCGCACACCCTCCAGTCCGGCCGGCGCGAGATGGAGCACCGGCGCGTCCTGGTCGTCCGCGAGGGAGAGGACGCGGCGGCGCTGCTCGATGGGGCGCAGCCGGACCGCGTGGTGTCGGGGGCGGTGGACGA
>DASSME010000087.1:0-27029 GCA_035689035.1 Longimicrobium sp. | reverse complement strand
TGAAGTGCAACCGCACCCGCGGGTCACACGGAGCAGCGGAGAAGAACGGAGAAACGGAAACTTCGGGTGGTTCTCGCCGGACGATGCATTTTAAACTATCGGCGGTGTCCGCGCGTCACAACGAATGTTCACGACCCTTCCCCGCTTCGGATCTCATCCCCCATGGAATGTCGAAGGCCAGGAATGGCGAGGTCTCACCCTTCACGCTGGCGTGGCCGAATCGTCCGTCTGCTTCTGCCGCTGATGGCCCTGCCCGCGTTGGGCGACGTGGCGGGCGCGCAGGAGACGCAGCCGGTAGTGCGATCGAACGTGTCGGTGATCCGCATCCGCGACGGCGAGGTGTCGCGGACCAGCTTGTGGACGCTGTCGCCACAGGCCCGGCCCGACGTGTACCGCGCCCAGCTGGCGAATGGGAAGCCGCACCGCGTGACCTTCATCACCGACGTGGACTCGATCAGCTTCCTGGTGGAGGAAGGGAAGCAGTACGACTTCGTGGTGCAGAAGGGCGACACGGCCAACTACACCCGTATCGTGGGCGCGCGGCTGGTGCCCGCGCCGGGGATCGTGGCCGGACAGGTGACGGTGGCCGCCAACCCCGCCCGCGTGTGCCTGGACCCGCGCCCCACGCCGTACCTGAACTTCGACCTGATCGTGCGCAACGGCACGGAGGGGGAGATCCGGGTGGCCGAGCTTCGCGCGCTGGTGCTGAACGCGGCGGGGCAGGTGGTGGAGCGCCGCGTGGTGGGCCAGCAGGCGCTGGAGCTGCTGGGGCCGGGCCGGGTGGTAGGGCCGCTGTCGGACGCGCTGATCTTCAACCCGTTCACCTTCGGCACGGTGCGCGAGGGCTCGCGCCTCCGCTACGAGCTCCTGCTGGCGGGTGCCGGAGCGCCGGCGGCATCGGTGATGGTGGAGCCGCGGCCGTGCCTGCCGCGCACGCGCCTGGTCTCGCCGCTCGCGGGGCGCGTGGCCGTGTTCGACGGGTACGATTTCCTCTCCCACCATCGCCGCACGGACTACCTGGGCGGGCTGAGAACCCTGGGCGCCACGGACAATCCGTCGCGCTTCGCCATGGACCTGATGGTGGTGGATTCTGCCGGGCGCGCGTTCCGGGGTGACAGCACGCGCAACGAGGCGTGGCTGGGCTGGGGACGGCCGGTGCGGGCGGCGGGGGACGGGATCGTGGCGGCCACGCACGACGGGCAGCCCGACAACGACACCGTGGGCGTGGAGAACCGGTGGACCCAGCGCTCGGTGGCGCGCGAGCCGATGACCACGTTCGGCAACTACGTGCTGATCGACCACGGCAACGGGGAGTTCAGCCTGACCGCGCACCTGCAGGCCGGCAGCCTTCGTGTGCGGCAGGGCGACCACGTGAAGGCCGGCGACGTGGTGGCGCGGGTGGGGAACTCGGGCTCGTCACGGGGGCCGCACGTGCACTACGAGCTGCGGAGCGGCTGGGGCTTCGTCGTCACCACCATGCCCCCGTATTTCCGCGACGTGCGGGTGACCGGCACCGGCGAGGGCCGCGGCGGCGCGCCGGTGCCGGTCAACACGGGCGATTTCTTCGTGGCGCGGTGACGCGGAGCAGATCGGCATCCCCGTGGGCACGGTGAAGAGCCGCCTGAACCGCGCCCGCAACTCCTTCCGCATGCTGCTGCCCGTGCCGGTCTGAGCGGCTGACAGCGACGGTAGATGGAAAGACGGCCCGCCCCGGAGAGATCCGGGGCGGGCCGTTTTTCGTTCGAACCGCAACCGCAACGGCGGGTCACACGGAGCAGCGGAGAACCGCCGGAGAAGCGGAGAATTCAGCGCCGGACGAGGCATTGGGGCGGGCGGCGGGCACGGCGCCGTGAAAACGGGTGGCATCTGGCCAACCAATCGAGAGCCCGGCGGCGGACGCCCCACCGCCACGTCCTCATCTCCGCAGCAAGGAACCCCCCATGCGCCGAAACCTCTGGTTCGCACTCCTGCTCCTCCTTTTGCTTCCCCCCTCGCCCGCCGCCGGCCAGAGGGACGAACGCCGCGACCGCGAACGCCGCGAACACGACGGGCGCGGGCGCCGCCAGCGTGACGGCGGCGCGCGCGAAATGCGGAGCGACGAGGGAGCGCGCTCGAACCTCCCCGAGATCCGGTACGACGTCGCGACCGGCGGGCTCGAGAACGTGCCCGCCACCGCGGGGCGCACCTACCGGATCAGGGTGAACGGGCTGAACCCCATCTGCTACTCGTACCGCGCGGAAGTGTACGTGCGCCAGGAGAATTCGGACCTGAGCAAGGTGGTCGCAGCGTTCGGCTCGCTGCCGGGGTCGGGCGCGGGTGCGGCTCCCAATCCCGACAAAGATATCGGGTCGCCTGAAATCGGGGAGGATGAAACGGGTCCGAAGGCGCTGCCGGTGGTGCCGGTCCTTCCGCCCGCACAGGCGTACGCCCGTGCCGCGGACGACGTTCGCCGGGCGCTCGAGGTCCTTTCGACGCTCAAGCAGGCCGTTGCTTCCGTGGCGGCCGCGGCCGAAAAGGTAAACGACCCCGACTGCGCGTCGGTCTCGTCGTTCGCCGCCGTGCGCGCGCAGTGGGACGCCACCGAGGGCGACCAGGTGGTCGTGGCCGAGGGGAGCACGCGCATCTCCAGCGCGCGCGCGCTGCTGAACGACGCGCAGGCGGTGCTGCGGCCCGTTCACGCCAGCAAGGCGAAGACCGACGCGCTCAAGATGGTGACGGACGCGCAAACCGCCGCCGCGGACCTGGAAAGCGATCTGAACAAGACGGTCGCCAGCATGCGCCTGGCGCAGGGAACCATCACCGCCGCCGAGGGGCAGCAGGAGTTCAGGACCGAGGTGTTCCTTCCCGCGAACACCGATTCGGTGGGGCTCACCGTACGAGTGTCCGCGCTGCACGGCGACCCCCGGCCCGAGCCGGTGGAGCAGAAGGTGCCGATCCAGGTGCGCCGCGGGATGCGGATCTTCGTGAGCGCCGGGTTCCTGGCGAGCACGCTCAGGTCGCACGACTTCCAGCGTGTGAACCGGGTTTGCGCGACGCCGGGGGCCGCGCCGTGCGACAGCGCCGCGAGCACCTACTCGACCTACGCGGACCAGACGCGGAACCGCGGGTTCGCGTTCTCTCCGGTGTTGCAGGCGAACGTCGCCTTCCGCGACCTGATGAGCTCGGGCGTGTCGCTGCACGGCAGTGTCGGCGTGGCCGCGCGCGCGGTGAACGGCTCGTCGGTGCAGCCCGAGTTCATCGTGGGCGCGGGGACCGGGTTCGTGGACCGGCTCCTGGTTACCTTCGGGGTGCACTTCGCGCGTGACGAGAAGCTGCTGATCGGCCGGCCCTCGGAGGTGGCGAAGACAGCCGTGCCGACGACCATCACCGAGTCCGACGCAGTCTCCACGATCTGGCGTACCGCGTTCGTCACCACCTTCACGCTACGGCTGAACAACAACAAGTAGCACCAGCACGCTCCTGATCCGGGGAGGAAACACGGAGAGCGCGAGGCGTGGTCCTCGCGCTCTCCGCGTGTTTGCTGGTGACGAGCCGAGCATCCGCCTACGCCTCGCCCATCATCAGCCCCTCGATGGTGTGGCCCTGGACGATCGGCTCGAGCCGGTCCACCAGGCGGCAGGTGAGGTGGTCCTTCAGAGTTTGCGGCAGCGCGTCGTAGTACCCATGCGTGAACTGCAGGTCGTGGCGCTCGGCGTTGCGGGCGTCGGGGGCGTCGACGCCCAGGACCAGGACGGGGCGCGGCTTGTCGCTCAGGTTCGCGGTGCCGCGGTGGATGGTGAGCGCGGAGCGGACGCTGATGTCGCCCATCTTCGGCATCTTGCGCTGGGCGCGCTCCTGGTAGCGCGGGTACAGCGTCTTCGGGGGAAACATCTCGTGCTCGAAGCCGTCGGGAAGGTCCCACTGGGTGCCGGGGGCGATCTCGAAGGGGCCCATGTCTTCGTACACGTCCACCGTGGTCACGTTGAAGGCCAGCGAGTTGAGCCGGCGGCCCGTGATCGTCTCGGGCGGGGCGGGGAAGTCGCGGTGCCAGGGCTGGTCCATCGCCCCGGGGTTCGGCACGTCGAAGCCGATCTCCACGATCCTGTACTCGGGCCCGAGGACGGCTTCGCAGACGGCGACGACCCAGGGGTGCGTGGCCAGGTCGACGAAGCCGCGGATGTCTTCCGGGTGGATCTCCACGTAGTGGCGCTTGGGCCCGCGCCCCACGGCGCCGCCGGGGCGGGCGAGCGCGTCGCGGTACGCCACCTCCAGGTCTTCGCCGAGCGCGGCCACACACTCGCGGCTGAAGGCGCCCTTCAGGCCGATGATGCCGTCGCCGTACAGCCCGCCCATGATCGCGGCGACGTCGTACGCATCGGGCTGCGCGGGGGAGACAGGGACGGAGACAGCTCCCTGGCTGGCCGGTGCCTCCGAGATCGTGGTCATCGCGCCCTCGCTGCATTAAGGTTGATGCGGAGACCGTGAGATCCGCCGCCCCCCCGAGGCCCCGCCCGAGCCACGCGATTTCTTTGCGCGGCA
Source organism: Longimicrobium sp. (assembly GCA_035689035.1). Lineage (GTDB taxonomy): Bacteria > Gemmatimonadota > Gemmatimonadetes > Longimicrobiales > Longimicrobiaceae > Longimicrobium. The sequence continues at coordinate 22,511 of DASSME010000087.1, read as the reverse complement.
AGGGTTTTCAGCCGTAACTCATCCGTCGCCGCCCCGTTGGTGGCGCGGTCGATGCGATCCACGTCACCCGGCGCCGCGGCACCGCGTCGCGCGCTCCGAGCGGCGGGTCCGCCGCAACCCGAGGCACGGGAGAAGCCGATGCTATCCACGCGCACCCTCGCGCTCGCGGCCGCCGCGCTGCTGCTGGCCGGCTGCGGCGGCAACCCGCCCCCCGAAGACGACCCCAACCTGGTGCAGGTCGGCTACGGCACCCAGCAGCGCCGTCAGCTCACCACCGCCGTAGGCAGCGTGCAGGGCGACGAGATGACGCCGCACGCCACGCGGGTGGAAGAGCTGATGATGGGCCGCATCGCCGGGGTGGACGTGCGGCGGCTGCCCAACGGCAACTACTCGGTGCGCGTGCGCGGCGCGGGTGGCCTGATCACCGACGGCGAGCCGCTGTACGTGATCGACGGCGTCCCCGTCACCGCGCTCTACCCCGGGGCCGCGCTGGTCGGCATCTCGCCCCAGGACGTGCGCCGCTTCGACGTGCTGAAGGACGCGGCCTCGGCGTCGATCTACGGCTCGCGCGGGATGAACGGGGTGATCCTGATCACCACGCGGACGCATTAGAACGGCAGAACGGGTGCGCTAGTGCGTTGAAACGGCCTTCGCGCGGACGGTTGTGTCCGGGCGGATCCCAACGCACTGGCGCACTCACGCACTCGTTGCTGTTCCAGCGCACTCACGCACCCGTTGCCGTTTCCACCGGCACCACATCCACCGACGCGCCGGCCGAGGCGGAGCAGACGTAGACCTTCGGCTCCAGGCCGACCTGGGCCTGGTACTTGGCCGCGACCTCGGCGGCGAAGCGGGGGGCGGCGCTCGATTCCACCAGCGCCACCGCGCAGCCGCCGAAGCCGGCGCCGGTCATCCGCGCGCCGTGGCAGCCGGGCTGCGCCTGCGCCAGCTCCACGATGGCGTCGAGCTCGGCGCGCGACACCTCGTAGTCGTCGCGCAGGCTGGCGTGGCTCAGGTTCATCAGCCGGCCCACCTCGGCCGCGTCGCCGCGCTCCAGGGCATCGGCGGCCTGCAGCGTGCGCTCGTTCTCGGTGACCACGTGGCGGGCGCGGCGGTAGGTCTCGGGCTCCAGTACGCCGGCGCGGCGCTCCAGCGTGCGCACGCTCACGTCGCGCAGCGCGGGCACGTCCAGCGCGGCGGCGGCGGCGGCGGTGTCGCGGCGGCGCTCGTTGTAGGCGCTGTCCACCAGGCCGCGGCGCGTCGCCGTGTCCAGGATCACCACCGAGGTGCCGGGCGGGAGCGGAACGGAGCGGGTGTCCAGCGTGCGGCAGTCGATCAGCAGCGCGTGGCCTTCCTCGCCCGCGGCGCTGATCATCTGGTCCATCACTCCGCAGTGGACGCCCACCCAGCCGTTCTCGGCCTTCTGCGCCAGCAGCGCCATCTCGCGCGCGTCCCAATCGAACCCCGACACGCTGCAGAAGGCGCGCGCCACCGCCAGCTCCATCGCCGCGCTGCTGGAGAGCCCGGCGCCGATCGGCACGTCGCCGGCGGTGACGCCCTCCCAGCCGGGGAGCTTGCGGTCCTTCTTCTCCAGCGCCCACGCCATCCCGCGCACGTATTCGATCCAGCCGCCCTCGGCGCCGCCCAGCTGGGCCAGGCTGAACTCGCGCGTCTCGTCGAAATCCAGCGAGTGCACCCGTACGTGGCGGTCACCGCGCGGGCGCAGGGCGATCCAAACGGCGCGGTCGATCGCCATGGGGAGCACGAAGCCGTCGTTGTAGTCGGTGTGCTCGCCGATCAGGTTCACGCGCCCCGGCGCCCGCGCCAGCCAGGCCGGCGCCTCGCCGTAGCGTTCGTGAAAGCCGCGCAGCACGGCCTCGCGCGGATCGGTGTCGCTGGTCATCGGCATGTATTCCCGCAGGGTTGATGGGCTTCGGTCAGTCTGTCGAGCGTCGGAGCGTCAGGGCCGGCATCGGCGCGGCCGCGGCTGGCCCCCTCCCCCCGGCCCCCTCCCCCGCTGCGCGGGGGAGGGGGAGAGTGTACCGCGAGAAAGTGCAAGCATTGCACTGAGTTGCAGTGCTCCCCTCCCCCGCGCTCCGCGCCGCGCAGCGGGGGGAGGGGGGCCGCCCGCGGCCGAACCCATGCGTGTCGAAGCACGCCGAGCCCTCGCCCCGGTTCGCCCTCGCCCCGACGATATCACCCCCGCGGGCCGTAGCCGTCCGGGTGGCGCTGGTGCCAGGCCCAGGCGCTTTCGACGATCGCCTTCAGGTCGTGCGTGGGCGTCCAGCCCAGCTCGCGGCGGATGCGGTCGCTGGCGGCCACCAGCACGGCGGGGTCTCCGGGGCGGCGCGGGCCCACCTCGGCGGGGATCGGGTGGCCGGTGACGGCGCGGCAGGTCTCGATCACCTCGCGCACGCTGTAGCCCTGGCCGTTCCCCAGGTTGTAGGTGCGGCTCCCGCCGTCGAGCGCGTACAGCGCCCGCACGTGCGCGTCGGCCAGGTCGCTCACGTGGATGTAGTCGCGCACGCAGGTGCCGTCGGGCGTATCGTAGTCATCCCCGTAGATGGTGACCTTCTCGCGCTGGCCCAGCGCCACCTGCAGCACGACGGGGATCAGGTGCGTCTCCGGATCGTGGTACTCGCCGCGGTCGGGATCGGCGGCGCCGGCGGCGTTGAAGTAGCGCAAGCTTGCGTAGCGCAGGCCGAAGCGGTCGTCCATCCAGTGGAGGATGCGCTCCAGGATGTGCTTGCTCTCGCCGTACGGGCTGCCGGGGCGGACCGCGGCGTCTTCGTCGATCGGCACGCGGTCGGGAAGGCCGAACAGGTTGGCGGTGGAGGAGAGGATGAACCGCTTCACCCCGTGCTCCACGGCGCTCTCCAGCAGGTTCAGCCCGTTGCGGACGTTGTCGCCCAGGTGCAGGAAGGGCTGCTCCATGCTCTCGCCCACCAGCGTGTGGCTGGCGAAGTGGAGGATCCCTTCCGGGCGATGCCGGTCCATCACCGCGTCCAGCAGGTCGCGGTCGGCCAGGTCGCCCGCCACCAGCTCGGCGCGGCGGTCCACCGCGGCCGGGTGCCCCTGCGACAGCCGGTCGATCACCACCACCTCGTGCCCCGCGTCGGCGAGCTGGCCGACCGCGACGCTGCCGATGTACCCCGCGCCGCCGGTGACCAGGAGCCTCATCGGGCGGCCTCCCGGCCGTGATTGAATGCGCGGGCGCCAACGACGTCATCCTGAGCGCGACCACGCCGCAACCGGCGCCTACCCGGACGGCCGCAGCGCGAAGGATCTATCACCGGTCGGTGCGACTCACCGGCCGTTGCGCTGCGTCGGCCATGGATCCTTCGGCCTGCGGCCACTGAAGTGGGCGCGGTTTCGGCGTGGGCGGCCTCAGGATGACGTTCCAGGGGTCTGTTCATCGAAACAGGGATCGTGGCGTTCATGCGCCGACGGTGCGGCGCGGCGTTTCGGGGAGCCCGCGCAGGCGCTCGGCGCTGGACTCGGGAGTCACGTCGCGCTGGGGCTCGCCGAGCATCTCGTAGCCCACCATGAACTTGCGCACGTGGGCGCTGCGCAGCAGCGGCGGATAGAAGTGCAGGTGCAGGTGCCACTCGGGGTGCGGCTGGCCGTCCGTGGGCGCCTGGTGCAGGCCGGCGCTGTAGGGGAACGACACGCCGAACAGGTTGTCGTAGCGCGCCGTCAGCCGCTTCAGCACGTCGGCCAGACCGTCGCGCCGCGCGCCGTCCAGCCGCGCCACGTCGGCCACCGGCTCGCGGGCGATCACCAGCGTCTCGAACGGCCACACCGCCCAGAAGGGGACCAGCACCACGAAGGAATCGTTCTCCAGCACGATCCGCTCGCCGGCGTCCAGCTCCAGCCGCAGGTAGTCGGCGAGCAGGGTGCGGCGGTGGCGCTCGAAGTGCTCCGCCTGCCGCGCCAGCTCGCGCGCGGCGGACATCGGGAGCGAGCGCTGCGCCCAGATCTGGCCGTGGGGATGGGGGTTGCTGCACCCCATCATCTCGCCCTTGTTCTCGAAGATCTGCACGTGGCCGATGTCGGGTCGCGCACCCAGCTCGGCGTACTGCTCGGCCCACACGTCCACCACGCCGCGGATGGCCGTGACGTCCATCTCCGGCAGCGAGAGGTCGTGCCGCGGGCTGAAGCAGATCACCCGCGCCACCCCGCTCTCGCCGCGCGCCACCAGCAGCCCGGCCACGTCCATCTCCGACGGCGGCGTGCCGGGCTTGAGCGCGGCGAAGTCGTTGTCGAAGACGAAGGTGCCGGCGTACTCCGGGTTGTGGTGCCCGCCCGCGCGGGTGTTGCCCGGGCACAGGTAGCAGGTGGGGTCGTACGCCGGCCGCGTGTCGGGCGGCACGGCTTCGACCTGGCCCTGCCACGGCCGCAGCGCGCGGTGCGGCGAGACCAGCACCCACTCGCCGGTGAGCGGGTTCAGCCGCCGGTGCGGGTTCTCCCGGAGCGCGGCGCTGACGGCGCCCGCGGCGGGATCGGGATCCATCAGCCCCATCCGCTCCTCAGCGCTCGCACGGCTCGCCGCTCGGCACCGGCAGCGCCACCCCCGACGCCACCGGCTGTCCGAGGTCCGGCGTCCCGTCCGGCCGCCAGGTGAAGCGCTGCGCGCGGATCACCCGGTTCCAGTTGGGGCCGGTGTCCACCTTGGCGTGGTAGATCAGCCAGTCCTCCCGGCCGTCGGGGGACTTCGCGAAGCCGTTGTGGCCGGGGCCGTAGACGCCGTTGGCCATCTGGAACACCGGCCCCGTCTTGCTCCAGCTGGCGGGCTGCATCGGGTCCGCCCCGCGGCGCAGGGTGAGCATCCCCAGGCGGTACGCGGGCGTCCAGCTTTCGCGGGTGGAGTAGGTGACGAAGAAGCGACCGCCGTGCTCCAGAACCTGCGGGCCCTCGTTCAGGTCCAGCCCGTCCACGGGGTCCACGCGGCGCTCCCACTCTTCCGTCGGCGCCGAGATGCGGACGCGGGCGCTGGAGACGGTGTGCGGGTCAGACATCCGGGCGATGTACAGGTACTGCGGCGTGCGGGCGACGGGCGTGTTGGTGTCCCACCCGCTCCACAGCCCGTAGAGCTGCCCGCCGATGCGGTGCACGGTGAAGTCGATCGCCCAGATGTCGTCGGCGTGGGTGGACGGGTCGCCGCCGGTGTCGAGCGGGCCCAGGTCTTCCCACGCGCCCCGCGGATCGGCGGTGGTGGCGCGGAGGACGCCGGCGCGCTGATGGATGAACGGCGCGTCCTGCGGGCCGGGGCGGCCGGCGGCGTAGTAGATGTACCAGCGGCCGTCCACGAAGCGAATCTCGGGCGCCCACACGTGCGTCTGGTTCCAGCCGGACTCGGGCGTGGTCCACACCTGCACGCTGTCGCGCATGGGGTCGGTGAGCTTTCTCGACCGGAACACCCAGACGGTGCTACGTTGTCCGCCCCCCGGGTTCTTGGACTGCGCCAGGTAGTACCACCCGTCGTGGAACTCCACCCACGGGTCGGCGCCGCTGGCCACCGGGTTGGTGAAGGTGCACGCCACCGCGGAGCCGGCCCGCGGCGCGGGCCCGCTGCCGGCCGGCGGCGGATCGCACGCGGCGAGCGACGCGGCCGCGAGCAGGGCTACCCCGAGCGAGACTGGACCACGACTGCGAATCATCGGATGCATTCCTCTCCGTCAGATGTGAGGCCGGTGAGTTACCGGCCTCTTTTCCCCGAAGCCGCCGACCAGGGCGATCCGTACCTGCTGGCGATCCCCGACGGCGTCCCCGCGGCGTACCGCTTCTATGTCTACGTCACCCGGGACGAGACCAGCGACGGGCGCGGCGGCACGGCATCGGCCGGCGCATTCCCCGCGTTCGCCTCGAACGACCTCGTCCAGTGGACGCCGCTCGGGCCCAGTCTCGACGGTGACGCGACGCGGCACGCGTTCTGGGCGCCGTGCGTGCGCTACGTCCCCGGGCTCGCGCGGCCGTACGTGATGCTGTACTCGCACGGCGCAGGCGTGGGCGAGCAGGCGCACATCGGCCACCAGATCCGCCGCGCCGACGCCGAGCGCCCCGAGGGGCCCTTCATCGACAGCGGCCACGTGCTGACGCCGGACGCGGACTTCGCCATCGACGCCGACGTCTACCGCGCGCCGGACGGCTCGCTGCGCCTGGCCTGGGCGATGGACTTCGTCGATGCCGACCCGTACGGCACGGGAATCGTCGAGGCGTTCATCACCGAAGACCTCACGCGGGTGTATTCGCTCGTCATGCTCCTCGCGCGCCCCTCCGAGCCGTGGCACCTGTACCACGCCGCCCGCCGGATGCCGTGGAAGCGCATCCCCGGCGTGGACTGGGCGACGGACACCGTGCGCTGGAGCACCGTGGAGGCGCCCGTCGGCGGACTGGTGAACCCACAGGGCCGCCGCGTGTGGCTCTACAGCGGCGGCTGTTACTTCGGATTCTACGCCGTGGGCGCCCTGATCGAGGACCACCTGGGCCGCGTGGTCAACGTGACGCGCGACGGCCGCGGCTTCGTGCTGCGCGCGAGCCCCGAGCACGGCATCTTCGCCCCCGGCCACTGCGCCTGGTTCCGCACGCCGGACGGCCGCGACTGGCTGATCACCCACGCCCGCTTCGGCTCGCCCGACGCCCCGCGCAACGCCACCATCGTCGAGCTTCGGTGGGACGAGGCCGGGCTGCCGTACTGCCCGCCGCCGGGTGATTAGCGCGTCCCCGGCATCGCAGCGGCGGGTTGTTCCCCGTATCGCCTCGGCTTCACACCGGCGGCTGAAGCCGCAGCTACAACCACAGGAAGCCTCGCAGACTGCGCGAGGCTGCGGGTCTGCCTTCGCGCCGTTCCCTGAGATCACCTCGGGACGAGGCTCGCTCCCGCGCACCGCCGCCGCATCCACACCACAGCCAGTAGTCCGCGAAGGCGGACTTCGTGTGGTCGTTGCAGCGAATTCATTCGCCCTGTCCCCACCGGTCACGAGGGACGCACGTGGGACGTTGATCGCATGCATGCGCGACAATGTCCACACTCACTCCCACAACCAATGCGCATCCGTCCGCTGCCGCTCATCGGACTTCTCGCCGTCCTCGCCGGGTGCGCACATCGGCAAGCCGCACCCGCTCGGCCGGGGAGGATCGTGGAATGCGGCTCGGTGCTTGGAGCACTCCTGGTGGTGAACGGCCGCATCTGGTTCACGCAATCCGGGGCGGAGATGCGCCGATGGCTCCGCCGCATCGATCCCGCGGACCTCGAGGCGAAGGAGGTGCCGGCCAGGCCGGCCGCGACGGCCATCTACGGTTCGCGCGCCGCCTACGGCCTCGTGATCGTGACGCTGAGGCCAGGTTCCCGGTCGGAGAAGCGCTTCCGGACTCCGCCTGCGCCCCGCCGCCCGGCGGTTTGCGGCCCGTGCCCATGTCCGCCCCGAGGGTTTCACTCGGGCGATCCCGCGGCAGCACCCTGACGCACCACCGGCCCCGGCCGCGCTCCGTCCGACGGGGCGCGGTCCACGCGCGGCCAGCCGTCGACGTAAATCAGGCGGTCGATCAGCATCACCCGCCGCGTGTTGGCGTCGTCCGTCTCCTTCGCGCGGGGGCGGCGGACGTCCACGGCGTGGTAGACGATCCAGTCGGTGCCGCGCGCGTCGGTGATCACGGAATTGTGGCCGGGGGCGTTCCAGCGCTCGCTGCGCTCCAGGATCGCGCTGGTGCGCGCGCCGGTCGCGTGCGCCAGCGTCTCGAACGGGCCGGTGGCGCTGCGCGAGCGCGCGACCATCACCGCGTAGTGCGCGCGCGGGCCGCAGCAGTTGTCGCCCGAGTAGAACAGGTAGTACCAGGGCGCGCGGTAGATCACCCACGCTCCCTCCACCAGCCGCTGGTAGTCGGCTCGGTCCGACGTCCGGACCGGCGCCACCAGGTCCACCACGCTGCTCCCCGGGGCGAACGACACGCGGTCCGCCGCCAGCTCGCGCACCTTGATCGGGCCGAAGCCGCTTCCCCAGTACAGCAGCCGCTTCCCCGTCTGCGGGTCGTCGAACGCCATCGGGTCGATGTTCACGAAGCTGGGCCCGCACTGCAGCGGCTGGCCGCTGTCCGTGAACGGCCCCTCCGGCCGCGTCGCCGTCGCCACGGCCAGGCAGAGCCCGCGCGTGGTGTCGCTCAGCGCCGCGTCGGGCTTGGCGGAGAAGTACAGGTAGTAGCGACCATCGTGCTCGGAGACGTGCGGCGCCCAGAAGTCCTGCGTGCGGCTGGCCCACGCCGGCTTCGTCGGCAGCGCGTCGCCGAGGTGCTCCCAGCGCGTCAACTCGGCGGAGCGTGCGACCTGGATGTTCAGCGTGCGCCCGTCGCGATCACCCTGCGTGCCGTAGGCGTAGAACATCCCGTCCGCCGCGCGGATCACCGTGGGGTCAGGGAAGTCCGCGTCCAGCACCGGATTGGCGTACGTCGCGGACGTCGCCCGACCGGCATCGCCGGATCCCGCGCGCGGCGAGGGCGAGGCGCATCCCGCGACCGCCGACGTGGCAAGCAGCAACCCGCAGAGCCGCATCTGGCCTCCCGTCATCGACATCCCCGCCATCACGACGCCTTGGCGGCGCGGCGCTGCAGGCGGCTCTGCACCACCACCACGCCCAGGAGGAATATCCCGCGCAGCACGCCCTGCCACCACGGGGTGATCGTCCCCTCCAGGTTGAACAGGTTGAAGATGATCCCCAGCAGCAGCACGCCCACCACCGTCGCCCCCACGCCGCCCTGCCCGCCGGAGAGGAGCGTGCCGCCGACCACGACGGCGGCGATCGCGTCCAGCTCCCACCCGTTGCCGGCGACGGGCTGCCCCGCTCCCAGGCGCCCCGCCAACACGATCCCCGCGAGCCCCGCCAGCGCGCCGCTGATGGTGTAGGTGGCGATCAGCACGCGGTCCACCTGCAGCCCCAGCAGCCGGGCCGCGTCCTGGTGGTCGCCCGCGGCGTAGACGTAGCGGCCGAAGCGGGTGTAGCGCAGCACGACCCATCCCACGATGAACGCGAGCGCCGCCAGCAGCACCGGCACCGGGACCCCCGCCACCTTGCCGCGGCCCAGCCACAGGATCCCCTTGGCGGCGCGGTCCACGTGCACCGAGTTCTCGTCCGTTGCGCCCAGCGCCGCGCCGCGCGCCGCGATCATCATGGCCAGCGTCACGATGAACGGCTGGATGCGCGCCCGGGTGATCAGCACGCCGTTGAGCGCGCCCAGGATCGCTCCCGCGGCCAGCCCGCCCAGCAGCGCCACCGCCGTCCCCCGCGGCGAGAGCCAGGCGGCCGTGATCCCCGCCACGGCCAGGACGGAGCCGACGGAAAGGTCGATCCCGCCGGTGAGGATCACCATCGTCATCCCCAGCGCCACCAGGCCCAGCATGCTGTTCTGCCGCAGCACGTTGAGCAGGTTCTCGGGGGTGGCGAACGGCTGGTAGCGCATCGCCCCGAAGGCGCACACCACGATCAGCGCCACCACCGCCCCCTGCCGCTGCAGCATCGACGCGGCCTTGCTGCGGAACGCCGGCGCGCGCGGCACCGGCACCCCGCCACCGGCGCCGTGCGTGGGCGGCGTCCCCGCGGAAGAAGGCGGAACGGCCAGCGCGGGCCCCGAGCCGCCGATTGGTCCCTGGTGTTCCACTAGACCCTCCGCGGGCGCTGGAGGTACACGGCAACGAGGATGATGAGCGCCTTGAACGCCAGCGACCACGAATACGGGATCAGCAGCATGTTGAAGGAGGTGGCGATCACCTGCATGATCACCGCTCCGACCACGGTCCCCAGCAGCGTCGCCCGCCCGCCGCTGAGCAGCGTGCCCCCGACCACCACGGCGGCGATCGCGTCGAGCTCGGCGCCCTGGCCGATCTTGGCGGCGGCGCTGGCCCCCAGCCGGCTGGCCTCGATCAGCCCCGCCATCGCCGACAGCAGCCCGCTCAGCGCGTAGACCGAGACGACGGTGCGGTTCACCGGCACGCCCGCCAGCCGCGCCGCCGCCGGGTTGCCGCCCACCGCCAGCACGTAGCGCCCGAACGGCGTGGAGCGCAGCAGGAAGACGGCGAGCGCCACCACCACCGCCGCGATCAGCACCTGCACGGGGACGGGCCCCACGTAGCCGCGGCCCAGCGCCAGGAAGCCCGGGTCTTCGATGGTGAGCAGCGCGCCGTCACGGTTGATGACCTGCGCCAGGCCGCGCCCGGCCAGCAGCGTGGCGAGGGTGACCACGATCGCCTGCACCTTGAAGTACGAGACGAACGCCCCGTTCAGCAGCCCCACCGCCATCCCCGCCGCCAGCGCCAGCGGGATGGCGATCCACAGCCCCTGCTCCACCGTCACCGCCGCCACGGCGGCGCTGATCGCCATCACGCTGCCGACGGAAAGGTCCACGCCGCCGGTGGCGATCACGAACGTCATCCCCACCGACACCAGGAGGGTGACGGAGAGCTGCAGCAGCACGTTCCAGAAGTTGCCCGCCGTCGCGAAGTTGGGGGTGAAGATCGAGTTGGCGACGACCAGGACCACCAGCGCGACCAGCGCGCCCCCCGTGGGCCCCAGCGCGCTCCACCAGCGGCCCAGCGACGGCGACGGCCGCGCGGCTACCGTTGCACTCATCGCTCAGGCCTCCAGGGTGGCGGGGGCCGCGGCCGCGCTACCCTCGGCCATGGCGTGGATGATCGACTGCTGGCTGATCTCGCTTCCGCGCAGCTCGGCCACGTTCTGCCCGTCGCGCAGCACCACCACGCGCGAGCTGCCCTCCACCAGCTCCTCGAGCTCGGAGCTGATCATCAGCACGCCCAGCCCGGTGCCGGCCAGCTCGTTGATCAGCGCCTGGATCTCGGCCTTGGCGCCGATGTCGATGCCGCGCGTGGGCTCGTCCAGGATCAGCAGCGCGGGGTTCATGCACAGCCAGCGCGCCAGCAGCACCTTCTGCTGGTTGCCGCCGGAGAGCTCGCGGATCTTCTGGTCGGCGCTCGTCGCCTTGATCCCCAGCCGCGCCATGAAGCGGTCCACGATCTCGCGCTGCCTGGCCCGGTCCACGACCCCGGCGCGCGTGAGCGTCGGCAGCGCGGCGAGCGTGAGGTTCTCGCGCACCGACAGCTCGGGGATGATCCCCTCGCCCTTGCGGTCTTCCGAGACGAAGGCGATGCCGGCGGCGATCGCGTCGTCCGGGGTGCGCGGGTCCAGGCGCTTGCCGTCGAGCTCGATCGTCCCCTCCTGCGCCGGGTCGGCGCCGAAGATGGCGCGCGCCGTCTCCGTCCGCCCAGAGCCGAGCAGGCCGGCGACGCCCAGGATCTCGCCCTTGCGCACGTCGAGCGACACGCCGCGCAGCTTCTGCCCGCGGCGCAGCCCCTCGGCGCGCAGGAGCGGGGCGGCCGCCTCGGCCTCGGCCTGGTGCCCGCCGAAGCCGGTGGTGCCCTCGCGCAGCGCCTCGCGCGGCTTGCCCAGCATCAGGCAGACCAGATCGAGCCGCTCCAGGTCGCGCAGGTGGCGGGTGCCCACCAGCTTCCCGTCGCGCAGCACGGTGACGCGGTCGCAGACGGTGTACAGCTCGTCGAAGCGGTGGCTGATGTAGACGATGGCCGTCCCCTCGTCCTGCAGCTGGCGGATCAGGGTGTAGAGGATGGCCACCTCGCGCTCGGCCAGCGAGCTGGTGGGCTCGTCCAGCACCAGGACCTTCGCGCCGAGCGAGACGCCGCGCGCGATCGCCACCATCTGCTGCTGCGCGGTGCTGAGCGCGCCGAGGGTGGCCGCGGGGTCGATCGCGAGGCCCAGGCGCTGGAGGAGCGCGCCGGTCTCGGTGTTCATCCGCCCCCAGTCCACCAGCCCCCAGCGGCGCGGCTCGCGGCCCAGGTACACGTTCTCGGCGACGGTGCGGTAGGCGAGGAGATGGATCTCCTGGTGCACGGCGATCACCCCGGCGGCCTGCGCGTCCGCCGGGGTCCTGAAGTCGACCGGCTGTCCTTCGAGCCACACCTGCCCGCCGTCGCGGCGGTAGGCGCCGGTCATGATCTTGATCAGCGTGCTCTTTCCCGCGCCGTTCTCGCCCACCAGCGCGTGCACCTCGCCGCGCCTCAGCTCGAAATCGACGCCGTCCAGCGCAGTGGCGCCCGCGAAGCGCTTTACGATGCCCTCCATGCGGAGGATCGGATCGGGGGTGCTCATTCCGGCGCGGGGATGAGGGGGAAACGGGTGCGTCAACCGCACGGGTGCGTGAGTGCGTGAACTGCACGGGTGCGTGAGTGCGTCAACCGCACGGGTGCGCCAGTGCGTTCGAAACAGGTGCGCCAGTGCGTGAGCTGCGATGCGGTTCCAACGCACTCGCGCACTCACGCACTAACGCACTAACGCACCCGTTCGCCGGTCAGTACGCCTCCGCCACGAACTGCGCCGCGTTCGTCCGGTCGAAGAAGCGGTCGGTGATCAGCTTCTTGGGCGGGATCTTCTCGCCGCGGCGCAGCTGCTCGATCGTCTCGAAGGCGATGGGGCCGAAGCGCGGGTTGCTCTCCACCGTGGCGCCCAGCTCGCCGCGCTGGATCGCCTCGAGCGCGGCCCGCTCGCCGTCCACCGACACGACCTTCACGTCCTTGCCGGGCTCCAGCCCCGCGGCGCGCAGCGCCTGGAGGGCGCCCAGCGCCATCTCGTCGTTGTGCGCGTACACGGCGGTGATCTGCCGGCCCAGGCTCTGCGCCAGGTTCTGCATCACCCGCTGCCCGTTGGCGCGGCTGAACTCGCCGGTCTGGCTGGCGATGATCTTCATCCCCGGGTGCTGCGCGATCACGTCGTGGAAGCCCTTGGAGCGGTCCACGGCCACGCTGGAGCCCGGCGTGCCGGTGAGCTCCACGATCCCCGCGTTGCCGCCGGTCTCCTTCACCAGCCACTCGGCGGCGCGGCGGCCCTGCTCCACGAAGTTGCTCCCCAGGAAGGTCACGTAGTCCTCGCCCGCCGTTCCCTCGGCCTCGCGGTCCACCAGGATCACGGGGATCCCCGCGTCCTTCGCCGACTGCAGCGCCGGCGCCAGCCCCTCGTACTCGCGCGGCGCCAGGAGGATGACGTTCACGCGGCGGGCGATCAGGTCTTCCACGTCCGAGACCTGCTTGGCCGTCTGGTCCTGCGCGTCGGTGACCACGATGTCGTAGCCGCGCCTGGCGGCCTCGGCCTTCAGGCTGGCCGTCTGCGCCATGCGCCATGGGTTGTCGTGCCCCATCTGCGAGAAGCCCACGGTCCACTTGCCGTTCGTGGCGCCGCCGCCACCGCCACTCTCCTTGCGGCAGCTGGCCAGCGTGGCGAGCGCGAGCAGGGGCAGCACACCCGCGCGCAGGACCGTACGGAACCGGGGGAGCAGGGACATGGCGTGCTCGGGATGTCGGTGGTGGCTGGATCCGGATCGCCGCCGCCGGCCGGGGGCAGACGTGAACCGATCCGAAACGGTTCAGATTGGTTCAGAGACAGTACATTTGCGGAGTCCGCCCGTCAAGAACCTTTCTCCGGCAGTTCCGGAGCGCAGCCCCTTCGCCGCCGGCAAGGGCGGCTGCCTTCCCGAAACGATCGACCGGCCGCCCCGAAGCTTCAATACAAAACACGACAAAACGCCTGCGCGTACGTGTAGATACGTGCGTGCGCGGCCTGCTCTCCCGACCGAGGCCGGATTTGTCCACTGGCTGAACATGATGCTTGACAGCCCGGAAACCGGGCTCTAACCTGAACGCATTCGAACCTGTTCAGAGCAGTTCAGAAGCGGTTCGCCGCCGTGCGCGTCGCAGAGTCCCCTGACGTCCCCGATCCCACCGCCTCCTTCCCACCCTGCCGCGATGAAGAGCACCCGGCCCACCATCAACGACGTCGCGCGGCTGGCCGGGGTGAGCAAGGCCACCGTCAGCGCGGTGCTGAACGACACCGGCACGGTCAAGCGCAGCACGCGGGACCGGGTGCTCTCCACCATCGAGTCGCTGAACTACCGCAAGAGCGGCCCCGCGGGGCGCGCCGCCGGGCCGCACATGCGCAGCATCGGCCTGGTCATCAAGGAAGTGGACAACCCGTATTACGGCGAGGTGGTGACCGGCGCGCGGGCGGCGGCGCAGGAGAGCGGCTACACCCTGCTGGTCACCAGCAGCGAGGGCGAGTACGAGGCGGAGCGCCGCTCGGTGGAGCTGCTCGAGCGCAAAGGGGTGGACGGGCTGATCCTGACGCCGGTGATGGACGCCGACGCCGACCTGTCGCACCTCTTCGAGCTGAAGCGGCGCAACTTCCCGTTCGTGCTGCTGGAAGAGGTGCGCGGCGTGCCGGCCAGCCTGATCGACGTCGACAACGTGCAGGCCTCGCGCAAGGCGGTGGAGTACCTGATCGAGCTGGGGCACACGCGCATCGTCCACTTCGCGGGGCCGGCGTACAGCTGGCACAGCCAGGAGCGCATCGACGGGGTGCGCCACGCGTGCAGCGGCTCGCACGTGATCTTCACCGACCACGACGTGGTGCTCGCCGGGGCCCACCTCGAAGACGGCTACCGCACCGGCCTGGAGTTCTTCCGCGGCCGCCCCGCGGCCGAGCGGCCCACCGCCGTCACCTGCTACAACGACCTGGTGGCGCTGGGGCTGCTGCGCGCCCTGCGCGAGCTCGGGATCGACGTCCCCGGCGAGGTGAGCGTGATCGGGTTCGACGACCTGCAGATCCTGGAATACCTGCCGCTGCGCCTGACCACCGTGCGCATGCCCAAGTTCGAGATGGGGCAGCTTTCGGCGCAGATGCTGATCCGCCACATCGAGGCGCGCGAGACCATTCCGCCGCAGAAGATGCACCTGGCCGGCGAGCTGGTGGTGCGCGATTCCACCGCCGCCCCCGCCACGGCCGCGGCGAAGCGCCCCGCCCGCGTCCGCCTGGCCGGCGCCCCCGGCGACGCGACGGCGAGCGACGAAGCCGTGCCCAACGTGGTCGTCCGATGACCGTTGCGGCGCCCGCCCGGCCGGGGCCCTCCGTCGCGCCGGCCCCCCACGCCGCCCATCCGGCCACGCCGCCCGTGCGCTCCGCATGGCGCCCCGCCCGCGCCCCGGTGATGACGCGCTGGGCGGCGGACGTCGATCCCGAGAACGTCCTTCCCGAGTACCCGCGCCCGCAGCTGGTCCGCCCGCGCTGGCAGAGCCTGAACGGCGTGTGGGAGCTGGCCCTGCCGACGGACGACGCGCCGCTTCCGTCATCGGGCGAGGCGCTGCCGGAGCGCGTGCTGGTGCCGTTCGCCATCGAGTCGGCGCTCAGCGGCGTGATGCGCCACGCCGGCCGCGCCGTCTACCGCCGCACCTTCCGCGCGCCGGAGCTGGGCGCCGGCGAGCGGCTGCTGCTGCACTTCGGCGCGGTGGACTGGCGGGCGCGCGTGTTCGTCAACGGCGTCCACGTGGGTGAGCACACCGGCGGCTACGACGCGTTCTGCTTCGACATCACCAGTGCGCTGGCGGCGGACGAAGAGCAGGAAGTGCTCGTGGACGCGTGGGACCCGACGGACGCGTTCGGCCAGCCGCGCGGCAAGCAGGCGAGCCCCTCGGATGACTGGCTCTTCTACACGCCCGTGACCGGGATCTGGCAGACGGTGTGGCTGGAGCCCGTCCCCGCCGCGTCCATCGCCGCGCTGCGGATGACGCCCGACGTGGCCGCCCAGGCGCTCCGCCTCACCGTCCGCGGCCGTGGGACGACCGATCGGCAGCGGGTGACGGCGGTCGCGCTCGCGGACGGCGCAGAGGTCGGCCGGGCCGCGGGCGTCGCGGGAGAAGAGATCCGCGTCCCCGTCCCCGACCCGCGGCTGTGGGGGCCGGGCGATCCGTTCCTGTACGACCTGCGCGTGGCGCTGATCGACGGCGGGCGCGAGACGGACGCGGTGGAGAGCTACTTCGGGATGCGGACGGTGTCGCTGGCGCGGGACGAGCGCGGCCACACCCGCATCGCCCTGAACGGCGAGCCGTGGTTCCACCTGGGCCCGCTGGACCAGGGATGGTGGCCCGACGGGCTCTACACGGCGCCGACGGACGAGGCGCTGCGCTGGGACGTGGAGCAGACGAAGGCGGCGGGGTTCGGCTTCACCCGCAAGCACATCAAGGTGGAGCCGGAGCGCTGGTACCATCACGCCGACCGGCTGGGCCTTCCCGTCTGGCAGGACATGCCCTGCGGCTGGAACGACACGCCCCAGGCGCGCGCGCACTTCGAGCGCGAGCTGGACGCGATGCTCGCCGGGCGCGGCAACCATCCGTGCATCGTCTGCTGGGTGCCGTTCAACGAGAAGTGGGGCCAGCCCTCGGTCGATTGGACGCGCGAGATCGTCGAGAAGATCCGCGCCGCCGACCCGAGCCGGCTGATCGACGACGCGAGCGGATGGCAGCACACCGGCGCGGGCGACGTGATCGACGTGCACCGCTACCAAGGCCCGCAGGCGCTGGTGCCATCGTCCGAAAAGGCCACGGTGGTCGGCGAGTTCGGGGGATTGGGGCACCTCGTCGAGGGCCACCTGTGGGCGCGGGACGATCGGGAGAACTACGGCTACGGCGGCGCGTACGCGGCGGACCGGCGCGGCGAGATGAACGATCGCTACGACCGGCTGATCCAGCGGATGTGGCGGCTGCGCGACACGCACGGGATGAGCGCCGGCATCTACACGCAGCTCACCGACGTGGAGCGCGAGATCAACGGCGTGTTCACCTACGACCGCGCCGTCCTGAAGTTCAGCGCCGACCGCCTGGCCGCCGTGAACCGCGGCCTGGCCCCGCTGATCCTTCCCGAGCACCCCGAGTTCGTCGATTCCGTCCGCGTGACCGTGCACCAGGGCACGCCCAACGAGCTGCGCTTCACGACGGACGGCAGCGAGCCGACCGCCGAGAGCCCGCTCTTCCGCCCGTTCACGTTGCGCGAAACGACGATGGTCCGCGTCCGCGGCTTCAGCGGCGGCCGGCCGACCGCCGCCCCCGAGGCGCGGATGGAGTTCCGCCGCGTCCCCGGCCTGGCGCCGGTGGACGCCGACGTCGTCCCGGGCGTCGGCTTCGCGTACTTCGCCGACAGCACCCCCGAGCCGCGCTACCGGCTGAGCTGGCCCGTGCGCGACCGCCTCTCGCGCCTCGACGAGCGGCCGGGCGACCTCGCGCCTGCGACAACCGGGACGCTTCCGAACCTCGGCCTGCACCCGCGCGACCGCGACGAGCGGTTCGGCTTCCGCTTCACCGGCTACCTCCGCGCCCCCGCCGACGGCGTCTACACCTTCACCGCGCGCAGCAAGGACGGCGCGGCGCTCTGGATCGGCGAGCGGCTCGTCTTCTGGTCGATGGGCCAGTCCCCGGCGACTACGGAAGACGAGGGGATGATCGCGCTGCGGGCGGGGCTGCACCGGTTCGTCCTGGCCTACCACCAGGCGTACGGGGCGATGGCGCTGGAGCTGTGGATCGAGGGACCGGGCGTGCCCCGCCAGCGGATTCCGGACGAGATGCTGTACCGCCCCGCCGGGGCGCACTGAACCGAGCTGGGCCGGAGCGGAGAGACTCCCCGTTCCGGTCCGTAGCCGTCCTCGTGAGCGGCCGCGAAAACGCACTCGCGCACTCACGCACTAGCGCACCTGTTCGCAGTTCCGGAGCCCGATGCACCCAAGCCACAGCCGCTCGCCCCCGGTGACCGGCATCACCCCCCAACCCACGTCCGGTCCCGCGCCGCACCCGCGCGGGATTCATCAACCAACCGCACTGCAGCGAGGACCATCCATGCAAAGCCCTGTCACAGGCCGCTCCAGCCCCGCCCGCGCGCTGCGCCGCGCGCTCGGGTGCGTGGCCGCGCTCGTGCTGCTGGCCGCCGCGCCGCTCCGGGCCCAGACGGGACAGGTGTCCGGGAGCGTGACCGAAACGGGAGGCCGCCCGCTCGGCGGGGCCACCGTGGCGGCGGGAGGCCGGCAGGCCGTGACCGCCACCGACGGCCGCTACACCATCACCGGCGTGCCGGCGGGAACGCACCAGGTGCGCGCCACCGCCATCGGCCACGCCCCACAGACCACGACCGTCACCGTGGCCGCGGGCGGCACCGCCACCGCCAGCTTCTCGCTCCCCGTCGCCGCCGTCCGCCTCGACTCCGTGGTGGCCGTCGGCTACACCACGCAGCGCGCCCGCACGGTGAGCGACGCGGTGAGCCGCGTGCGCGGCCAGGACCTGCGCCAGGCCAAGGTGGCCACCGTGGAAGAGGCGCTGCGCGGCCGCGTGGCCGGCGTGAACGTGGCCGCCACCGGGCAGCCCGGGCGCCCGGCGCAGATCGTGGTCCGCGGCCAGAACTTCCTGGGCGCGGCGGACCCGCTCTACGTGATCGACGGGATGTACACGCGCACCAACCCCAACCTGAACCCCGACGACATCGAGAGCATCGACATCCTCAAGGACGCCTCCGCGGCAGCGCAGTACGGAGCGCAGTCGGCGAACGGCGTGGTCGTGATCACCACCCGGCGCGGGCGGGCCGGGACCCCGCGGGTGGCGGTGACCAGCTACTACGGCTTCCAGGACGTGCCCAACCGCATCGACTTCGTGGACGGCCAGCGGTGGCAGGAGATCAACGCGATGGCCCGCGCCAACGGCGGCGTCCCGGCCGACAACACGCCGGTCACCGCCAACACCGACTGGCAGGCCGCCATCTTCCGCAGCGGCGCCGTGCAGGACCACAACCTGGAAGTGTCGGGCGGCAACGAGAGCCTGAGCTACCTGATCGGCGGCGGCTACTTCGACCAGAAGGGCACCATCATCAACACCGGCTTCAACCGCGCCAGCTTCCGCGTGAACAGCGAGGCGCGCCGCAGCCGCTGGCGGGTGGGCGAGAACCTGTCGCTCGCGCGCTCCGTCCGTGACAACGTGATCGGCTTTCCGCTGATCGACGTGGTGCGCCTGCAGCCGGCGATCCCCGTGCACGACCCCAACAACCCGGGCGGCTGGGGGTACGGCTCGGGGAACGGGGTGCTCTCCACCTTCGGCACCAACCCGGTGGGCGCGTTCAACACGCAGACCAGCACCGACTACACCAACCGCGTGCTGGGCAGCGCCTTCGGCGAGCTGAGCCTGTTCCGCTGGCTCAAGTACCGGCTGAACGTGGGGATCGACTACCAGGACACCAACTGGCGCAACTTCGTGCGCATGGTGCAGCTGCGCGAGAACACCGTGCCCACCTTCAACGAGGGGCGCGACCGGCGCGACGACTTCACCAGCTGGCTGGCCGAGAACCTGTTGACGGCCAACCTGACCCGCGGCGAGCACTCGCTGAACGCGGTGGCCGGCATCACCGAGCAGCACAGCGAGTTCCGCCGCCTGGAGGCGTACCGCCGCGGCTTCAGCGACGAAGACCTCACCGAGATCGATGCGGGGAGCAGCAACTTCCAGAACACCGGACGCAGCACCCCGGCGTCGCTGCGCGGCTACCTGGCGCGCGCCAACTACTCCTTCGCCGACCGCTACCTGCTCACCGGCTCGTTCCGGCGTGACGGGAGCAGCAAGTTCGGCCCCAACAACAAGTGGGCCGACTTCGCCTCCGCCAGCGCGGGGTGGGTGATCAGCGAGGAGCCGTTCTTCGGCGGGATCCCCCTGGTGCACTCGCTGGACTACCTGAAGCTGCGCGCCAGCTACGGCTCGCTGGGGAACCAGGACATCGGCGACTTCCGCTACTCGGCCAGCATCGTGGGGAACCAGGCGTACCTGTTCGGCGGGTCGATCGCCACCGGCTCCACGCAGATCGCGCTGGCCAACCCCGACATCCGCTGGCAGAGCCAGAAGCAGGCGGACGTGGGGGTGGACCTGGCGCTGCTGGACAACCGCGTGAACTTCAGCGCCGACTGGTACCGCTCCACCTCGAGCGGCCTGCTGGTGGACGCGCCGATCCCCTGGAGCCTGACCGGGCCGGCCGCGTCGCCCACCATCAACGCCGGGAGCGTGCGCAACAGCGGCCTGGAGTTCAGCGCCGACTACACCATGCGCCGCCCGGGCCTGCAGGTGCGCTGGGGCGCCAACCTCACCACCATCCGCAACCGGGTGACCGCGCTGGGCAACGGCGGGCAGCCGATCTTCGCCGGCTTCAGCAACGTCAGCCGCACCACGGTGGGCGGGTCGATCGGCGAGTTCTTCGTGATCAAGACGCTGGGGATCTTCCAGAGCGACGCCGAGGCGCAGAGCTACAAGGCCAGCAACGGCCACGTGATCCAGCCGAACGCCCGGGCGGGCGACGTGAAGTACGCCGACCTGAACGACGACGGCGTGATCAACGACGACGACCGCTACGTGGCCGGCTCCCCGATCCCCAAGGTGCAGGGCGGCTTCACCATGGACGCCACCTGGCGCCGCTTCAACCTGGGGCTGGCGCTGCGCGGGCAGGGCGGGAACAAGATCTTCAACGTGGCGCGCTTCTGGACCGACCGGATGGACGAGAACTCGAACTACCGGCAGGACCTGAGCCCCTGGACCCCCAGCAACACCAACACCGACGACCCGCGCGCGGTGTGGGGCGCCGCCGGGGCCGACAACGCGCGCAGCAACACCGACCGCTGGATCGAGAGCGGCTCGTTCCTGCGCATCCAGAACCTGCAGCTGGGCTACGCCGTCCCCGACCGGCTGCTGAGCCGGATCGGCGTGAGCGGGCAGGGGACGCGCGTGTACCTGAACTTCCAGAACCTGTACACCTTCACGGGCTACTCCAACTGGGACCCCGAGGTGGTGGCCGGCGGCGGCACGCTGAGCCGCGGCATCGACGACGGCGAGATCTACCCGAACCCGCGCACGGTGACGTTCGGCGTCGAGTTCCGCCCGTAGCCACCCGCACCAGCTGAGAACCCTTCAACGGGCGAGAACCCGATCATGAAGAAGAGAACCGGAGCATGGGGAACGCTGCTGCTCGGCCTGGGGCTGGCCGGCTGCGCGGACCTGAACCTGACCGACCCCAACCAGCGCACGGTGGAAACGTTCTGGCAGAACCAGGCCGACGCCGTGCAGGGGATCAACGCGACCTACCGCGGGCTGCAGGAGAACGGCACCTACGGGCGCTGGCTGCAGTTCGCGACCGACGCCCGCAGCGACATCGGCTACAGCCGCAGCCCGTGGGGCGACCTGGCCAACTTCACCAAGACGGTGCTGAGCAGCTACGACTTCGAGGTGAACCGGGAGCTCTGGCAGCACCACTACCAGACCATCTTCCGCGCCAACCAGGTGATCGCCTACGTGCCGCCGATCCCGGGGATGGACGCGGCCACCCGCGACCGCATCGTGGGCGAGGCCAAGTTCATCCGGGCGCTGATGTACTTCAACCTGGCCACGCTGTACGGCAACGTGCCGATGATCCTGGAGCCGCCCGTGCCCACCGACCGCCCGGCCGCGGTCCCCGAGGCGCAGACCTGGGCGCAGGTGGAGAAGGACCTGACCGAGGCGGCGGCGGTGCTCCCCGCCAGCTACTCGGGCGCCGACGTGGGGCGCGCCACCCGCGGCGCCGCGCTGGCGCTGCTGGGCCGCGCGCAGCTGCAGCAGAAGAAGTGGAGCGCCGCGGCGGCCACCTTCCAGCAGGTGCTGGGGATGGGGTACACGCTGGCCCCCAACTACATCGACAACTTCACCGAGGCCGGCGAGAACAACGCCGAGACCATCTTCGCGGTGCAGTTCGGCGGCCCCGAGGTGCTGGCGGCGGGGAGCCGCGGGCAGAACATCATCAAGATGATGGGCCCCTGCGGCGTGGGCTTCTGCGACAGCGAGCCCACCCAGTGGTACGTGCAGCAGCTCAGCCAGGAGACCACCGTGGGCGGGCAGCCCGACCCCCGCAAGGACGCCACCGTCTTCTACAACCGCCCCGGCGGGATGGACGTGTACGGCACCCCCTTCGCCGCCCGCTACCCGGACCGGCTGGGCGACGCCTTCTGGCGCAAGTACGGGGAGTGGTACAAGACCTTCCAGGACTGGGACAACCCGATCAACGTGAAGGTGCTGCGCCTGGGCGGGGTGATGCTGATGGCCGCCGACGCGCAGAACGAGGCCGGGAACACCGCGGCCGCCAAGGCGCTGGTGGACGCCGTCCGCGCCCGGGCGGGGCTGGCCGCGCTCCCCGGCGGCCTCAGCCAGGCGCAGATGCGCGACCGCATCGAGCACGAGATCCTGATGGAGATGGGGCTCGAGAACGAGCGGTACTTCTGGCTCAAGCGCCACGACTACCTCACCGACGCGGCCAAGATCGCCGTGCTGAAAACGCACGACCCCGACTTCAACTTCCACGACGCGCACCGGGCACTTCTGCCGATACCGTCCACGGAAACGAACCTGAACCCGAACGTAGGGCAGAACCCGGGGTGGTAGGGAACTGCAGGGGACAGGGGACAGGGGACAGGGGACAGCTGGCGGCGGCGTCGGCGGTTTCGGCGTCGTCCGCTGGTGACCGAAGTACGTGGTGTGAGGTATGGAGGCACGGATCAGTCACGAAGATCTGCGCTATGTTGCAGTGCTCCCCTCCCTCCGCTCCGCGGTGCGCGGCGGGGGGAGGGGTCGGGGGAGG
>DASSME010000086.1:0-11032 GCA_035689035.1 Longimicrobium sp. | reverse complement strand
AGCACGCAGGACATCAACGTCACCTACCTGGAGTGGAACAAGATCTACCCGAAGAGCGCGAACGACCACGTGATGAAGCGCGAGGAGAAGATCTGGTGGACGCTGTGGTGGCCGGCGCACCGCCCGATGGAGGTGTACGCGCTCCCCGAGGGGAGCGGGCCGCCGGCGAGCTACCCCTGGGTGGTGTGGGCGCCCGGGGTGCCGCAGACCAACGAGGGCGACCTGAAGATGGTGACCGAGTGGTGGCGGCTGGGCTTCGTGGTGCGCAACCCGTACGCCCCCGCCGACGTGCGGCCGAGCATGCTGCCGCCCACCCAGCCGCCGCCGTACGTGATGGTGGAACGCACCCCCCACACCCCGGGAGACGAATGAGCGCGAACCCCTTCGTGGGACGCTGGAGCTACCGCAGCTTCCTCAACGACCCCGACTTCCACGTGATGAAGGACGGGAACGCCGACTTCAACGCCGTGGAGTTCGGCTACGGCACGCTGGTGATCAAGGAGACGGGCCCCGAGCTGCTGGGCGGCACCATCGGCGGCGACGGCTGGTCGCTGAACCTGCAGGGGTCGATGGCGCCGGGGAACCCCGGGCAGGTGCGCTTCCAGGGGAAGGGCGTGGTCAGCGGCGCCGAGTGGATCTACGACTACATCGGCTGGCTGGTCCCCGCGTGGCCGAACGGCGTGCAGCAGCGCCGTGCCCTGGTCGGCTCGATCGTGCGGACGATCCCGCACCCCGGGGGGAAGAAGGGGGTGGTGAACCCGGCGGGCGTGGTGGCCAGCTGGTACGCCGTGCTGCAGGGCTGAGGTGGGCGTCGTCCCGGCCGACGTGCTGGTCGCCGGCGGAGGCCCCGGCGGGTGTGCGTGCGCGCTGGCGCTGCGCGCCCACGCGCCGGGGCTTTCCATCGTCCTGGCCGAGGCGTCGGATTACGAGGCTCCGCGGATCGGCGAGACGCTGTCTCCCGTGGCGGGGCGGGTGCTGCGCCACCTGGGCGTGTGGGACGCCTTCGCCGCGCAGGCCCACGCGCCCGGGTACTCCACCGCGGCCGCGTGGGGCGCGGCCCTCCCCCACGAGCACGAGTTCATCTTTTCCGCGCGCGGCGTGGGGTGGCACCTGGACCGCGCCGCCTTCGACGCGATGCTGGCGCGCGAGGCGGAGCTTCGGGGCGTCCGGGTGATGCGGGGCGCGCGGGTGGAGTCGGTGGTGCGCCGCGAGGGCGGCGGGTGGACGGCGTCGCTCTCGCCGGGCGGCGCGGTGACGGCGCGGGTGGTGGTGGACGCGACTGGCGCCCGCGCGGGGCTGGCGCGGCGGCTCGGGGCGCGGACGGCGGCGGTGGACCGGCTGGCCGGCTTCGTCCGCTTCTTCCGCGGCCGCGGCGGGGGCGAGGCGCGCACACTGGTGGAGGCGTTCGCGGATGGGTGGTGGTACACGGCGCCGCTTCCCGGCGGCGGGCGCGTGGTGGCGTGCATGACCGACACCGACCTGGGCCGCGAGCTGGGCCTGGCCGGGGTGGATGCGTGGGAGCGGATGCTGGGCGCCGCGCCGCTCGTCCGCGCGGAGGTGGGCGGGGCGGAGCCGGAGGGGCCCGTGACGGTGCGCGCCGCGCGTTCGCGTTCGCTGCGCCCGGCCGCGGGCGACGACTGGCTGGCGGTGGGCGACGCGGCGTGCACCTTCGATCCATTGTCGTCGCAGGGCGTGCTGAAGGCGCTGCGCTCGGGGGTCTTCGCCGCCTACGCCGCGGGCGACCTGCTGGCGGCGGGTGACCCGGCGGGGATGGAACGCTACCGCCGCTTCGTGGCCGACGAGTTCGCCGGCTACCTGCGCATCCGCGCCGCCTACTACGCCGAGGAGCGCCGCTGGCCCGAGCGCGAGTTCTGGCGCCGCCGCCACGCCGCGCTCCTCGCCCAAGCCGCGGCGTAGTCCACGCTCCATCCTCAGCGGGCAACGGTGCTGCCTCCGCGACGAATCGCACCGCGCCGCAGCGCGCTCCGTTCGCCCGGGCTCGCACCTTTCGCGCGCCGGCTGAAATCGTCACGAGACCGTCCGCGATCGCCTCACGCAGGGTCATCAGGGTCAGCAGAGAACCACCGGTTGTTTTCTGCGGACCCTGCGGGCCCTGCGTGAGGCGCCAGTTCAGCCCGGCTCGGTTTGATCGACGAGCCGTGGCGGACGATCGTCCTCCCGCCTACCTTCCTGTTCCGGGGCGGGATCATCCGTTTCGCCCGCAATCGATCGTTTCGAGGGAGTGTCGGGATCGTGCGGACTGGATGGAAATCGTTGCGCGGGATGGTGTTCGCGGCGCTCTGCGCGGGCGTGGCGGCGTGCGGCGCGGGAGTTCGCGGCGGGACGAATCCGGCGCCGGCGGCGGGGAGCGAGGCGGGGATCCCGGTGCTCACCTGGCACGGGTTCTCGGAGCGGCCGGCCGCGCGCGGCAACCTGACGTCGACCTTCGCGGACTTCGAGCGGTGGATGGCGTTCCTGAAGCGCCACGGCTTCCGCTCCGTCTTCCCCGACCAGGTGCGGCCGGGCGACGACCGGCGGCGGGTGGTGGTGCTCACCTTCGACGACGGCACGGCGGAGCAGCTCCGCGCGGCCGAGATCATGGAGCGCTACGGCTATCGCGGCGTGTTCTTCGTGATCCCCGACCGCGCCGGCCGCGGCGACGCGCGCTACCTGGACTCGGCGGCGGTCACGCGGCTGGCCCGCGCGGGGCACCGCATCGCGCCGCACGGCTTTTCGCACCGCAGCATGGCCATCGTCCCCGGCGAGGTGGATTCCACGCTGAGCCGCTCGGCGGCCCTGATCGCGCGCCAATCCGCCCAGCCGCCGCTGGACGCCGACTTCGCCTTCCCCTTCGGCCATTACACCACGGAGGTGACGCGTCGGGTGGGAGCGGCGTACCGCTACCTGCACACCGTGGATCCGGGCTACTGGGACGGCCGCGGCCCGCTGCTGCCGCGCCTGCTGCTGATGAGCGACGTCGATCCGCGCGTCTTCCGGGATTACGTCCGCGGCGGCGGGCGCTACCGGCCGGTGCTGCGGCCGTTGACCCCGCCCGGCGCGGTGGCCGGCAGCGTGGCGTTCCTGGCCCCGCGCGGCTTCGACCCGCGCCGGGTGCAGGTGTTCGCCGTCACCGCCGACGCGGCGAACCGCAGCTACGTGACACACCCCGCCGCCGAGTTCCTGCGCGTGCGCGGCGACACGCTCACGTTCGATCTCGCCGGCTACATGGGCCGCGAGTATCCCCCCGGCCGCGCGGTGATCAGCTACGCGCTGGTGGTGCGCGACGGCCGCCACCTCCGCTACCTGACGCCCGGCTTGCTGCACTGGCTGCACGACCCGTCCACCGTTCCGCCTCCCGGCCGCGCCGCGCCCTCGCCGGCCCCGTAGGCGGGCGCCCCGGGCGGCCGCGGCTGCGCGGTGAGCTCGCGGCTCACGTCGACGCCTCACCCGGGATCCGGCCTCGGAGGATCTACGACGGGGGGCTCCTGGACGGCCTTTCGGGCCTCGATCATTTCCTCCGTTCGCGAACGCGTGGACGGGTCGTCTCTCGCCGGCTCGTCCGCCGGCTTGGGCGGCGCGGTGAGCTTCACTCCCAGGTACAGCGATTCGCTGATCCCGAGGAGCGACATCAGCGTTGCGTCGAAGGCGGGGAACGCGAGCACCCGGTACGTTCCCTCGATGAACACCAGCGCGAGCGTTACGTGCCACAGCAGGTTCTGCAGCCGCGTGAGCGAAGGGCCGTTGCCGTCCGAGATCAGGTCGAGCAGGAACTGCCGTGTCTGCGGGGCCCGCCGCGCCAGGATCCGCGCGTTGTCTTCGTGCCGCAGGGCGGTCATCTCGGTCTCGCGGACGACGTCCATTCGCACGTTGCCCATGACCTCCGCTTCGCCGCGCATGGCGTGGGCACGCTCGCGCGCCTCGGTGGTTCGCGCCTGGGCGTCGTGGATCTCCTGGGTCACGGGCTCGTTGGCCCGCTGGGTGATCGCCCCCGACGCGGCGCCCGTCACGCCCACGATCCCGAACAGGAGGAGCGCCTGCGAGGTGAGTATCCCGTGCGGGTCGCCGGTGATCAGCCAGATCCCCAGGAAGCCGCCCAGGATGATCAGCGTCCACATCGCCATCATGGTGCGGGCCAGGCTGTAAGGCGCCCGCCTGGGAGCGGCGGTGCCCTTGGCCGGGTCCACGGCGGGGTGCTGGTCTCCGGAAGGCGCCGGGTCGCGCAGCAGCGACGTGGTCAGCGCCGCCCACACCACCAGCCCCGCGAGCACCACGAACAGCACCAGCACGATGCCCGACATCGTGGGATCGGCCACCGAGAACGCCACCCTCGCCTTTCCGGGAACCGTGCGGAACGCGGGCCCGCCCGCCAGCCCCAGGCCCACCTGCATGGTGTCGACGAACGCGCCGGGGCTCCCCAGCAGGTGCGACCACGCCTCGCGCGAGCCGTCGGTGCGCCGCGGGACGAACTCGTACGTTTCCTGGTACGCCACCGCCTTGCCCTTGGCGTCGCGCACCACGCAACGGCCGCCGATCTGGGTGGCCGGCACGCCCGCGATCGGGTGGCCGTCCAGGAACAGCTGGAGCTTCGTCACGTCCAGGTGGGGCTCGGGCGCCTGCAGCCACACCTGCAGGTGGCGGCCCAGGCGCGCCGACGCGGGCACGGCGTCGAGCACCATGGTGTCGGTGGGCGCGATTCCGGGAGCCAGCGGGCAGTACTGGGGCCGCGCGCCCGCGTGGCCGCCGCACGCCGCGGTGGCCAGGAGGAGGGCGGCGGCCGCGAGCCGCGTTCGCGAGTGCTTCATGATGGCGTCCTCTGGAGCGGAAACCGCGGTGGGCTGAAGAAGGCGGATGCAGGGCGGGTCCGTGCATTCCACGCAGAATTCGTTGGACGTGGAGCCGCCGATTTCTTCCCCGTCCGGCTTCGGTTTGGTGGAGCGCTCCGGCCGCCTGACCGGGAGCCGGCTTGAATCGAAACGCTGAACCGCAGGCCATGGCGGACTTTCATGTGAACGGATCACGCGGATCTGGCACTACCCCAGCCCGGGCCTGAAATCGATCTGGTCGGCCCACTCCGGGAAGTCGATCAGCGGGTTGCGGTTCCCCTGCGCCGCATGGACGGCCGCATTGCGGTGCAGCTCGAAGCGGGTGACCGGGTCGTCGTGGTGCCAGCGCAGCAGGGTGGCGAGATCCGACTCGGTGTACTCGTCGGTGCGGTTGTTGATCTCGCCCGGGTAGCGGAGCAGGAAGTAGAGGGTGGCGCGGGCGGCGGGGCCCTTCCCCTGCGCCGGCGTGAAGTCGGTGCCGGTGTTGACGCCGCAGGCGCTGGCGCCCGGATCGGCCTGGCCGTACGGCGTGCTTCCCCGGTACGAGTTGCACTTCTGCTCGCAGGTGAAGAGGTGGTGCAGGTCCGACTTCATGGGCAGGGAGCGCGGCTTGAACCACTTCTGCGGCACCACGTGCTCGCAGTTGTACGGGCCCTGCTCGTCGAGCTCCGCGAGCCGCGCCTCCACGTGCGCCAGGGTGAGCGCGTCGGCGCGCCCGGCGCTCGAGGCCATCCACCCGCGCAGCTGCGCCACGCGCTCCGCTTCGAGCCGCACGTCGTCCTGGATCGCCTTTTCGGGCGGGTACTCGTCGCCGGTGTAGAGGCTGCGCAGCATCCGGTTTTCCTGCAGGTCGACCCACACGTACAGGTGGTGCAGCCGGGCGTCGGTGTAGCTCAGCACGGTGGTGTGCGTCCGGGACAGCAGCTGGCTGAGCGCCCGGTAGCGCGCCTGGGGATCGCCCGCGGGGTCGATGCCCGCGTAGTACGCCTCGCGGGCGGCCTGGTCCGCCTTTTCCTCGTAGTACTCGCGCTCGCGGTTCGCCCGCAGCAGCCCGAAGGCCCGCGCGGCCGGCGCCGCGGGTACCTCGAACGCCGCCGCGCGCGCGGCATCCTCCCGCGCGGCCATTTCCGCGGCGGGGGCGGCCACGGTCACGGCGGGCTGGGCGTCCGTTCCGTCGATGGTGATCTCAATGCGCACCGATTGCATCGGGGCTCGTCTCCTTGGCGACGCGGGGAGCGCGTCTGCCGCCTGCGGTGGGTGAGGTCGGCTCCCTCGCGGGGGACCGTGGATGAGCACGGTGACGCCGGCAGCGGTTTCCGGCGTGCGCGTCCTCGTGCCGGGGCGCGCCCACGCTGGCCGCTGCACGTCACGGCTCGCTGATTGGTTGGCCCAGGCCCGCCGCTTTTCTCGATCCGGATTCCAGCTCCCGGAAGATCACTCGCGGCGCACGACACTCGCCGCCGCGGGGATGGCCGCCGAGCCGGGCCGAACGGATATTCATCCCGCCAGCGCGCGAGCGGCCGGGAGAGCGCGACCCGGGCGGTGGGTGAACGAAATGGAATGCGCGGGCCCGGCCCGTTGTCCTAGTACGCGGAACGGCCGAAGCGGCGCGCGCCCCTCCGGCACCGCATCCCTCCAATCTCCCGCCATGCTCGCCGACGCGCCCGACCACGAGCTGCTGCAGCGGGCGCGCGACGGCGACGAGCGCGCGTTCCGCGGGCTGGTGGAGCGCTACGAAGCGGCGGTCGCGGCGGTGGTGGTGGGGATGCTGGGGCCGGGAGACGACGCGGACGACGTGGGGCAAGAGACCTTCATCCGCTTCTACCGCGCGCTGGGCAGCTTCCGCGGCGAGGCGTCGCTCAAGACGTACCTGCGGCGGATCGCCATGAACCTGTCGCTGAACGCGCTCAAGCGCCGGCGCCGGCTCGCCTTCCGCTTCCTGAGCCGCGACCGCGCGAGCGAGCCGCTCCCCGAGCCGCCGGTGGTGATCGACGGCGAGGTGGAGCAGCGCGAGGCGCAGGTGAAGGTGCGCGCGGCGATCGACCGGCTGGGCCCGCGGCACCGGCCGGTGGTGGTGCTGCGGATGATCGACGGGTGTTCGACACGAGAGACGGCCGAGATCCTGGGCCTGCCCGAGGGCACCGTGCTGTCGCGCCTGAGCCGCGCCATGCGCCAGCTGGAAGACGAGCTGCGGCCGTACGTGGAGACGGCGAACAAGGTGGAGGAACCACGATGAGCGAAAACAGGCCGGAGCGGCCGGCAGGGGAGGGAAGCCGGCTGGAGGCGCTGCTCCGCGCGCAGCGGGCGCAGGGGTTCGAGCCGGGGTTCGCCTGGCGGGTGATGCACCGCCTGCGCGCCGACCCTCGTGAGGCGCTGATCGTGGCGGTGCAGCGCTGGTTCGCGCGGCTGGCGCCGCTGGCGGCGCTCGCCACGCTGGCCCTGGCGCTGCTCAACGCGCGCGCCGCGGCCGGCGGCCAGTCGCTGCTCGAGGCCGCGCTGGGCCTTCCCGCCGTCACCGCCGAGCAGGCGTACTCCACCTTCGAACCGCCGGCCCCGGCCGCCCCCGCACCGGAAGGGAAAGGATGAAGACCGAAGCGCGGGGCCTGCTGCTGCTGCTGGGCACGCTGGCCCTGGGCGTGCTGCTGGGCGCCGCCGGCAACGGCACCCTCCAGCGCGAGCGGCGCCACCAGGTGGAGCAGATCCGCCGCCCCGGCGGGTTCCAGGAGCACATGCTGCGGGTGATCCGCCCGCGTGACGACGCGCAGCGCAACGCCATCCTTCCGGCCATCCAGGCGACGGACCGCCGCAACGCGCAGATCATCCACGCCGCCCACGAGCAGCTCCGTGCCGCGCTGGACAGCATGCGCGCGCAGATCGCCCCGCAGCTGGACGCGGACCAGCGCGCCCGGCTCGACGAGTTCGCCCGCATGGTGCCCCCGCCGCCGATCGGCCGGGGGCGTCCGGGCGGCCCCGGCGGCCCGGGGATGGGTGGCCCGGGTGGACCCGGGATGCGCGGCCCCGGCGGCCCTCCGCGCGACGGCTGGGGTCCGCCGCCCGGCGGCCCTCCTCCGCCGCGCGAGGGCGACGCACCGCCGCCGGCCCAGCCGCGCTGAAGGGGATTTGCAGCGGCATCCACCCGCGGCTGAAGCCTCGGCGCCGCAGGAACAACGACGCGAAGCCTCGCAACTGCGCGAGGCTTCGCGTCGGCTTTCGTGCCTCGCGGCCGGCGCGGTGCCGTCCGCGGCCCGAGACGTTTCGGGGGGCCGGACCGGGCGGCTGAAGCCGCGGTCTACAACGACAGGAAGCCTCGCAAACAGCGCGAGGCTGCGGCCACGGCATCCGCGCGCGGAGCTCGGTCACGCGCGGCCACGGTGCAGGTGCCGCGCGCCGGTGCGTCGTCCACGCCAGCGCCGGTAGTCCGCGCAGGCGCGCGCAGGCGGACTTCGTGTAGTCGTTGCCGCGGATTTATCCGCCCCGGCCAGCTGCGCTCGAACCGCCGCCGCCCACCCGGCGCTCACCCCCCGCGCGCCAGGCGAACGGCCGCGGCGACGATGACGATCCCGATCAAGGCGTTGATCCGCGCCAGCCACGCGGCGCGGCTGCGAGCCTGGAGCGCTCGCGGCGAGCCCGGCACGAGCCGGCCGGCCAGCGGCCCCAGCCAGAAGTCGTGCACCGCGCTCACCGCGATCATCGTGGCGACGGCGGCCAGCTTCAGCGCCAGCGCATGGCCGTACGGCGACCCCCACACGTCGGCGCTGGCGATCCGTCCGCCGCGGAACGCGCCCGCGAACGCCAGGTTGCCGATCCCCGTCGCCACCAGCACCGCGATGGCGCCCCATCCCACCCCGCGCAGCCGCCGCCCGATGCGCGTGAACAGCATCGCGCGGAGCGGCGGCGGATCGACCTCGCGCAGCACCGGCGCGCCGACCAGGGCCAGCGAGAACATCC
This sequence comes from Longimicrobium sp., assembly GCA_035689035.1. Lineage (GTDB taxonomy): Bacteria > Gemmatimonadota > Gemmatimonadetes > Longimicrobiales > Longimicrobiaceae > Longimicrobium. The sequence goes on along the minus strand of DASSME010000086.1, from coordinate 2,261 downwards.
CGCCCAGCCACAGCATCGCCGCCAGCACGTGCACCGTCACGTTGAGCAGATAGATCTCACGCATCATTTGTTTGCTTCTCCCCCCGCCTCCCGACGCAGCAACCCTCGTCAGAACCGCTCGCCCCTGGCCTCGCGCAGGTGGCTGCCGACGGGGCGGATGCGGCCCCACATCGTCCAGAAGTAGAGCGCGAGCCCCACCGCCTGGCCCACGCCCCCCGCCAGCACGATCCATCCTAGCGCGGGCGAGCGCACCCACGCGCGCGAAGCCTCGCTCGCCAGCCGCGCGGCTGTGGAGAACGTCAGGATCCAGTACACCGCGTCGATGCGGCCGGGGGTGTAGCGGGTGTCGTCCTTCCCGGGGCGGGGGAAGAGCCAGAGCGCCACGCCCAGGATCAGGAACATCACGAAGCCCACGAGCACCGCGTGCGCGTGGGCCGAGACCAGGTACGGATCGGGCCAGCGCCCGCCGATCTCGCGCAGCGCCAGCATGTAGACGCCCAGGATCAGCCCCGCGGCGCCGAAGCCCAGCCCCGTCTTGATGAAGCGGCGGACGGTGGTGTGCACCGGGTCAGGCCGCCTGCGGGGAGGCCAGGGCGGGCGTGCGCGGGGTGAGCGCGCCCGCGGGAAGGGGGACGCGCACGGTCACCCGCGTCCCCTTGCCCGGCGTGCTCTCCACCTGCACCGCCCCGCCCACGTACAGCGCCCGCTCGCGCATCCCGAAAAAGCCCAGGCACGGCTCGTTCGCCTCGGTCTCGGCCACCGCGAAGCCGCGGCCGTCGTCGTCCACCCGCGCGAACACGAAGCCCGCCTCGCGGCCCACCGTGACCACCGCCTGCCGCGCGCCGGCGTGGCGCAGCACGTTCGACAGCGCCTCCTGCACCACGCGGTACAGCGCCAGCTCGCCGTCCGCGGCCAGCACCCCGTCCACCTCGTCGCCGCGCACAGTCACCTCGATCGGCGTGTGCGCCGACATGCGGCGGGCGTACCCCTCGAGCGCGGCGCGCAGCCCCACCTCGGCGAGCGTGGGCGAGTGCAGCATCCCGGCGAAGTCGCGCATGCGGTCGGTCAGGCTCACGATCTCGTCGCGCAGCTGGTCCAGCATCCGCTCGCGCGCCGCCGTGTCGGTGCAGCGCCGGGCGATGCGCAGCCGCAGCAGGAGCGCGCTGAGCGTCTGCGCGGTCTCGCCCTCGAGCTCGTGGGCCATGCGCACGCGCTCGCTCTCCTGCGCGCGGAAGGCGCGGGCGGCGACCTCGCGCAGCCGCTGCTGGTCGGCGGCCAGGACGTCGAGGAGGCGGTTGAACACGCGCGTGACCCGCTCCAGCCGCGGGTCGGCGATGCGGCTGGCGCGCGCGCGGGCGTTCATGCACCCGCCGGCCACCTGCTCGGCCGCGTGCTCCAGCTCGTCCAGCGGGGAGAGCGCCAGCCGCAGCACCGCGCCGTACAGGGGCAGCGTGAGCGACGCGCACACGCTGCCGATCAGCAGGAAGAGCGCGACGCTGGCCAGCTCGGGGCGGCCGTGCAGCAGCCGGCTGGCCGCCGCGGCGCTCGCGGCCGAAACCAGGACGACCACGGCCGCGTTGGCCAGCAGCACCTTGTGGAACAGCGGGAGCTTCAGCAGCAGCCGCCCCAGCCGGGAGCGGTGGGTGCGGCGGATCTCGTTTGTGTCGAGCGGCTCGCTCATTGGCCGCACCTCCTTCCCGTCTCGCGATGGCTGACGGCCCAGCCACACACCGGCCTGGACCTGATGGGTACCAAGCTACCGTCGTCGCGACGCGGAGTAAGTCCGTGCCCACCCGAAACCCTTGTGGGGCACCTCCCTACGAACGGGCGTTCGATCGGGTGGGGCGGCGGATGGGGTGGTGGTGCGGAGGGGTGGATGCGCTTCGGGTGCGCCGCGGGGGGCCCTCTCCCCGCGCGAGGCTTCGCCCGCGCTGCCCCTCCCCCAAAAAACTGCCTTGGGGGAGGGGCGGTCCGGGTGGCCTGCGGGCGGAGCGCCATCGCGAACGCCACCGTGCCGGAGGGGTGGTGGTGCGGTGCTGGTCGCGCACGCGGCTCGGGGTGCGGCAAGGTGCCGGCGTGGGAGTCCGCGAAGGCGGACTTTGGGCCGTTGTTGCCGCGGTGTAACCGTTCAGGTGGCCCTGAGGATTGTGGGCGCAGGGCTGCCGGCACGGAGGGCGGCAATGGAGTCTGCGACGAAGTCGAGCGGATGAATCCCCTGCTGCTGGCATGTCGCGCTGATCGACAGGATGCGCTCGGCGTAG
>DASSME010000085.1:0-2869 GCA_035689035.1 Longimicrobium sp. | reverse complement strand
CCCCCAACGGTGGGATCCCTGCGCGGGAGTCCGCGAAGGCGGACTTGGGGTGATCAGCGGCGGGTTTCAACCCGCCGACGATAGACCCGCCGAGAGGAAGGCTGCCGGTCCGCGCCGATGGATGCGTGCAGTCCGCGAAGGCGGACTTTGGGCCGTTGTTGCCGCGACGCCGCGACTTCAGTCGCCCGGTGCGAGCTGGACCTCCGCAGATGGGCCCGCGGATGCAGCAAAGTTTCGAGACGATGTACCTCTGGACCGGATAGATGGCTGAAGAGCTGAAGCAGAAGCCCGCGCCGGTGACGGTGCCGCCGTCCACGCGCGGGCAGACGGACGCCAGGCACTCGGCGGCGCACCGCGTGGAGTACGCGCTGGCGCGCACCCTGGAGACCGCCGTGGCCACCCTCCCCCAGGGCGCCGCGGACGCGTTCGGCCGGCGCGTGGGCCGCGTCGTGCACGGGCTGGGGATCCGCCGCAAGGTGGTGGAGGAGAACCTCCGCCTCGCCTTCCCCGAGCGCGACCCGGCGTGGGTGCGCCGCACCACCCGGCTCGCGTACGAGCACCTGGGGCGCGAGGCGGCGGCGATCCTGCGCCTGGGCAAGCTCGACCGGCAGGCGGTGATCGACCGCACCGTCCCCGTCGGCTGGAACGAGATGGAGGAGGCGCTCTCCGAGGGAAAGGGCGTGATGCTGGTGACCGGCCACTACGGCAACTGGGAGATCGCCGCCGCCACCGTGGCCAGCCGCGGCATCCCCATCGCCGCCATCGTGCGCCGCCAGGGAAACCGCCTGGTGGACGCCCGGCTCGACCAGCTGCGCCGCAACCTGGGCGTGGAGACCATCACCCAGCGCGAGGCGCCGTCCCGCGTTCCCCGCCTGCTGCGCAAGAACGGCGTGATCGGGATCGTGGGCGACCAGGACGCTCGCCGGGCCGGGGTGTTCGTCCCCTTCTTCGGCCGGCCGGCGTCGACCCACCGCGGGCCGGCGCTGTTCGCGCACAAGCTCGGAGCCGCGGTGTTCGCCTGCGTGGCGCGGCGGCTCCCCGGCCCCGGCGTGCGCTACGAGGTGAGCGGCCAGCGCGTTCCCGTCGTCAGGACCGGCGACGTGGAGGCGGACGTTACGGCGCTCACGGCCGAGCTCGCCGCCCGTCTGGAAGGCGAGATCCGCAAGGCGCCGGAGCAGTACTTCTGGTTCCACAGACGCTGGAAAACGAAGCCCACGGCGGAACTTTCCGGCCTCGATTCGGGTAATGCCGAGGCCGCTTCCGCGCCCGCCGACATGGAAACGGACGACGCGTGATCTACATCTGCATCCCCGCCCTGAACGAGGCCCGCACCGTCGGCGTCCTGCTCTGGAAGATCCGCCAGGTGATGGAGGAGTTCCCGCGGGACTACCACGTGCTGGTGCTGGACGACGGCAGCACCGACGACACCGCCGAGGTGCTGGAGCCGTACGCGCGGGTCCTCCCGGTCACCGTGCTGCGCAACGAGCGCACGGGCGGCTACGCGGCCGCGGTCGAGAAGCTGATCCGCGAGGCGGTGCGGCTCTCCACCCACCCCAAGCGCGACGTGCTGGTGGTGATGCAGGCCGACTTCACCGAGAGCCCCGACGACATCCCCAACCTGCTGAAGCGGGTGGAGGGCGGGGCCGACGTGGTGGGCTCGTCGGTGGCGGGGGTCGAGGGCGAGCTGCCGCGGTCGCTGCGCTGGGGGCGCAAGGGCCTCCCCTGGCTCCTTCCGCGCGGCAGCCTGCCGAAGGAGATCAAGGACCCGCTCAGCGGCTTCCGCGCCTACCGCGTCTCCGTGCTCAAGCGCGCGCTGCAGGACGGCAAGCCGCTGCTCACCAAGCAGCACGGGTGGGCCGCCAACGCCGAGCTGCTGCTGAGCGTTGCCCCGCACGTCCGCCGCGCCGAGAACGCCGAGGTGCAGCTGCGCTACACGCGCCGCGAGCGCGAGACGCGCTTCCGGCCGTGGAGCACGGCGCTGGAGCTGTGGAACCTGGCGCGCAGCGCCCCGCGCCGCCTGGCCCAGGCCCGCGCCGCCGCGGCCGCCGCGCCGCCGGAGCCCGCCGCGCCCCACCCGGCCCCGGAACCGGCACCGGCCACCACGGAGCCCGCCCGCTCTCCGCGTCCGCCGAAGCACGCGGAGCCCGGCGAGCCGTCGCGCCGCCAGCGCCAGCGCGAACGCCAGGCCGACCGCGGCGCGCAAAGCGAGCGCACGCCGCGCCCCGACGGTCCGCAGGAACGCGGTCCGAAGGGTGAACGCGGCCCACGGGGCGACCGGCCGCCGCGCCCCGAGCGCCAGCCGGACGCCGGCCGCGCCGATGCCCGCCCCCCGCGCGGTTCTGCGGATGCATTCCGCGAAGGCGGGCTTCCCGACGTTCCAGCGGCGGATTCCAACCCGCCGTCCGGGGAGCGTCCCGCCGTCGGGGAGCGCGCGCCGAAGCCCGAGCGTCAGCCGAAGCAGCGCCGCGAGCGCCAGCCCGCGCCCGCCGCCGAAGCCGCGGCCGGAACGCAGGTCTCGGAAGATGCGATCGCGGCCGCGATGGCCGAGGAAGCGCCGCAGGTGGCCACCGGCGACCAGGCCGCGCAGCCCGCCCGCAAGCGCCGCCGCCCGCCCCGCCGCCGCGGCCGCAAGAACGCCGGCGGGCCGGAGACCGGGGATGCGCAGACCGCCGCGCCCGATGCGTCCGCCGGAGAGTTCGACGCGGGCGCGGAGGCGGCGGCCGAATCGTCCGTTGGCACGCCGATGGAACCCGCGGGCGCGGAATCCGTAGAGGGAGGCGAGGGAGAAGCGCCGGCCCGCTCGCGCAGGCGGTCGCGGCCGCGCAGGTCCCGCCGTTCGCGCGCCGGCCAGCCCGGCGCCGAGGGCGGC
>DASSME010000084.1:0-5027 GCA_035689035.1 Longimicrobium sp. | reverse complement strand
GCTCCCCCACCCGCTCGCCGCGCGCAGCCTGGGCCTCTTCATGGACCAGGTCCTCCCCCACCTGTGAGCCCAGCTCCGGTTGAGCCGGTTGCCATACCGGCTCTGCTGATGGGTCACACGGAGCAGCGGAGTGCAACGGAGCAGCGGAGATCCGGCGCGGTTCTCCGCTGCTCCGTGTGCCGTCTTCAGCCGTTTGATGCAACCACCACCACCGGCGCGCTGGCCGAGCTGTCCGTACGAAGGGGCGAAATACGTTCATAGGATCGAGCTCGACCCGGTGCCCAGGAGCGCCCGCCCGCGCGGCATCGAATTCCTGCCCCCCCCTCACCCGAGGCTTCGCACCCATGCCCACTCCGTTTCGGCTCGTCCGCCGCCTCGCGCTCGCCGTTCCGCTGATGGCCGCGCTGGGGGCGTGCGCCACGTGGAGCCGGCGGCCGGCGCCCGCCGCGCCGCACGAGCAATTCCTGGCCGGGCCGGTGCGCGTGACGCGTGCGGACGGGTCGCCGCTCGTGCTCGACCGGGTGACCTTCGGGCCCGACAGCGTGATCGGGCGCGAGCACGCCCGGCCGCACGGGCGCGTCGCCATCCCGGCGGCCGAGGTCCGCAAGGTGGAGGGCCGCAGGGTGGACCCGCTGCGCACGTCGGGGGTGGCCGTCGTCTCGCTCGCCGCCCTCGTGGCGGTCTGTGCGGCGTTCCTGGTGCACACCGACGCCCTGGGCAACTGATATGAGGGCGCTCGCGGATCCCGGGTGCAAAACGCGAGCAGGCCCTGCAACGAAGTCGTTGCAGGGCTTTTTGTTGAGGAGCAGCGGAGAAAAGCGCAGCAGCGGAGAACCGCGTCGGATTCGCGTGCAGTTCTCCGCTGCTCCGGTTGCACTCCGCTGCTCCGTGTGACCCATCCGCTGAGCCCGTACGACGACTGCGTTTCCGGACCTGCTATCAGGCGTTCGCTTCGAGCACCCCTCCGCGCCGCCGGCCTATCGCGCGAAGCGGGTGCGGTTGCCGGCGATGGTCGCGATCTCGGCCGGGGTCAGCGGGAGCCGGGTGCGGAAGATGTCCCATCCCGCGCGGATGCTTCCCCCCGGCGGGACCAGGTCCGAGCCGTAGAGCACGCGGCGCGGGCCGACCTGCCGGATGCGCCGCGCGATCAGCGCCGCTTCGTCGGGCGGCGTCTCGTCCGTGACGTTCGTCGCCACGTCGAAGTAGAGGTTGCGCATGCTGCGGTCGCCGCGCTCGGCGGCCGCGGCGAAGACCGCCATCACCTCGTCACCCTGTGCTCCGTAGCCGGGCCCGGAAACCCCGAGGTGCGCGATGACGATCTCGATGTCGGGCGCGGCCGGGACCAGCCGCTCCAGGAAGATGCGGGCGTCTTCCGCGCCGTAGTTGCTTCCGCCGCGCGCGCGCATGTGGATGAGCACGGGCGCGCGGTGGCGCTCCGCCAGCGCGAGCACCTGCTGCATGCGCGCGAGATGCTCGGGGTTGCGCAGGCTTACCCCGGCGTTGCCGAAGTGCTGCTTGATCCCGACCATCCCCGGCAGCGACAGGCACCGCTCGAGCTCCTGCAGGGCGGCCGGCCGCAGCGGGTTGGCGCTGCAGAAGCCGATCAGCCGTCCCCGGCTCCTGCTGACCTCCGCCGAAGTCCAGTCGTTCTCGGCGCGCGTCCGGCCGTCGGGGTCGCTCAGCGCCTTGCGCTCGTCCGCGAAGCTGTAGCCCACGGACAGGACCACGGCGCGGCCGATCCCCGCGGCGTCGAGCTCACGGAGCAGCGCCTCGCCGTTGCGCGCGGGCAGCCTTGCGATCGGCGCGTATTCCGCGCTCACCAGGTGCTGGTGATAATCGACCAGGGGAGCAACCGGCCGCTGCGGCCGGGGCGCCGACGCACAGGCGGAAAGGAGCAGGAGCGTGGCGGGGAGGACGGGTTTCATCGGCAGGGAGATTCGATGGGAGCGCGTTCGCGCCGTTCCGGCCGGGAGCAGCCGGCCCGGATTTTCGGCGCACACCGCGGCGGACGGACGGGGACGAGAGGAAACTACGGTTTCCTCACCCACGAGGTTTCCGATCTCCGGAACTCGTGCTTCTTCCGGATCTACAGCTCCACCTGGTCCACGTAGCACCAGCCCCAGCGCTCGCCGGGCTCGATGGAGCGCATCACCGGGTGCGCGGTGGCGTGGAAGTGGGCGGTAGCGTGGCGGTTCCTGGAGTCGTCGCAGCAGCCCACGTGGCCGCAGCTCATGCAGACGCGCAGGTGCACCCAGTCGTCCCCCGTGCGCAGGCACTCCTCGCAGCCGCGGGTGCCGGGGTGCACCGGGTGGACCTGCGCCAGGTGCCCGCAGCGCGACGGATCGGCCGGCTCGAGCGTGACCACCTGCTCGGTGTCCACGTTCCCGCGCCGGGCGGCGACGCGCGGCGGCGGCGGGAGCGAGCCGCCCGCCGGCCGGAAGAGCGGCGCGGTCTGCGCGAACGCCTCGGCGGTGCCGGCCAGCACCAGCTCGGCACCGGCGGGGAGCACCGCCTGGTCGTCCGTCTCCTCGCTCCACGCGCCGTCCAGCCGCACGCCGCGCAGCTGCACGCCGTACGAGCCCAGCGCCAGCTCGCCCAAGCGCCGGCCGGCCGCGGCGGCGCCGTCGCGCACCGTCACCGTCCGGGTCTCCAGGCAGTCGCCCTCCAGCGGGCACGGGGGGAGCGGCGGAAGCTCGGCCGCGCGGAGCGCCGCGTACTGGCCGGCGCGCACGGCGGCTTCCTGCCGCTCGATCTCGTCCGGCTCCACGCGGTACTCGCGCAGCACGTCGGCGAATAGCTGCACCACCGCCTCCAGCTCCTCGGCCAGCACCCGGTCGGCGCCCGCGCGGGCCAGCGCGTCCACCTCGGCCAGGTAGCGGGTGCGCACCACGATCCGCATCGTCGGGTTCGCCATCCGCGCCACCGTGGTGATCCGCGCGGCGGTGGCCGCGTCGTCGTCCGCCACCACCAGCGCCTTGGCGCGCTCCACCCCCACCCGCTCCAGCGTGCGCTGCCGCGTGGAGTCGCCGCGCAGGACCGGGTACCCGGCCTCCTCGGCCTCGCGCGCGCCCTCGGGGCTCAGGGTGGTGACGACGAAGGGGACGCCGGTGGCGTTCAGCACCCGCGCCAGCCGCCGCGCCCCCGCGCCGTAGCCGGCGACCACCACGTGGTTCTCCATCCGCAGCTCGTCCCCCTCCGCCTCATCCACCTCGGCCGTGGGGCGCGGGACGGTGCCGCGCGAGCCTCGCTTCTCCAGCCACCCCGCGGCCATGGCCAGGTACGGCGTGCCCACCATCAGCAGCACCGTGGCGGCGATGAAGGTCTGCGACCCGGCCTCGCCCCGCCCCAGCGGAGAGAGCCCGGCGGCGCGGCCGGCGCGGTCCAGCACGAACGAGAACTCGCCCACCTGGGCCAGCAGCAGCCCCGCCGCACCGGCCACCGGGAGCCGGTAGCCCAGCAGGCGCGCCGCCGTGCCCGTGGTGGCCGTCTTGATCAGCAGCACGCCGGCCGCGGCGGCCAGCACCAGCGGGAGGTTGTGGACCAGGAAGGAGAGGTCCAGCAGCATCCCCACCGAGACGAAGAAGGTGGCGCTGAACAGGATCTGCAGCGGCAGGATCTCGCCGAGCGCGTGCTCGCTGAAGCGGCTCTCGCTCACCACCAGCCCGGCCAGGAACGCACCCAGCGACAGGCTCACCCCCGCCAGGCTGGTGAGGTACGCGGTGCCGAAGCACACCGCGATCACGGTGAGCAGGAAGAGCTCGGGCGAGCAGGTGCGCGCCACCACCTCCAGCAGCGGCGGCATCACCCGGCGGGCCACGAGCAGCACGGCCGCGATGATCCCCGCCGCCTTCCCCAGCGCGACCGCCACGTCGCCCGGCGAGCCGCCCTGGCCGCCCAGCAGGGGAAGGAGGAGGACCATGGGGATGATGGCCAGGTCCTGGAAGATGAGCAGCCCCACCCCCGCCTGGCCGTGGGCGCGGGTGGTCTCGCCGCGGTCGGCCAGCAGCTTCAGCACGATGGCGGTGGACGAGAGCGACACCAGGAAGCCGGTGAACACCGCCGCCGGCCACGCCACCCCCAGCGCCGCCACGGCCGCCGCCGACACCCCCGTGGCGAGCACCACCTGCAGCGTGCCGCCGCCCAGGATCAGCCGGCGGATGCGGGCCAGCCGCTCGAAGCTGAACTCGATGCCGATGGTGAAGAGCAGGAGCACCACCCCCAGCTCGGCCGCGGCGTCCACCAGGGCGCGGTCGTTCACCACCCCCAGCCCGTACGGCCCGATCACCACCCCGGCCACCAGGAAGCCGACGATGGTGACCAGCCCCGCGCGCGAGCCCAGGTACGCCACCACCGCGCCCGCCACGATCACCGCGGCGGCCTGGGCGAAGAACTCCGGCGGTCCCGAGCTGATGGAGAGAACGGCGAGCATGGCGTGGTGGCGCGCGGTGGATCGGCCGAAGGGCTGGGAATCGCCCGCAGCTTACGAACTTCCGGCGCCCGGCACCACCCCTGCACCCGCCTCGCGTGATGGCGGACGGGGTCGACGCGCGTCTCAGCCAGGGCACCCGAGGTCAGCGGGCCCGATCGCGCGGCGCTTTCCGTTCTCGGGTCACTCCACCATTCTTCCCACCCTGCGTCCGCCGCCGCGACGGCGCGCGCGAACGCCTGCGACCATCGCTCACCACGCGGATTCACCGGGACAAATGCATCGCAGACTTGCCTGCCTGGCCCTGGCCGCCACCCTCGTGCCGGCGCGCGGGATCGCGGCGCAGACGCCCGCCGCCGCGCCCGCGCCGTCCCCCTCGTGCGCGTCGTGCGCGGAGTGGAACGTGCCCGAGCGCCCGTTCCGCATCCACGGCAACACCTGGTTCGTGGGGACGCACGGGCTGAGCGCCGTCCTGGTGACCTCGCCGCGCGGGCACGTGCTGATCGACGGCGCGCTCCCCGAATCGGCGGAGCAGATCCGCCAGAACGTGCGGGCGCTCGGCTTCCGGATGGAGGACGTGAAGCTGATCCTGAACTCGCAC
>DASSME010000083.1:0-3404 GCA_035689035.1 Longimicrobium sp. | reverse complement strand
CGCGGCTCCGCAGCGCCGACGCGAGCTCCGCCGGGAGCGCCTCGCCGCCGCAGAGCGCCCGCATCTCCGGCGCGCCCTCCCACCCCGCGCTCACCAGCATCCGCCAGGTGGCGGGCGTGGCCTGCATCACCGTGGGCGCGTGCGTGCGGACGGCCTCGGCCAGCGCCGCCGGGTCGCCGGCCCGCTCCCGCGGCAGCACGATGGTCCGCGCGCCGTGGAGGAGGGGGAGGAAGAGCTCCAGCACGGAGATGTCGAAGGCGTAGGTGGTGACCGCCAGCAGCCGGTCCGTCGCCTCCATCCCCACGGTCTCGCGCATCGAGCGGAGGAGGTTGACCACGCCGCGGTGCGGGACGGCGACGCCCTTGGGCCGCCCGGTGGAGCCGGAGGTGTAGATCACGTACGCCAGGTGCGCCGGCGTCAGTCGCTCGATCGCCGGGTTCGTCGCGGGCCGGTCCGCCCACTCCGGCGCGCCGGCGTCCAGGTCGAGCACCGCCGCGCCCGTGTTCTCCACCCTGTCCCGGAAGCGCTTCTGCGTCAGCACCGCCGCGGGCGCGCTGTCGGCCAGCATGTACTCCAGCCGCTCGGCCGGGTGGCCCGGGTCCAGCGGCACGTACGCGCCGCCCGCCTTCATGACGGCCAGCAGCGCCACCACCATCTCCGCGCTCCGCTCCACGCAGACCGCCACCCGCGCGTCGGGACCCACGCCCAGCGAGCGGAGGTGATGCGCCAGCCGGTTGGCCCGTGCGTTCAGCTCGGCGTAGCTCGACCGCTGGTCCCCGAAGACCACCGCCACCGCGCCGGGCGTGCGCTCCACCTGCGCCTCGAACAGCTCGTGGACGCACGCGCCGGCCGGGTACCCGGCGTCCGTCGCGTTCCACTCCTCCACCACCTGCCGGCGCTCGTGCTCGGGGAGCAGCGCCAAGCGGTCCACCGGCTGCCGCTCGTCCGCCACGATCGCCTCCAGCACGCGGCGGAGGTAGCCGACGTGCCGCTCCACCGTCGCCCGATCGAAGAGCGAGGTCGCGTACGTCACGCTTCCGACGATGCCCCCGTCCCGCTCCAGCAGGTCGAGCGACAGGTCGAACTTCGCCGCCGCTTCCGTCGCCGATCCCGCCGATCCCGCCGATCCCACCGATCCCGCCGATGCGTTGAAGCCGAGCGTGAGCCCCGGCAGCTCCAGCTCGCCGCGCGGGGCGTTGTGCCAGGCGAACATCACCTGGAAGAGCGGGGCGTGCGCCGTGCTGCGCACCGGCTGCACCAGCTCCACCACCTGCTCGAACGGGATGTCCTGGTTCTGCTGCGCCCCCAGCGCCCGCTCCTTCACCCGCGCCAGCACTTCCGCGGCCGAGGGGGAGCCGGCGAGGTCGATACGCAGCGCCAGCGTGTTCACGAAGAAGCCGATCAGCCCCTCGATCTCGATGCGGCCACGGTTGGCGGTGGGGGTGCCGACGACCACGTCGTGCTGCCCCGAAAGGCGGCCGAGCACCGCGGCCCAGCCTGCCACCACGGTCATGAAGAGGGTGGTGCCGTGGCGCTGGCCCAGCGCCTTCAGGGCGGCCGTCAGCTCCGTGCCCAGCTCCACCGGGAGCCGCGCCCCCGCGTAGTCCATCTGCACCGGGCGCGGATGGTCGGTGGGCAGCTCCAGCAGCTCCGGCGCGCCGGCGAGCGTCTCCCTCCAGTACTCCGCCTGCGGCTGGAGAACGTCTCCCTCCACCCAGCGCCGCTGCCACGCCGCGTAGTCCGCGTACTGCACGGGGAGCGCGGGAAGGGGATCGGGCTCGCCGCGGCGGAACGCTCCGTAGAGCGCGCCCAGCTCCCGGGTGAGCAGCCCCGTAGACCAGGCGTCGCCGACGATGTGGTGCATCGTCACCGCCAGGACGTGATCGTCCGGGGCTACGCGGATCAGCCGGCCGCGGATGAGCGGCCCCCGCTCCAGGTCGAAGGGCGCATGCGCCTCCTCGGCCAGCAGCCGGCCGAGCTCCGCCATCGCGTCGGGCCCCTCCCCCCGGCCCCCTCCCCGCTCGTTCCTCGCGGAGAGGGGGAGAGTGCCGCCCAGGTCGTGCTCCCGGAGCCGGAACCCGGTGTCCGCCGGCGCGATCCGCTGCTCGGGGACCCCGTCCACCTGCGCGAACGTGGTGCGCAGCGCCTCGTGGCGCGCCACCATGCGGTCCAGCGCGCGCACCAGCGCCGCCCGGTCCAGCTCCCCGCGCAGACGCAGCCGCTGGGGGAGGTGGTAGGTGCTGCGCAGATCCCCCAGCTGCTCCAGGAACCACAGCCGCTGCTGGGCGAACGAGAGCGGCACGCGGCCCTCCCGGGGCGCGGGCTCGATCGGCGGCAGCTCCGACTGCGCCGCCGTCGCCAGCCCGCGCGCGAAATCGGCGAGCACGGGCCGGGTGAACATCTCCCCCAGCGCGACCTCGAGCCCCAGCACCTGCCGCACCCGCGAGACCACCTGCACCGCCAGCAGCGAGTGGCCGCCCCGCTGGAAGAAGTGGTCCCAGCGACCCACCCGCTCCACGCCCAGCAGCTCCATCCAGATCTCCGCGAGAGACTCCTCCACCTCGCCGAGCGGCGCTTCGAAGGGGCGCGCGGCATACGCCTCGCCGTCGGGAGCGGGAAGCGCCTTGCGATCGACCTTCCCGTTCGGGGTGAGCGGAAGCGCGTCCAGCCGCACGTACGCCGCCGGCACCATGTACGCGGGGAGGGACGCCGACAGGTGTGCACGGAGCGCCTCGGCGTCCGCCGCGCCGGCGCCGTCGGCCGCGTCCGCCGGCGCGGCGACCACGTACGCCACCAGCCGCACGTCGCCCGGCGCGTCCTCGCGCGCCATCACCACCGCCTCGCGCACGCCCGGGTGCTCCGCCAGCCGCGCCTCGATCTCGCCCGGCTCGATGCGGAAGCCGCGCACCTTCACCTGGAAGTCGGTGCGGCCCAGGAACTCGATCGTCCCGTCCGGCCGCCACCGCGCCCGGTCACCCGTCCGGTACAGCCGCGCCCCCGGCTCGCCGCCGTACGCGTCGGCCACGAAGCGCTCCGCCGTCTGCTCCGGGCGCCCCAGGTAGCCGCGCACCACCCCCGCGCCCCCGATGTACAGCTCGCCCGCGACCCCCACCGGCACCGGCTCGCCCGCCGCGTCCAGGAGGTAGACGCGCGTGTTCGCCACCGGCCGCCCGATCGGCACCTGCCCGCCGCCGGCGGAATCGCCGCGGACCGCCTCGGACGTCGACCAGATGGTGGTCTCCGTGGGCCCGTACACGTTCCAGAGCGCGCCGACGCGGCTCCGCAGCGCCGACGCGAGCTCCGCCGGGAGCGCCTCGCCGCCGCAGAGCGCCCGCATCTCCGGCGCGCCCTCCCACCCCGCGCTCACCAGCATCCGCCAGGTGGCGGGCGTGGCCTGCATCACC
>DASSME010000082.1:0-13584 GCA_035689035.1 Longimicrobium sp. | reverse complement strand
GGTCGCCCACCAGCCGCTCGGCGCTGGCCACCAGCGAGGCGTAATGCTCCCGGAACACCGCCGCGAAGGCTTCGTCGTCGCCGCTGCGGAGCCGCGCGTGGAGTTCCGGTTCTTCCATCAGCCTTGTAGTTTGCCGGACGGGCTTTGATGGGTACGCTCGAGAGCCATCGCCCGCACAAACTACGGCACGGCGCACGCCATCAGATAGGGTGCCGCGTGTCTTGCGTGTTGAACAGGTCATGAACGAGTCCGACCGCCGCCCCGACGCAGAGCCCGACGACGCCGCCTGGCAGCAGGTGGCGCGGCTGCTGGCGGGCGAAACCACCCCGGCCGAGGCCGACGAGCTGCGCGGGGAGATGGCCCGCCACCCCGGCCGCGCCGAGCTGGTGAGCGCGCTCGACGCAGCCCTGCGGCCGCTGGCCGCCGACGCGCGCGCCGACGTGGACGTGGAGGCGGCGCTCGCCAGGGTGATGGCCCGCCGCGATCGGCCGGTGCTTACGGTGGAGCCGGGCGGCGCCGCCCGCGCCCCCGCGGCGCCGATGCGCGGGCTGGCCGCGCGGCGGACCGCTTGGTGGGCCGGGCCCGGCCTGCTGCGCGCGGCGGCGGCGGTGCTGGTGGTGGTGGCGGGCGCGCTGGTGTGGCGCGCGATCTCGTCGCGGAACGGGTCGGCCGTGACGGCGCGGTACGCCACCCCGGTGGGCACCACGCGCAGCATGCGGCTGGCCGACGGGACGGTGGTGGTGCTCGGCCCCGCCAGCCGCGTGGAGGTGATCGGCCGTGCCGGCCGCACCGTCAAGCTGGACGGCGAGGCGTACTTCCAGGTGCGGCACCACGCGGAGCGCCCCTTCACCGTCTCCACCGGCGACGCGGTGATCACCGACGTGGGCACCGAGTTCAACATCAGCACCGATTCGGCGGCGGGGACGGCGGTCGCGGTGCGCGAAGGCGTGGTGGCGCTGGGGGTGCCGGGCGCGCAGCTGCAGGACACGCTGCGGGCGGGCGACCGCGGGCGGGTGATGAACCGCCGGGTGATGGTGCAGCGCGGCATCGTGACGCACGCCGACGTGGCGTGGGCCAGCGGCCGCCTGGTGTTCCGCGACGCCACCGTGGCCGAGGTGGCCGCCGGGCTGCGGCGCTGGTACGGCGTGACGCTGCGGGTGGACCCGTCGCTCGCCGGCCGCCACCTGACCGCCGACTTCACCGGCCAGACCGCCGAGCAGGCGATGCAGATCGTGGCCGCGGCGCTGGGCGGCGAGCTGCGCGGCGGCGGCGCGAGCGCCACCGTGGTCCCCAGGCGCGCGCCGTGAGGCGGCGCGGCGCCCCGATCGTCCCAGATGCCCGGACGCGTTCGCGCCTCCGGGCGTTCGGCGTTCCGGCCGCCGCCCTGCTCGCCTCCTTCCCTGCGGGCGCCGCGCGGGCACAGGCCCCCTGCGTGCGGGCGGACCAGCCCGCGGCCCACGCGTGGCAGGCGCCGCTGGACCAGGCGGTCACCCTGCGCACCGGCGAGCTGTCTTTGCGTGACGCGCTCGACCGGCTGTCGGCCGCCGCGAAGGTGCGGCTCTCCTACAGCGCCGAGCTGCTGCCGCTGGACCGCCGCGTGTGCGTGGCCATCACCCGCAAGCCGCTGGGCGACGCGCTGGCCGCGCTCGTCGGCGGCGCGGGCGCGCAGCCGGTGGCGATCGGCGGGCAGGTGGTGCTGGCACCGGCGCCTCCGTCGTCCCCCGCGCCGGCCGGGAGCGTGACCGCGCGCGAGAGCGTGCTGGAGCGGATCGTCGCCACCGGCAGCCCGGCCGGCGCGGCGCGGCGCCCGCTCACCATCGGGCTGGGCGTGGTGGAGGGCGAAGACCTGGCCGACCGCTCCGTGGTGTCGATGGCCGAGGTGATGAACGGGACGGTGCCGGGCGTGTGGATCTGGCAGCGCTCGCCGTCCAGCCTGCTCAGCCAGTACGGCAGCGTGCGCGGCGCGAGCTCGTTCGGCGCCACCTATCCCAAGGTGTACCTGGACGGAGTGGAGACGGCCAACCCGCTGGCGCTGAGCCAGATCGACCCCGAGTTCGTGGAGCGGGTGGAGGTGATCCGGGGGCCGCAGGGGGCGGCGCTGTACGGCTCCGACGCCATCAGCGGCGTGGTCAACATCGTCACCCGCCACGAGGGGTCCAACCGCGGCACGCCGCGGCTGGAGCTGCGCAGCGAGGGCGGCGTGGCCGCCAGCGACTTCAGCGCCACCGCGGTGCCCACCCACCGCCAGCACCTGGTGCTGCGCGCGGGGAACAACCTGCGCTCGCTGGGGCTGGCGCTGGGCTACGGCGGCACCGGCGGGGTGTACCGCGGCTCGCAGACGCGGCAGCTCAGCGCACTGGCGGCGGGGCGGCTGGTGGGGGCCCGCTCGATCCTCACCACCACGCTGCGCTACTACGACCAGAGCGCCGGCGCGGGGAGCAACCCGCTGCTGGCCGGCTTCGCGCAAACCCCGCCGCCTCCCGCCGACACCACGCAGCAGCGGCCGCAGTGGAGCCCGCCCCCCGCGGACAGCGCCGACCAGTCGCTGCGCGAGTACACCGGCGGCGCCACGCTGCGGCTGGCCCCGGGCGGCCGGTGGACGTTCACCATGCTGGCGGGGCTCGACGGCTACCGGCTGAACCACCTGGCCGACACCACCGAGCCCTTCCCCTCGGCGCTCGCCGACCCGCTGCAGCGCAGCCGCGGCGGCGCCGACCGCGGCACCCTGCGGGCCAGCGCCACCACCCGCCTGGGCGCCGGCGCGCCGCTCACCGCCGACGTGACCTTCGCGGTGGAGCACGCGGTGCTGCACGAGATCTACACCGACCGCGCCGTGCGCATGCCGGAGGGCGGCGAAGGGCGGCCGGGCGGCGGCGGCCCATGGCCCGAAGAGGTGCTCACCCAGGTGTCCACCTGGCGCAACGACACGGGGATCCTGGGGCAGGCGGCCGCCAGCTGGCACAACAGCGCGTTCGTGACCGGCGGGCTCCGGCTGGAGCGCAACACCGCGCTGTACGGCGGCGAGCTGTCGGTGCTGCCGATGCTGGGCGCGGCGTGGGTGCAGAGTGTCGGCGCCGCCGAGGTGAAGGTGCGCGGCGCGTACGGCCGGGGCATCCGCCCCGCGGCGGTGCCGGCGCGTGACAACCTGTACGCCGGCGAACACCACCGCGGCTTCGCCGCCACCCTGCAGCCCGAAGCGCAGGCCGGCACCGAGCTGGGGGTGGAGGTCTACCTGCACCGTACCTTTTCGCTGCAGGTCACCCGCTTCGACCAGCGCGCCACCGGGCTGGTGCAGAACGTGGTGCTGCGCCTGGACACCCTGGGGCACGAGGGAGAACCGTACCGCCGCGCGCACTACCAGCTCCAGAACGTGGGCGAGATCACCAACCGCGGGTGGGAGATGGAGGGATCGCTGCGCCAGGGCCCGCTCTCGCTCACCGGCGCGCTGTCGCTGGTGGACAGCCGGGTGCGCCACACCGCGCAGGACTACGCCGGCGAGCTGCGGCCCGGCGACCGGGTGCTGGGCGTGCCCGCCGGCACCTTCGGCCTCACCACGCGCTGGGACGCGGGCGGATGGTACGGCGCACTCACCGCCAGCCGGGCCTGGGACTGGATCGGCTACGACCGGCTGGCGCAGGCCGAGGCGTTCACCAGCCGCGAAACCCGGCAGGAGCTGCTGTACGGCGCCGGGCTGCGCGACTTCTGGCGCACCTACCACGGCTCCACCGACCTGCGCGCCACCCTCTCGCGCGAGGTGGGGCGCGGGGTGCGCATCACCGCCACCGGCGCCAACCTGCTCGGCAGCCAGCTCGGCGAGCCCGACAACGTCACCATCCGCGCCGGCCGCACCCTGACCCTGGCGATCCGCACCTCGTTCTGACACCAGTCCCGATCCGTAGCCGATCGCCCCTTCTCCGAGGTTCGCGAGAAGGGGGCGATCAGTTTTCGGGGGATCAGCAGGGACGAACGAACCGCGCCGTGTGCGATGGCGGCCCGCAGGTTCATTTGACAGGAACCGCAAGGCAGCCGATCATTTGACAGCAAAGAGCGTCGATTTGACAGGAACGGCCGAGCGATCGCTGATCCGGCCGGAAAGGCGGCATCATCCGACAGGAAAGCCGGGACTGTGGATGATCTGCCGGACAGGACGTTGTGGGATGACGGGAAGTTGGGAAATCGGCTGATTCCGACAGGAGACGCGTGATGCGGAAGGAGAGGAAGGGACTACGGCTGATTCGAAAGACGAGCCCGCAACGTGACAGGAACGCGGGGGATCGCGCCTGATCCGACAAGGAACGAGCCGTGATGTGACAGGAAAGCGCAATCGAAGGTTGATTCGACAAGAGGACGCGGCGATGTGACAGGAAGGCCGCTTCCCTGCCACCTGCGCCCGGGGCAGCGGGAACCGCGGGGCGCGTTCCCGCGTCACCCGGCCTGGGCCAGGTACTGGTGCACGAAGGCGATGGCCATGCTCCCCTCGCCCACGCCGCTGGCCACGCGCTTGATGGAGCCGTGGCGCACGTCGCCCGCGGCGAACACACCGGGGATGCTGGTCTCCAGCAGGTAGGGGTCGCGCGACAGCGGCCACTCGGCCTGTCGCGCGGCCAACAGGTCCATCACGTCGCGGCCGGTGCACACGTAGCCCAGCTCGTCGCGCACCAGCGCCGGGGGGAGCCACCCCGTCTCGGCGTTCGCGCCGATGAAGGCGAACAGTGCGTCGGCCTCGCGGCGCTCGCGCGCGCCCGTCGCCCGGTCGGCCACCACGATCGCCTGCAGGTGCCCGTCGCCCTCGACCTCGACGACCTCGTTCCCCGTTTCCACCCGCACGTTCGCCTTGGTGGCCAGCTGGTCGATCAGGTACTGCGACATGCTCGCCTCCAGCGAGGCGCCGCGCACCAGCAGCGTGACCTGGCTGGCGTAGCCGGAAAAGAGCATGGCCGCCTGCCCGGCCGAGTTGCCGCCGCCCACCAGGAACACCCGCTTGCCGCGCGTGCCCAGCGCCTCGGTGCGCGCGGCGCCGTAATAGACGCCGCGGCCCACCAGCCCATCCACCCCCGGCGCGTCGAGCCGGCGCCACACCACGCCGCACGCCAGCACCACCGCGTGGCTGTGGATGCGCTCGCCGCCGTCCAGCGACACCCAGCGCAGCCCGTTCTCCACGCCCAGGCCGGTGACGCCGCGCGCCACCACCATCTCGGCGCCGAAGCGCCGGGCCTGCTGCCACGCCCGCGCGCTCAGCTCGCCGCCCGAAAGCCCCGCGGGGAACCCCAGGTAGTTCTCGATGCGCGACGAGGTGCCCGCCTGCCCGCCAACGGCCACGCGCTCCACCAGCGCGGTGCACAGCCCCTCCGACGCGCCGTACACCGCCGCCGCCATCCCCGCCGGCCCGCCGCCCACGATCAGCACGTCGTACGGGTCGTCCGCTCGACCCGCGCGCGGCTGCGTCTGCAGCCCGACGTGCTCGGCCAGCGCGCGCAGCGACGGCGCCGAAGCCCGGCGGCCATCGGCGGCGATCACCAGCGGATACGCTTCGCCCGGCTGCAGCGCGGCGCGGGTGTCGTCCGCGGCGCCGTCGAACGGATCCAGCCAGCGGTAGGGGACGTGGTTGCGTGACAGGAAGTCGCGCACGTCGTGGCAGGCCAGGTCCCAGCGGCTCCCCACCACGGTCACCGGCGTGAGCGGCGCCTCCACCGACAGACGCTGCAGGCTCTGCACGCGCCGGGTCATGGTGCGCACCACTTCCTCGGCGAACACCGGGCAGGCCGACACCATCTCCCTGAAGTCGTCGGGCTCCAGCCGCAGGACGCGCGCGGGCTGGTCGGCGCGCAGGCTGGCGATGGCCGGCGACCCCAACAGCAGCGGCACCTCGCCGAAGTATTCGCCGGGCTCGTAGAAGGTGAGGCGCTGGTCCTGCTCGCCCAACCGTTTCAGCACCTCCATCCGCCCCTCGAGCAGCACGAAGAAGGCGGGCAGCTCGCCCTCTTGCAGCAGCCACTCACCCGCGCGCAGGTGCAGGTCGGCCGCGCGGCCGGCGATCTGGGCCCGCTCCTCGTCCGGCGTGGCGGCGAAGAGCGGCACCTGCTTCAGCAAATCAGCCGTGATCAAGATTCCGCTCCCCTCGTGAGATGAGCCTCTTCCCGCCGCGGCGCCCGGCGGCATCAGCAACATACAAAATCGGGCAAGGGGCTGACGCCTCCGCGCACCCATACACAAGACCACCGGCATGATTCGACAGCATGCTTGAATCTGCCACCTGATCCGACAACAAACGAGGTTTATGTGGCGAGCGACCTTCGCTGCGAGACCTCGAGGCCGATCCCCGGGGTGCTTATCTGACAACCACAGCTATGCATCGAATCATCTGACAACAAGCGGCCCTGATGTGGCAAGGACAAGGGAGTGACGCAGCCGTGGGACCGGGAGTAGACCAGCGTCCGGAATGGCCGGTGGTCCGCGCAGAATACGCCTCATACACGTGGGCTGGAGCGCATCTCGGGCCTAATCAAATCTATTATTTGACAGCAGCTGGAAACGATGTTCTTACTTGTCAGGCAGGCTCCCCACGGTGACAAGAAGCGGCTGGGAAAAACAGGGGCGCGGGGCTGTCCATCCCTCGCGCGAATACACCGCGCCCTGAAGAGATGGACCGAGCTCCATTGCTTCATTTGACAGGATGAGCCATGGCTACGCTCATCTGACTCTTAGAGTTGCTGATATGACACGATCGGGTGGCGGTGACCGTCACGCGAGCGGCGAGCGAACCTCAACGAACCGGTGATCCGATGCCCAGGGGTGTTCCAAAGACCGCGGTCGTGGAGCTCGACGCGATCGAGGCGATGGTGGCAGCGAAACCGGACGGGATCTCGCGGCCTGCTCTCGGAGTGGAGTTCGCGGCGGCCCGCGGCTATGCGCTCCCCTGGCGCACGCTGCTCCGGCGCCTGCAGCACCTGGCTGCCGAAGGCCGCGTGCGCCCGGAAGGAGATGGACGGCGCCGGGTCTACGTCCCCGGACCGGCGTTCATCCCCGAGGCGCCGCCACCCGAGCCGGGCTACATCCCGATGACGCGCGAGGGGGCACAGGTGCGCGCGCTGGTCCGGCGGCCGCTTTCCGAGCGCCGGCCGGTGGGGTACAGGCCGGCGTTCCTGGAAAAGTACCGCCCGGGAAAGACCTGGTACCTGCCCCGGGAGCTGCGCGAGCGGCTGCACCAGCTGGGCCGCACGCCCGACGCCGAGCGGCCGGCGGGCACCTACGCGCGCGAGATCTTCAGCCGCCTGCTCATCGACCTGTCGTGGGCCTCGAGCCGGCTGGAGGGGAACACCTACAGCCGGCTCGACACCCTGAACCTGCTGGAGTTCGGCCAGCGCGCCGAGGGAAAGGACGCGACCGACACGCAGATGATCCTGAACCACAAGGCGGCCATCGAGCTGCTGGTGGACCAGGCGGGGGAGATCGGCTTCAACCTGTACACCTTCACCAACCTGCACGCGGCGCTTTCCGAGAACCTGCTCCGAGACGCGCACGACGAGGGGCGGCTGCGCACGCGGATCGTGGAGATCTCGGGCACCACCTATCATCCGCCGGCGATCCCGCAGCAGGTGGAAGAGTGGTTCCGGCTGATGCTCGACAAGGCGGCGGCCATCCCCGACCCATTCGAGCAGGCGTTCTTCACCATGGTGCACCTGCCCTACCTGCAGCCGTTCGTGGACGTGAACAAGCGCACCTCGCGGCTGGGCGCCAACCTCCCCTTCATCCGCGACAACCTGTGCCCCCTCTCCTTCGTGGACGTGCCCCAGACGGCGTACGTGGATGCGACGATCGGTGTGTACGAGCTGACACGCGTGGAGCTGCTGCGCGACGTGTTCGTGTGGGCGTACGAGCGTTCGTGCGCGCAGTACCGCGTGGTGCGTGAGGCGCTGGGCGAGCCCGACGTGCTGCGGCTGCGCTACCGCGGCGAGCTGACGGAGGTGGTTCGCGGCACCGTGCTGGGCGGTGAGCCACCGCGCATGGAGCGGCTGCGCCACTGGGCCGAGGCGCACGCGATCCCCGCAGGCGACGCCGCGGCGTTCGCCGAGCGCGCGCTGGAGCTGCTGCTGGGGCTGCACGACGGCGTGCTGCACCGCTACGGCCTTCGCCCGTCGGAGTTCGCCGCCTGGCGCGCGCGATTCACCCCGGCCACCGGCTGAATGGCAAGAAAGGCTCTTTCATTTGACATGAAGCATCGAACGTGCATTCATCCGACGAGAGAAGCCGCTGATGTGGCAACCGCCACGACCCGTGCACCCGTTCCAGCGCACGCTCCGTGGCAGGGACCCGGCCCTACGTGGCCTCACCTCACGAAGAACAGGGGAACGGTGGAACAGGCATCATCTGACAAGAAGCCCTACCTGCACGTTGATGTGACAGCAAGCGGCTCTCATTTGGCAAGCACCGCCGCAGGTGGACGGCGAAACCCGCACAATCGTGGAGCAACGGCATGAGCGCCCATGCGCAGTTCCCCGCCGAGACGGGCACCGACGGATCGTTCGTGCGGCAGCGGTACTCGATCGGCGGCCGCATCACGGCGGACGGGTCCTCGGGTTTTCCGGCGGAGGCGGGGCGATACCACCTGTTCGTATCGCTGGCGTGCCCGTGGGCGCACCGCGCCATCATCGTGCGCAAGCTGCTGGGGCTCGAGGACGTGATCACGATGGGTGTGGTGGACCCGATCCGCGACGAGCAGGGGTGGGCGTTCCGCGAGGGGGAGGGTCATGGGCCCGACGGCGTGTGCGGCTTCCAGTACCTTTCCGAGGCGTACCTGCGCACCGATCCGGAGTACACCGGCCGCTACACCGTGCCCTGCATCTGGGACCGCGTGACGCAGCGGCTGGTGACCAACAACTACCCCGACATCACGCTCGACTTCGAGACGCAGTTCACCGCCTTCCACAAGCCGGGCGCGCCCGATCTCTATCCCGAACACCTGCGCGCCGAGATCGACGCGATCAACGAGGTCATCTACCGCGACGTGAACAACGGCGTGTACCGCGCCGGGTTCGCCGCACGGCAGGAGGCGTACGAGCGCGCGGTGGAAACGCTGTTCACGCGGCTGGATGAGCTCGAGGCGCGGCTGTCGCGCCAGCGCTACCTGGTGGGCGGCCGGCTGACCGAGGCGGACATCCGGCTGTTCACCACGCTGGTGCGCTTCGACGCGGTGTACGTTGGGCACTTCAAGTGCAACCTGCGGCGGCTGGTGGACTATCCCGCGCTGTGGGGCTACGCGCGCGACCTGTATCAGCGCCCCGGTTTCGGCGAGACGGTGAACTTCGACCATATCAAGCGCCACTACTACATGACGCACGACCAGATCAACCCCACGCGCATCGTGCCCAAGGGTCCGCTCGTGGACTGGAGCGAGCCGCACGGCCGCGATCGGCTCGGCTGATGCCTGCGACTGCCGATGGCCTGGTGATCCGCGACGCGCGCGACGCGGACCGCGAGGCCGTTCGCAAGGTGACGCTGGCGGCCTACGCCGAGTACGCGCGGGTGATGGAGCCAGCCGCGTGGGCGGGGCTGGACGGCGCCGTGCGGGCGGCACTGGAGAGCGGCGGGGCGATCGACCGCATCGTGGCGGAGCACGCCGGCCGGGTCGTGGGGAGCGTGATGCTGTTTCCGCCGCAGGTGCAGGCGTACGGCGAGCTGGCGGGCGCCGCGCGCGCTCCCGAGCTGCGGCTCCTGGCGGTGAGCCCCGACGCGCGCGGCCTGGGCGTGGGCCGCGCGCTGGTGGACGAGTGCATCCGCCGCGCGCGTGAGATGGGCGCCACCGAGCTGGGCCTGCACACCTCCAGATCGATGCAGGTTGCGATGGGCATGTACCGCCGGATGGGCTTCGTGCGTGCCCCCGAGGCCGACTTTCACCCCGCGGGCGCCGAGCGGGTGGAAGGATACCGGTTGCCGCTGGAGGACTCCCGCCCTGGCAGCGTCGGATCGCCCGAGGGATGACGAACGCGCAGGCGCATGCCTGTCATCTCCCGAGCGATCCTTGCCACATCATCGGCGGTCCATGTCAGCAGAGCGGCGCGTCTTACGTTCGTGTCAGATGAGGAGGGGACGGATCACGGGCGCTGCGGCGCGCCGGACTCGTCTTCCACGCGGATGAACCAGCGGCCGTCGCGGCGGAGGAGCAGGGCGGTGTACGAGAACGTCATCGTCCGCCCGGCGCCGGGGCTCCAGTCGAAGAGGCCGGTCACCACCACCGCGTCGGGGCCCGCCACCTCGTACGACAGGTCGCGCCAGGCGAAGCTCGCGGGCGGCTGCCAGCCGGTGCCGTGGTAGATCGCCGCGATCGAATCCACCGGCATCAGCCGCTTGCGCCCATGCCCGACCAGGTACGCGCCACGCGGATCGTAGCGCGCGATGATGGCGTCGCGGCGGCCGGCGCCCAGGTCGGCGGCGTACGCAGCCATGAACGACTGCGCCTGCGTGACCGGCGCGTTCGCCGAGGCGCGCTCGGTGGCGGGGGTCTGCACGTGCACGGCGCACGCGGCGAGCGGCAGCAGGAGCAGCGGCGCGATTCGGCGCGACAGGTGGCGCATCGGGGTTCTCCGGATCGGCGGGATGGGAGACGAAGTCAGGCGTGCGGGTGCGACACGTTCCGCGTGCAAACTCCATCCTCTCCCACCGCGGCGCCAGAGCGGCGCGTCTCCCGCGATCCCGCGCGCCGCTGTACCTTCCGCACGCGGAGACAACCACGAAGGTGCCGCGCGCCGCCGCCTCGGCCGGGACGGTGGATGTAGTCCGCGAAGGCGTCGCGAAGGCGGACTTCGTGTAGTCGTTGCAGCGGAGCAGCGGATTCATCCGTCCTGCACCCCGGCGGACCCGCGGGATCGTACCCACGCACCGAGCGTATCGTGCAACACCTGACCACTCATACGGCGATGCGCTACCTGCAGCCGCTGCGCGAGGGCGGCTCGCTGCCGGCGATCGTGGACACGGAAGACGGCGGGCGGTTCGTGGTGAAGTTCCGCGGCGCCGGCCAGGGTGCGAAGGTGCTGGTCGCGGAGCTGGTCGTGGGGCTGCTCGCCGGCGAGATCGGCCTTCCCGTCCCCGAGCTGGCGCTGATCGACGTGCCGGCCGAGTTCGGGCGCAGCGAGCCCGACCCCGAGATCCAGGAGCTGCTGCAGAAGAGCCACGGCGTCAACGTCGGCCTGCGCTACCTGGACGGCGCCTTCAACTATGACGGCTACGCGGCGGGCGACCTGATCGACGACGCCTTCGCTTCGGACCTGGTGTGGTTCGACGCGCTGGTGACCAATCCGGACCGCACGCACCGCAACCCCAACCTGCTGCTGTGGAACCGGCAGCCGTGGCTGATCGACCACGGCGCCGCACTGTACGCGCACTACGACTGGAAGACGGTGGACGAGGCGCGGACGAAGACGCCGTTCGCGTTGACGAAGCAGCACGTCCTCCTCCGCCGCGCGACCCGGCTGGAGGACGCGGACGAGCGCCTCTCCGCCGCGCTGACGGACGACGTGGTGGCCGCGGCGCTGGAGCGCGTCCCCGAAACGCTGTTGATGGACTTCGTGGGGGGCGCCGAGTTCTCGTCCGCCGGCGAGGCGCGCGAGCGCTACCGGAGCTGGTTCCGCACCCGTCTCGAAGCGCCGCGCGCCTTCGCCGCCGAGGCGGTGCGCGCCCGTGACGCCGCGCTGGCCGAGCCGCCGCGCCGCACCCACGCCCGCCGATGAGCGCGAACGTGAAGACCGCCTACAACTTCGCCGTCATCCGCATCGTGCCGCACACCTGGCTGGGCACCTTCGTGAACGTGGGCGTGGTGGTGCACGCGCGCACCGCCGGCTTCCTGCGCGCACGGATGCTGAGCGACCCGCGCGTGCTGCGCGCGCTGGCGCCCGGTCTCGACGTGGACCTCCTCGCGCGCTACCTGGACGCCGTGCGCGCGGTCTGCGACGGCGACCCGGCGGCGGGCCCGCTGGCGCTGATCCCAACCAGCGAGCGCTTCCACTGGCTCACCAGCCCCCGCAGCGACGTGATCCAGAGCTCCCCCGTGCACGAGGGCCTCTGCGGCGAGCCGGCCGAGACGCTGGACGAGCTGTTCGACACCTTCGTGCGCGTGCCGGAGGGGTGCACCGCCTGAGCAGGGGCGGACCCGTTCAACCCGACGGGCACAAACGAGAAGGCCACGCCGCGGCGTGGCCTTCCGACGTTCGACCGCACCCGGTGTGCCAGGCGCGCGGGGCTCCCGGCATCGCCCTCGCTGGCGAGCTGGCGGAGGTTCACGGCGGGGGAAAGCGCGAGCTGCCGGGCCAGCCCCGGCGCCGCAGGGTCGCCGGGAAAGGTCCATTCGGGCCTCCGGGGCGACCGGGAAAATCGAAACGACGTGCCGTAATCGATCGGCCCCGAACCTTCGAAGCGCCACGCACACCCGGATCTGGTATCAAGGACTCGTCCGCGCGTGCTCCAGCCGCTCCACGCGGATGCGTTCGCGCCCCGGGGTGTCGATGCGGAAGCGGAAGTCACGCGCGCGTTCCCAGCGCACCCGCACCTGCTGGCGCCGGCCCTCGCGCAGCACGGTGAGCGGCAGCTCCTGGCCATCGGCGCGGGTGAAGGCGTTGCGCAGGTCGGGCACCCGCGCCACCCGCCGCCCGCCGGCCTCCACCACCACGTCGCCCGGCTGCAGCCCGGCGCGCGCCGAAGGCGTACCCGGCGCCACCTGCAGCACCAGCAGCCCCTCGGCGGTGTGGAAGTACTTGCCCAGACCGGGGTTCATCTCGGTGAACTCGGCGCCCGCCATGGAGCGCATCCCGAACTCGAACAGGAAGGGGAGCTCCTCGCCCAGCCGCTGCTGCACCCGCGGCAGCACGCGCACCAGGCTGTCGCGCATGATGCGGGTGATGGTGTCGATGCGGATCACCAGGCTGTCGCCGTGCTGCCGGCGCAGGTGCACGCGCAGCGAGTCCATCCTCCGGCGGATCGAGTCGACGTGCGCCTCGATCGTGTCCAGCCGGATCACGATCCGCCCGTCGCCGGGGGGGACGGTGAAGACGCCGCCGGGACCTTCGCGCGGGATCACCCCGGCGATCCGCTCGGGGCGGCGGGCGGCCACGACGGTCTTCTGCTCGTCGCGCCCGTCGCGGCGGATGGTGAGCCGCACGCTGTCGCCGGGCTTCAGGTCGTCGCGCAGGTCGTCGACCGCGTCCTCGGTGGGCGCGCGGCCGTTCAGGCGCACCACCTGGTCGCCACGGCGGATGCCGGCGCGGTCGGCCGGCGACTCGGGAACCACGTCGCGGACGATCGCCACGTCGTCATCGTCGTTCCACGAGAACAGGATCCCCATGTATCCGCCCCCCGTGCGGCCGTCGTCGCCGCGGCGGTCCTGCGCGCCCAGCGCGCAGGGCAGGGCGAGCGCCAGCGCCACCAGGGCCGCCAGCCATCGCATCGTCTTCATCCTTCCGTTGCTCCTCTTTGTGGATTGAACCGCGGTGCCAGGTGCTGCAACTCTCGATCGCCGTCTCGCACTCAGCACTCAGCACTCAGCACTCAGCACTCAGCACTCAGCACTCAGCACTCAGCACTCAGCACTCAGCACTC
>DASSME010000081.1:0-3086 GCA_035689035.1 Longimicrobium sp. | reverse complement strand
CCGCGCCTCGTCTGCTACGTCACTCTCTGCGTGGACCGGGTTGTTTGGATCAGAACCCCGCTGCGCGGAGCTGCTCCAGGTCCAGGTCCACGGCAGCCGGAGAGTGTTCCGAACGCTTACCCTTGTCGCGCACCGGGATGTCCTGGCGCTGGCGGGCGAGAGTAAGGCTGGCCACAATGGCTGCGACGGCCACCAGGCTGACACCCAAGGTGCGAATAAGCCGCCTCCGCGTGGGGGGGTCTGAACGGCGCTCCATCCGGAGCGTCACGGGCAATCTGAGCATCTTGTGTGCCGAACACCCGTTCGAATCTGTAACGTTCGAGACCGCAATTCCGTGACAGCTTTCGCACGGCTCCGGCGGCGTCCGCGCGGGTGCTCCCGCGGGGGCCCCAGACGGGAGAAGCGTCCCCTGGAGAGGACGACGACGGCGCAGCCGGTGCTCCTTGCCGCCGCGTGCAATGTGCGGCATACTGTGCGGCCCTGGTTCCGATCAATGTGGGGAGGTGTGGATGAGCGAAACGGCGCGTGACCCCGAAGGGCGCTTCGAGCTGCCGCTGCCGCCCGGCTGGCAGGCCGCGGCGGACGAGGACGGTGACGGGATGGAGGTGTGGCGCGAGGACGGCGCGGGCACGCTGCACCTGATCTCGTTCGAGACCGACGAGTTCTCGGACCCCGCCGAGGAGCTGTACGCGTTCCTGCAGGAGCGCGGGGTGGAGCTCGAGGACGACGAGGTGGAGGACGTGCCGCTGGAGGGCGCCGAGATGGCGCTCTGCGAGTTCCTGACCGAGGACGAGGACGACGGCGAGAAGCTGTTCTGGCTGGTGGGCGTGGCCACCGCGCCCGGCACCCTGGTGTTCGCCACCTACTTCTGCCCCGCCGGCCGCGAGGCCGAGGAGCGCGACGTGGTGCTCGGGGCGATCCGCGCACTGAAGGTGCGCGCGGCGGAGGGCACGGACGGGGGCGGCGAGCAGCAGGGTTGATCTCCCGGCTCGCGCTCGTAGTGCCAGGGCGGCACGGGGCGACCGAAATCGCTGCAACGACCACACGAAGTCCCGCCTGCGCGGACTACCGGCGCTCGTGCGGGCGTGATGAACGTGCGCGGAACGGGCTTCGTGGGTGGTCTGTCACCGCACGCGTGCTCGTTGCGCGGGAAAGGGCTCGCGTGAAGGTCCGCGCAGCCGGACTTCGGGCCGTTGCAGCCGCGGAGCCGCGGATTCATCCGCGTGGGCGATGGCCGCCGCGAGGTACGATTCGAACACCTCGACGCCGGGGACCGGCGCCGGCGTCTCACGAACCTTTCACAGGAGGACGGGATGGGGCTGAATGCGGGGGAGAAGGCGCCCGACGTGACGCTGCCGAGCCACGAGAACCAGCAGGTTCCGCTCAGCACGCTGTGGAAGGACGGGCCGGCCGTGCTGCTGTTCTTTCCGCTGGCGTTCACCAGCACCTGCACGGCCGAGATGTGCAACGTGCGCGACGACTTCGGGGCGTACACCGGCCTGGGCGCCAACGTGGCCGCGATCAGCGTGGACAGCCCGTTCGTGCTGAACAAGTTCCGCGACGAGCTGGGCGCGCCGTACACCTTCCTGTCCGACTTCAACCGCGAGGCCAGCACCGCGTTCGGCGTGCTGCGCAAGAGCCCGCTGGGCCCCGGCCTGCTGAACGCCAGCGACCGCGCCGCCTTCGTGGTCGGGCAGGACGGCACCGTCCGCTACGCGTGGCACGAGCCCAACCCCGGCCTCCTCCCGCCCTTCGACGAGATCAAGGCCGCGCTGTCGGCGAGCTGACGCCGCTTCGAGGTTCGGAGGCGGGGGGCGGAGCACGACACGGCCACCAGAAGAAGAGGCCGGCACCTCGCGCGGAGGGGCCGGCCTCTGTCCGTGTGGTCGGGCAGCCGTCAGCGGGCGGCGGCGAGGATCCCGGCCATGTCGGCGGGGGCGAAGTGGTACGCCTGGTTGCAGAAGTGGCACACCACCTCGGTGTACTCGTTCTCTTCCTCGTCGATGATGCGCTGGATCTCGTCCCCGCCCAGGCTCACGATCGCCGATTCGAAGCGCTCACGCGAGCAGGGGCAGTGGAATTCCACCGGGTAGCGGTCCAGCAGCTCGTAGCCTTCGGGGAACACGTGGTCCAGCACGCCCTCGGGCGTGACTCCCTGCTGCACCAGCCGGGTGGGGTGCGGAAGCTGGGAGAGGCGCTGCTCGATCTCGGCGATCTCGTCGTCGTCCAGGCCGGGGAGGAGCTGCACCAGGTACCCGGCCGCCGCGTCCACGCTGCCGTCGGGCTGCACGAACACGCCGACCGCCACGCCGCCGTTGATCTGCTCGCTCTTGGCCATGTAGTACGACAGGTCGTACCCGATCTCGCCGGACTGCAGCTCCACCAGGCCGTTGTAGCTTTCGCGCATCCCCAGGTTCTTGGTGACCGAGAGGTAGCCGCTGGTGCCCACCACGCCGGCCACGTTCAGCTTCCCCTCCACGCTTTCGGCGTGCGCGCGGGGGTTGGCGGCCAGCCCGCGCACCTGCCCGCGCCCGTTGGCGGTCGCCAGCAGGCGCCCGGCGGGGCCGCCGCCCTTGATCTCCACCGAAAGCGACTGGTCTTCTTCCTTCAGGCTGGCGGCGGCCAGCAGCAGCGCGCCCATGGCCGTGCGCCCCAGCGCGGCGGTCACGGCCGGCCAGGTGCCGTGGCGGCGCTGCAGCTCGGCGGTGAGCCCCGTGCCGTGCAGCACGAAGGCGCGGACGCGGCCGTCCAGCGCCGTCGCGCGCACCATGTAGTCTCCGTTCAGCGCGGTCATCTTCGCATCTCCCCCACTCAAAACGAGCCGCGGCCGTGTGGTGCTCGGCCGCGGCGAATCTGCTGCTCACGGATACAACGGACGCGCGGCGGGGTTCCCCCGGCAAGGCCATCGTGCTCATCAAGTCCACGCGAGGCAAGGGGATGAGCGCTCCGGCGGAGCACGCCGAAGCGCCGGTGCGCTTCCGCGGCGCCCCCTCCCCGCGCCTGAGAGCGCGACCCTCCCCCGTACCGGGAGAGGGTGGCACACGAGCCGGTGCGCACCCCTCGGCCTCCGCCCACGCCGAACCCGC
>DASSME010000080.1:0-3608 GCA_035689035.1 Longimicrobium sp. | reverse complement strand
GTGGAACATCAGTCGGGGGGTCCGGTACAGGAGCGGCCCTGACCTTGTTATATATAGTGCGCCCGATTTGTGTGCCGTCCGCACGGTGCCTCGGGTCTGGGAAACGCACTCGCGCACTGGCGCACTCACGCACCTGTTCAGCAGTACCCCGGAAACGCGGCGAAAGAAGCCCGATGGATTCTCGGTTCGATGTGATCGTGATCGGCGGCGGGCACGCCGGCGTGGAGGCTGCGGCCGCGGCGGCGCGCGCGGGGGCACGTACGCTCATGGTCACCGCCAACCTGGAAGCCATCGGCCAGATGAGCTGCAACCCCGCCATCGGCGGCGTGGCGAAGGGCACCGTGGTCCGCGAGGTGGACGCGCTGGGTGGGGTGATGGGGCTGGCGACGGACCGCGCGCGCATCCAGTTCCGCATGCTGAACCGCTCCAAGGGCCCCGCCGTGTGGGCGCCGCGCGCGCAGTGCGACCGGGGTCTCTACCCCCGCGCTGCCCGCGCGCTGCTGGAGCGGAACGCCAACCTCGAGTTCTTCCAGGGGATGGTCGGCTCGTTCATCCTGGACGGGAACCGGGTCGCCGGAGTCCGCACGGAGAGCGGCTTCGAGTTCCACGCGCGCGCCGTCGTCCTTACCGCGGGCACCTTTCTGCGCGGCAAGATCCACGTCGGGCGGGCGCCGGGGGTACCCGCGGGGCGCGCGGGCGATGCGCCCTCCGTCCGCCTCGCCGAACAGATGGAGGCGCTGGGGCTGGAGGTGGCGCGCTTCAAGACGGGGACGCCCCCGCGCATCGACGGGCGTTCGGTGGACTTCGGCAAGACCGAGGAGCAGCCGGGCGAGAGCCCCGAGTACCGCCTCTCGGTGTGGGAGCGGGCTCCCCTGCTCCCACAGCGGCCGTGCTGGATCACCTGGACCGGCGAGCCGCTGCGCGACATCGTCACCGATCACCTGGGCGATTCGGCGCTGTACGGCGGCGAGATCTCGGGGCGTGGGCCGCGCTACTGCCCGTCGATCGAGGACAAGATCGTGAAGTTCCCCGACGCCGCGCGGCACCAGGTCTTCCTGGAGCCCGAGGGGCTGGAGACGACCGAGCTGTACGTGAACGGCCTCTCCACCAGCCTTCCGGCGGACGTGCAGATCCGCATGCTGCGGTCCATCCCAGGGCTGGAGAACGTGCGGATGACCAAGGTGGGGTACGCGATCGAGTACGACTACTATCCCCCGCACCAGCTGAAGGCCACGCTGGAGTGCAAGGCGCTGGACGGGCTCTTCCTGGCCGGCCAGGTGAACGGCACCACCGGCTACGAGGAGGCCGCCGGCCAGGGAGTCGTGGCGGGCGGCAACGCGGCGTTCCACGCGCTCGGGAAGGAGCCGCTGATCCTGGAGCGTGACCAGGCGTTCATCGGAGTTCTCGTGGACGACCTGGTGACCAAGGGGACGGACGAGCCGTATCGCCTGTTCACCAGCCGCGCCGAGTACCGCCTGGTGCTGCGTCAGGACAACGCGCTCCGCCGCCTGGGCCCCATCGCCGCCGCGCGCGGGCTGCTGACCGACGAGCAGCGCCGCGTGCTGGAGCGCCGGATGGAGCTGGAGACCCGGGTGGGCGAGTGGCTGCGCGGCACCAACGCCACCCCCGCGCAGGTGCAGCCGCTGCTGGCGGACGCCGGAAGCGCGCCGTTGCGCGAGCCCACGCGCCTGGCCACCATCCTCAAGCGCCCGGGAGTCACCGTGGACGCGCTGGCCGCGGCGGTCGGTGGTGTGCCGGTGGACGGTGCCGACCAGACCGCAGTGGCCGAGGCGCTGGTGAGCGCGGAGATGGAGTTGAAGTACGAAGGCTATCTGCAGCGCGAACGTGAGCGCGCCGACGCCACGCGCCGCCAGGCCGACTTCGCGCTCCCGGCTGACCTTCCCTACCCCGAGCTGGCGTCGCTCAGCTTCGAGGCGCGCCAGAAGCTGGACCGCATCCGCCCAGCCACCCTGGCGC
Organism: Longimicrobium sp.; assembly: GCA_035689035.1. Classification (GTDB taxonomy): domain Bacteria; phylum Gemmatimonadota; class Gemmatimonadetes; order Longimicrobiales; family Longimicrobiaceae; genus Longimicrobium. The sequence goes on along the minus strand of DASSME010000080.1, from coordinate 1,631 downwards.
AGGCCGGCCGCATCCCCGGCGTAAGCCCCAGCGATCTGCAGAACCTGGTGATGGAGGTCCGCAAGCGCCGCATGGCCGAGACGGTGGAGGTCGGAGCGGCGGGAGGGTGAGGGGAGTGCTGAGTGCTGAGTGCTGAGTGCTGAGTGCTGAGTGCTGAGTGCTGAGTGCTGGGAGAGAGGGTGGGGTGCTTCTTCCGCGCACCGAAGCCGCGGCGGCGACAAAGCCGGTCGTCCGCGAAGGCGGACTTCGTGTGGTTGTTGCTGCGGTTCAACCGCCCGGTCCCCTCTGCCTCAGAAGACGCGCGGGACCCCTTACCCTTACAAAACCCCGGTCGAAATCCGCTCACAATCGAAAATACTCCTGGGGTCGCCACTCCCACCCTCGGCTACGCCGGATCAGCAGCCATATGCGAAATGGTGAGGTCATGTTTCTGCGGGATATGTTCGGTTTTCTCGTGTAAGATGTTCCACGTGGAACATTCCCGCCGGTTGCTGGACGCAGGGCACCCCGCCGTGTAGATTCTCCGGACTCACCCACCCACCAACGCTAGAGGACGGCGTGTCGCGGATCATCGCCATCGCGAACCAGAAGGGCGGCGTAGGGAAGACCACCACGGCCATCAACCTGGGGGCGTGCCTCGCCGTGGCCGAAAAGCGCACACTGGTGATCGACACCGACCCGCAGGGGAACGCCACCAGCGGGCTGGGGATCGACAAGGATGAGCTGGAGAAGTCGATCTACGACGTGCTGATCGAGGAGGCCCCGATCGAGGGCGTGGTGGTGCACAAGGTTCACTTCCCGTACCTGGACGTGGTCCCTGCCACCCGTGACCTGGTGGGCGCCGAGGTGGAACTGGTGAACCGCCGCGGGCGCGAGACCATCCTCCGCCGCGCCATCGACGCGGTGCGCGACCAGTACGACTTCATCCTGATCGACTGCCCGCCGTCGCTGGGGCTGCTCACGCTGAACACCCTGGCGGCCAGCGACAGTGTGCTGATCCCCATCCAGTGCGAGTTCTACGCGCTGGAAGGTCTGTCGCAGCTCCTGAACACCGTCACCATCGTGCAGAAGAACCTGAACCCCGCGCTGCAGATCGAGGGGGTTCTTCTCACCATGTACGACGGCCGGCTGAACCTGAGCCGCCAGGTGGCCGACGAGGCGAAGGAGTACTTCGGGCCCAAGGTCTACAAGACCACCATCCCCCGCAACGTCCGTATCGCCGAGGCGCCCAGCTTCGGAAAGCCGATCGTGCTGTATGACATCCTGTCGGTGGGCGCCAAGAGCTACCTGTCGCTGGCCAAGGAAGTGATCGCCAAGAAGCGGACGCGCGGCGCCGGTGCCGACCCCGAGCCGGCGCCCGCGGCGGCGGCCGGGGGGGAGTAGCCGGTGTCGAGCCGAAAGCCCCGGCTGGGGAAGGGGCTGAGCGCGCTGCTGGGCGAGTTCTCGTCCGAGACCGAGCAGGCCATCGCCACCGGCGAGGGTGTCCGCGAGGTGCCCACCAGCCGGATCGCCCCCAACCCCTTCCAGCCCCGCCACGAGTTCGCCCCCGAGCAGCTGGCCGAGCTCGAGGAGTCGATCCGGGTCAACGGCCTCCTGCAGCCGCTGGTGGTCCGCCCCCGCCGCGCCGAGAC
>DASSME010000079.1:0-3094 GCA_035689035.1 Longimicrobium sp. | reverse complement strand
CTCGCTCCACGTCCGCGACGCCGACCGCGCCGTCCGGCCCGGTCCCGCGGACCCCGGCCAGGTCGATGCCGCGGGACGCCGCCAGCCGCCGCGCGGCGGGCGATGCGCGAACCCGCCCGTCCGGACGGTACACGGAGATGGCGGCGGGCAGCGTCCGCGCCCGCGTGGGCGGTACGGGTGAGGGAACGATCGCCGGCGCGGGAGCGGGCCGCTCCGCCGCGCGGGCCGGGGTCCCGGTGGGCTCCGCCGCCGGGATCGATGGGCCGGGAATCGACGGCGGCTCGGTGCCGCCGGCGGAAGCACCGGGCGGGCGCAGCCGCGCGAGCACGGCGCCGACGGGGACGCGGGTGCCTTCGGTGACCACCAGCTCGTCCACCACGCCGCTCTCCCACACTTCCACCTCGATCGCCGCCTTGTCGGTGTCGACCACGGCGATCACGTCGCCGCGGCGGACGGCGTCGCCGGGGCGAACGCGCCACTCCAGCAGCGTGCCCTGGGCCATGTCGGCGCCCAGCGAGGGCATGCGGAAGTCGCCCATCGCGGCCTCCGCTACGCCGCCGCGGGGGCGGGACGCTCGCCCAGCAGCGCCAGCGCCGCGCGGACGATCGCCTCCGGCTGCGGGAGCGCGGCCTCCTCCAGGTGCCGTGCGTAGGGGATCGGCACCTCGGCGCTGCACACGCGCGCCACGGGGGCATCGAGCTCCCAGAACACGCCTTCCATGATCCGCGCGCTCACCTCGGCCGCCAGCGAGCCGGCTCGCCACCCCTCGTCCACGATCACCGCCCGCCGCGTCCGCGCCACCGAGGCCAGGATGGTGGCGGTGTCGAGCGGGCGGAGCACGCGCAGGTCCACCACCTCGGCCTCCACCCCGCTCGCGGCGAGCGCTTCGGCCGCGGCGAGCGCCTTGTGCACGGTGCCGCCGTACGCGACCAGCGCCACGTCGCGCCCCGGTCGGCGGACGGCCGCGCGGGTGATGTCGGCCGGGGCCGGCGGATCGGGGAGCTCGCCCGAGAGGTTGTACAGGCTCCCGTGCTCGAAGAGGATCACCGGGTCGGGGTCCTCCAGCGCCGGCCACAGCATCCCGCGCGCGTCGTCCAGCGTCGCCGGGGCGAGCACGCGCAGGCCGGGGACGTGCGCGTACCAGCCTTCCAGCGAGTGGGAGTGCTGCGCGGCCAGCTGCCGCCCCGCTCCGGTGGTCATGCGGATCACCAGCGGCACGGCGACCTGTCCGCCCGACATGTGCAGCAGCGTGGCGGCGTTGTTCACCACCTGGTCCAGCGCCAGGAGCGAGAAGTTCACCGTCATCACCTCCACGATCGGCCGCATCCCGCCGATCGCGGCGCCGATCCCCATCCCCGTGAAGGTCAGCTCCGAGAGCGGGGTGTCGCGGATGCGCTCCTCGCCGAATTCCTGCAGCAGCCCGCGGCTCACTCCGAACGAGCCCCCGTAGCGGCCCACGTCCTCGCCGAGCAGGAACACGCGCGGGTCGCGCAGCAGCGCCTCGCGGTGGGCCTCGCGCAGCGCCTCGCGATAGGTGGCGGCGCGGCCCGCGGTGGCGGTGGAGGATGGCATCTGCGCCTCGCCTCAGCCCCGCCGGGCCAGCGGCTGGAAGACGATCCACGCCCCCACGCCCACCAGCAGCGCGGGAAAGACCGGCTCCGTCAGGTCCGCCAGCGAGGCGACCCCGGCGAGCAGGGCCAGCACGCCCAGCAGCAGGCCCACGCGGTGGACGGGAACACCCCGGGCGCGGCGCGCGGCGTTCAGCCCCAGCAGGAGCGCGCCCGTGGCGATCAGCCACGAGCCATCGGGGAGCGTTCCCGCCGGTAGCAGCCAGAGCGCGCCCATCAGAATCAGGAACAGCCCCCAGCCGATGTCGTTCAGCCGGTGGTCGAGCGCGGAATCGCCGGGATCGTGCGGTGCCGCCGGAGTGGGCGCGTGCGTGGACATCGGTGCCTCCTCTGCATCCTCGGGTCAAGGCCTCTGAACGGACATGGTGGCCCGCGGCTTCCGCGGCGGCGGCGAGCAGCCGCGGTGCGGACCCGCCGCGTCATCCCGGCGCGGCGGCCAGGGTGCTGGCCAGCTCGGCGATCGCGGGCTCCGCGGCTTCGGCCGGGGGGGCCACGTCGGACGGGGAAGCCGCCGGGACCAGTGCCAGGAACTGCTCGACGTCACCGCGCAGGCGCTCCCAGTCGGTATACTCCCAGTCGCGCGAGGTGTCGGTGTCGCGGCCGTCGTGGCGCGCGATCATCTGCATCAGCATGCGCTTCATCCAGTCGTACTTCGAGTACAGCAGCGCGCCCGCCACCAGCCTCACCATTTGCGGCTGCCAGCGCGTCTCGGCCAGCAGCTCGTCGGCGACCTCGCGCGCCTCCACCTGGTGGTGCGGGTCGTCCAGCGCGGCCGCCAGGCTCACCGAGAAGAACGCGGTGGGGAGGGTGTTCAGCAGGTGCCGGTGCTCGGCCGCGAAGTGCATCACCGCGGACTGGTGGCGAAGCTGGTGCACCGACGCGGCCACGATCACCGCGTCGTGTCCCTCCGGGGCGGGGTCGAGCGACGCGTCGAGCACCGTCGCCGCGTGCCCGAGCTGGCGCGCCACGTGGCCGACGAAGTGGGCGATCTTGCGCGTTTGCCCTTCGGTGGTGCCGTAGACGACGAGGACGCTGGCCATGATGCCTCCGCGCTGGATCAGGGTTGCGCCGGCGGAACCGAGGTGACGAACCTCGCCAGCTCCTCCACCGGCTCCGGCGTGCCGGCCTCGGCGAACCCCACCGCCGCCTCCACCTCGTCCGCGGCCTCGGCCTCCATCCGCGCCAGCCCGTCGCCATCGAGCGCGCCGGCCGCCTGCAGCGCGGCCCCCAGCGTGGCGACCGGGTCGCGCGCCTTCCACTCCTCGATCTCCTCCTTGCCGCGGTAGAGGTCGGGGTCGTACATGCTGTGCGCGCGGAAGCGGTAGGTGCGCAGCTCCAGGAACACCGGCCCACCGCCACCGCGGATCTCGGTCACCGCCTTGCGCGCCGCGTCCTCGACGGCGATCACGTCCATGCCGTCGACCGTCCAGGCGGGCATGTTGTAACTGGACGCCTTGTAGGCCAGG
>DASSME010000078.1:0-3948 GCA_035689035.1 Longimicrobium sp. | reverse complement strand
CGCCGCCGCCGTCCGGCAGCGCGCCGCGCCCGGCCCCGGGCGCGCGCGCCAGCCGGGCGGGGTCGATGCCGCGGCGCGCCAGCACGCGGCGGGCGACCAGGTCCAGCCCGGTGCCGTCCAGCTGGCCGGTCACGATCTTCTCGTCGCCCACGGAGCCGGGCTCCACCCGCGGCTCGGCCTCCGTCTCGAGCGGCGCGAACTCGGCCTCGGGCGTGTTCTGCACGCTCTCGTCGGGGTCGGCCAGGTACGCGGCGCCGCCCTCGTTGCTCACTTCGTCGTTGGACATGATTTTCCTCGAAGCGCGTCGGTGGGGTGAAGGGGCCGGTGGCGCGCGGCCGCCGGCCGGTCGGGAGCGCGACGGGTCAGGCCGGGTCGGTCAGGCGGTAGACGAACGCCTTCGCCTGCCAGCCCTTGCCGTCCCAGGCGCGCGAGTCGGGGCCGGTGCCGCCGTGCGACTCGAAGGTGCGGGCGTTCTGCACCAGCACCACGTGGCCGATCCCGCTGGCGACGTCCTGCGGGCGCAGGAAGGCGATGCGCACGGCGCCGTCGACGTTCTTCGCCGCCTCCACGTTGCTCTTGCGGAAGCCCTTGGCGCGCACCCACTCGTGCTGCACCACCGAGCCGTCGGGGAACGGCGTCCGCGGGTTGGTGGCCAGGCGGATCGCCTCGCGCACGAAGCCGCTGCAGTCCACGCGGGTGAAGCCCTTCCCCGGCACGGCACCCAGGAACGGCACCTTGGCGCCCAGCCCGTAGGTGACGCGCGGGGTGGAGCCCGTGCACGCGTCCAGGAACGCGCGCACGCGGCCCATGTCCAGCGGCAGGGTGGGCGGCGCCGCGGTCTCGGCCTCGGGGCGCGGGCCCTCCAGCTCCAGCGCCTCGGCCACGCCGATCCCCGTGCCCACGTTGGCCAGGGTGCGCGCGGTGGCCAGGTCCGCCACCTCGCTGATCTCGCCCCCGTGCGGCGCCGCGGGGTCCGCGTCGCCCACGTCGCCCTCCACTTCGTCCGCGGCGGCGACGGAGCGGGCGCCGGCCTCGCCCCCCGCCGTGGCGGCCAGGCGGGCGAAGGTGGCGCCCAGCGACTCGAACCCCGCGCCGAACGACAGCGCGGCCAGGATCCACCCCGGCCGGCCGCCGTGGACGCCCAGCGCCGTCACCGTGCCCACCGCCGCCAGCGGGACGTCGAAGGCCGCCCCCGGGCCCGCCGCCGGGTGGAAGACGCGCAGCGCGCCGTCGGGCGAGCCCGCGGCGTCCACCACGAACACCGCGCTCCCCGCGGTGCCGGCGGCCAGCCGCCGGGCGGCGTCCGCGAACGCCCCGGCCGATACCGGCGCCAGCAGCGGCACCCCCGCGGCGCCGTCCGCGCCGTCGCCGCCGGGCCGGGCCGCGGGGCGGGTTCCATCCTCGTTCCCCACCGACTCGTCGCGGACGCGCGAGGGGGGACCGCCGGCCGGGCCGGCCTGCTCTTCCATGGTGCTCATCGTTCTCCTGGGTCGCTGGCGGGGGGGCGTCGCGGGTGGGCGGCTCGCGCCCTTCGTCACCCGGACGCGCGGGAGCGGGTCGCGGACGGAGATGGCCGGAGGATGCGTGTTCGCCGGCGCCCCTCCATCCCGCTCCCCTTCATTGTTGGACGGGGAGGATGTACTTTCCCTTTCCCCCGGAACCCGCCACAAACCGGCGCCCCCGCGCCACCGGCCGGCAGACGGATGAAGTCACCCTTCGGGCCTGCGTACCGCATCGAAACGCCCAGCCTGGTGCTGCGCTGCTGGGACCCGGCCGACGCGCCGGCGCTCGCGGCGCTGATCGAGCGGAACCGGGAGCACCTCGGCGAGCGGTGGCCGTGGGCGCGCGGCGAGCCCAAGCCGCTGGACGAGCAGGTGCGCGAGCTGCGGCTCTGGCGCGCCGAGTTCGACGTGGACCACGCCTGGCGCTACGCCGTCCTCGCCGTGGACGGCCGCGAGCTGGTGGGTGCGCTGTCGATCGTGCCGCGCGACCTGGGCGCCACGGGCGAGACCAGCGGCTGGATCGGCCGGGAGCACGCCGGGCGCGGCCATCACGTGCGGGCGGCCGCCGCGCTGGCGCGTGCGGTGTTCGAGGTGCACGGGCTCGCCAAGGTGCAGACCGCCTGTCCGGACGAGGAGGCCGCCCGGGCCGCGGTGACCGGGACGCTCGGGTTCCGTCACGACGGGATGATCCGCCAGCTGGCCGAGGGACGCCGCACGCAGCAGCTCCTGTGCACCCTGCTGGCCGACGAGTGGGCCGCGAGCCCCGCCGCCGCCCTCGCCGCCGGCGCCCGGGCGTACGACGGGATGGGCGGCCGGCTCTTCTGACCCGCCGGCCGCCCCCGACACCCCACCACGGAACCCTGCACGGAGCCGGATGACCGACGCGCCGCCCGGACCGCCATACCGCATCGTGACCCCGACCGTCGTGCTGCGCTGCTGGGACACCGCCGATACGCCCGCCCTGCACGCGCTGATCGCCGAGAACCTGGAGCACCTGCGGCCATGGGTGCCGTGGGTGGCCGACGAGCCCAAGCCGCTGGAGGCCCGCCTGCACGAGGTGCGGCAGTGGCGCGCCACCTTCGACCTGGACCAGGCGTGGCACTGGGCCATGCTCGCCGCCGACGACGGCGAGCTGGTGGGCAGCGTGGTGATGAACCCGCTGCTGGACGGCACTTCGGTGGACATCGGCAGCTGGGTGGGAGAGGCGCGCGCCCGGCGCGGCTTGGTCACCCACGGGGTGGCCGCCGCGGTGCGCGCGGCGTTCGAGGTGCTGGGGATGACGCGGGTGCAGGCCGCCACCGACCCCGGCAACGAGCGCAGCATCGCCCTGGTGCGCAAGCTGGGCTTCACCCACGAGGCCACCACGCGCCACCTGGAGCACGGCGAGCGCAAGGACGAGCTGGTGTGGACGATCCTGGCCACCGAGTGGCCCTCCACCGCCGCCGCCGCGATCGCCGCCGAAGCGCAGGCGTTCGACGCGCTGGGGAACCGGCTGTTCTGAGCACGCAACAGGCGTCCACCCCCGCCCTGGGGGGCCGTGCCGGGGCGTCGCCCTGTCGGCCGGGCGTGGAAAGCGGTAGATTACACCATGGCTTGGGCTTAACCAGGGCGCAGAGGCGCCCGGCGTGCCACACCGCCCGCGGCGCTCGTCTCCCGCAGACGAGGATGCCGCGGGCGGATTCTTTCGTACCGTGCCGCGATGGCGCGGAGAAGGGCTTGGATGGCGAAGGAAGAGGGGATCTCGGTGGAGGGCCGCGTCACGCAGGTGCTGCCGGACCGCAAGTACCGCGTGGAGCTGGAGAACGGGCACCAGGTGCTGGCCTACGGCGCCGGGAAGATGTCCAAGTTCCGCATCCGCGTGCTGGAGGGTGACCGGGTGACCCTGTCGCTGTCGCCGTACGACCTGACGCGCGGCCGCATCACCTTCCGCCACAAGGCGTGACCGCGAAGCAGCGTTTTCCATCCGCACCAGGTAACGGAGCCGTGATGATGAAATCGAACAGCGCGAACCGGATCAAGCCCGCCGACCTGCGTGTGACCAGCGTGGAGCGGCCGGGATGGGTGAGCGGGACGGTGCGGCGCCCCAGCGTGGGCGAAGAGGTGGTCTGCACCGGCGGTTGTGGCGTGGTGGTGTCGGTGCGCGGCAAGACGGGCGACGGCTCGCCGCTGGTGCAGATCCAGCTCGAAGAGCCGGGCTCGCCCGCCTTCTACGCCGCCGCTTCCAACGTGCTGCTGGCGCCCTGACCGATCCGCCTGGGTCTTCGTCGTTTCGATGAAAACCAGGCGATGCCACCCTGAGTCCGGCCGCGCCCAGACTCCGGCATCGTATCGTTGCGCGCCGAAGGATTCCATAGACGGAGCTCGGAACCGAACGTCCGAGGCGCCGGTCTTTGCCCGGATTCGGCGTGACGGGGGATTTCGCGGGGTTTCGCCGCGACGAACGAGC
>DASSME010000077.1:0-8252 GCA_035689035.1 Longimicrobium sp. | reverse complement strand
CCGGACCGGCCATTTCCCACCGGCAAAAAAGACGGCGGGGGAGACGATCGTCGTCTCCCCCGCCGCCGTGCTCCGGACGAAGTGTGGTCAGCCCGCTTCCGGCTCGGCCTCGGGGGGCGGGAGCACGACGGGAAGCCGGATCTCGAAGCAGGCGCCGCCCAGCTCGTCACCCGGGCGGTGGCGCACCCAGCCGCCCAGCTGGCTCACCATCCAGGCCACGGCCGAGAGCCCCATCGCCCCCTCGGGGTCACCGAAGGGCGCGGGCTCGAAGAGGGTGGCGGCACGCCGCAGGGGAAGCCCGGCGCCGTCGTCCTCGATGTCGATGCAGACCACGGCGTCGGCGTCTTCGTCCATCCGCCGCGGGTCTTCGACGCTGACGCCGATCTGCACCTCGCTGCGGCAGTGGCGCATGGCGTTGGCCAGCAGGTTCCAGATGCTGCGGAAGAGGAACGACTGCCGCCCCTCCACCTCCACGCACGCCGGCAGCTCGCTCTTCAGCCGCACCTCCACCCCGCGCGAGCCGGGGAAGAAGCGCCGCACCGCCCGCTCCACCACTTCCTTCACGTCGAAGCGCACCTCGGGGCTGATCGACTTCCCCTGCACCACGTCGAGCGTGTCGCGCACCATCAGGTTCAGGTCGGCGCTGGTCTCCACCATCCGCTCCAGGTCGGCCTCCTGGGCGCGCCCGGCGCGCGCGTCGGCGGCGGCCACGCGGGCGCGCGCCTCCAGCGCCTGCAGCCCCATGGCCAGGTCGTGCATCAGCTCGGCGCTCACCTGGCCGAGCGCCTCCATGCGCCCGCGCAGAAGGCCGCGCGAGCCCGGATCGTCGTAGCTGGAACGGCTGCCGATGTCCATCGGTGTTCAGACCCGCCGGGGGAGGGTGTCCGTCCCGCCGCGCGCTGGCTGGTGCGTGCGGCGCGCGGGACCGGAGAGCGGTGCGCTTCCTAACATAACCGGCACTGCAAGAGGGCCGCCACTGGAACGGCAGTGGGAGATTGCCGGCGACCGCGGCGGCCCAACGGGTGCGGGCGTGCGCAAGTGCGCGGGTGCGTTGGGCTTGCGTGCCACGGGCCAAGGATCGCGCGCGGCCGCACCATCGTGCCGCGGCGCGAATTTTTTGCGCCCCCGCGCCCTATTCCGTGGCGGCGGTGACGCGGAAGCGGGCGGCCAGCGAATCCAGGTCCACGGCGGTCTGGGCGGCGTGCTGGGTGGTGCCGGCCAGCTGCTCGATGGCGGCCTGCTGCTGGCCGGTGGCGGCGGCCGCGTCCTCGGCGCGCTGCACGGCGGCCTGGGTGATGCCGCGGATGCGCCCCATCGCCTCGCGGATCCCGGCGAGCGCCTCGGCCTGCCGCTCCACGTCGCCGCTGATGCGCTCCACGAAGGCGACGGTGCGCTCCAGCCCGCTCACCAGCATCCCCAGGCTCTGCCCGCCCGCGCTGGCCACGTCGCCCACCCCGGCGATGCGCCCGCTCCCGCTGCGCAGCCGCTCGCGCACCTCGGCGATGGCGGCGGCGGTCTGCTGGACCACGCCGTCCACCTCGGCGGCCGAGGTGGACGACTCGGTGGCCAGCTGGCGCACCTCGCCGGCCACCACCGCGAAGCCGCGGCCCTGCTCGCCCGCGCGCGCCGCCTCGATCGCGGCGTTCAGCGCCAGCAGGTTGGTCTGCTCCGCGATCTCCTGGATGGTGCTGACGAACCCGGCCACGCGGCTCCCTGCCTCTTCCAGCGCGTCGATCGCCGCCTCGAGCCCGCCGTAGTCTTCGCGCAGCTCCATCAGCAGCTGGCCGGCGCCGCGGATGCGCTCGGCGTGCAGGCGCGCCTCGCCGGCCAGCGCGGCGGCCTCGGCGCTGCTTTCGCGCGCCTGCCGGCGCAGGTGCTCGCCCTCGGCGCTCACCGCTTCGACGGCGCGGGCGCCTTCGCCGATCAGCCCCAGCTGCTCGCGCGCCTCGCGCGCCACGCCGCCCGTGGTGTCGCCGATGCTGCGGGCGGCGGCGCTCACCTCGTCCGCCGTCTGCGCCAGGGCGTCGCTGAGCCGCGCCAGCTCCTGCGCGCGCCGCTGGATCTCGGCCACCATCTCGCCCACCGTCTGCGACATGCGGTTCACCGAGACGGAAAGGAAGCCGATGTCGTCCAGGTGCCGCCCCGAGAGGCGGGTGGAGAAGTCGCCCTCGCCGGCGCGCGCCAGCGCCTGGCGCACGCGGCGCAGGCGCCGGGTGTAGGCGATCGGGCCGGTGGTGGCCAGCCAGGCGGTGCCGAGCAGGAACAGCGTCTCGATGGCGACGATCCCGGCCGCGTCCATCCCCGTCCCCAGCAGCCGCCCCAGCGGGTAGACGACGGCGGCCAGCCCGAGCTGCCACTGCGCGGCGCGTGGCATCCCCAGCGCGTACCCGCCGATGGCGAACACCAGGTACGGCATGACCAGGTAGCCGTGCGGCCCCAGCGCCCACTCGAAGCCGCCGATCACCAGCACGTCGAGGGTGCTGATGAACCAGAACTGCCAGGGCGAGAACTTCCCGACGCGCAGCAGCAGCGCCACCAGCAGGTTGCCCGCGAAGGTGGTGGCGGCGAGCGCGATCGCGGCGGTGAGGGTGATGTGGAGCGCGCCGGTGTAGTGGCCGGCCAGCGCCATCGCCACCGACAGGAAGCAGAGGAACCAGCGCTTGGCGATGGCCTGGCGGTGGCGCTCGCGCAGGACCAGCGAGCGCTCGCGCGCGAACAGCTCGGCGAAGTCAGTGCCGCGTTCGGTCAAGGGTGGTGGCGGGAGGGAGGGATATTTCCGGAAGGATGGTGCGGCAAGAGTGGCCGAAATGATGCCGCCGGGTCACGCCACTGTCAAGCAAGTCCTTGGGCCAGCGCGGGTTGGAGAGAGCCGGAGCGAGAGGAGGTGCGAGGTCGGCGGCGGGGAAGAGATGCGCAGTATGCGACTGAAGTCGCAGCTACGACGGCACGCAGTCCGCCTGCGCGGACTTCAACCGGGAGAGGCCGCTGCGTTCCGATTGTGCCGCGGCAGGAACGGAAGGGGTTCGGTGGCGAGCGCACGCAGCTCCGAGGCGACTCGCCGGATGACAGAGGTCCAGTCGCCGGGCGAGGGTTGGCGGAACAGGCGCATCGTCGGATACCACGGCGAGTCGTCGCGGTCCAGCATCCAGCGCCAGTCGGGGTCGTGGATCAGCAGCGTCCACACGGGCACACCCAGGGCGCCGGCCAGGTGCGCCGGCATGCTGTCGACGGTGAGGACCAGGTCCAGCGCGCGGATCACCCGCGCCGCCTGGAGCACGTCGTCGCAGCCGGAGCGGGTGCCGAAGCTGGGCGGGCACTCGTCCAGCGCGGGGCCGCGCTGCAGCACGTGCAGGTCGACGCCCGGGATCCGCGCCAGCGGCGCCAGCAGGCGGAAGGGGATGGACCGCCGCTCGTCCCAGTCGCCCGCGCGCCAGACCAGCCCCACGGCCAGGCGGCCGTCGCGCGGGATCGGTGCCGGCTCCGCGTGCAGGTAGGGAACGGCGCCGGGGATGGTGTCGGTGGTGCTGCGGAAGACGTAGGCGAGCTCCATCACCTCCACGTCCACGTCGTACTCACCCTCGTACGCGCCGTCGTGCAGCGGCTCCAGCCGGTCGATGCCGTTCGCGGTGCGCAGCAGCGGGATCAGCGCGGGCTGCGCCCAGACCGTGGTCTCGACGGCGACGCGCTGGACGAGCGGGAGGTAGCGGATGAACTGGATGGTGTCGCCCAAGCCGTGGTAGCAGCGCACGAGGACGCGCTTGCCGTCGAGCGGCGAGCCGTCCCACACCCACTGCTCGTGGCGCGGGCGGTGCCCGCACTCCACGCCGGCGTGCGCGCGCAGGATGGCGTCGCTCGCCCGCCACGCCGCCGCGAAGTCGCCCCGGCGCATCGCGCGGAACCACGCGGCGCCCAGCTCTTCCGTGGACCCCGGGTCGTGCCGCGGTGCATCCACCCTCGACGACTCTCGTCCTCCCCGGTCACCGGTTTCGTCCATCAGCCCGCGGCGGACGCCGAAGGCTGCGGCGGGGGCGTCACGAGCGACGACATGCGCTCTTCGAAAGCGCCGACGTCGGCGTAGTACGTCCGGGCGAGCTCGGAGTGGGTGGGGTTGGTGTAGACGTCGGGGCGGGGATCGTCCACCACGTCGGCGATGATGACGGCGACTTCCTCGGCCGTTTGCGAGGCCATGGGGCCGGTGAGCCTCATGGTGGAGGTGCCGGGGGCGGCACCCAGCGCGTTGGCGGCGAAGGGCGTCTCCACGATCCCGGGCATCAGCGTGGTGACGTGGATGCCGGTGTGGCCGGCGGCGCGCAGCTCCATCCGCAGGTTGGCGGTGAGGGCGTTCAGCGCGTGCTTGGCCGCGTTGTAGGCCGAGCGGACGGCGGCGATCGGCACCCGGCCCAGGAAGCTGGAGACATTGACCAGGTGCCCCGAGCCGCGCTGCTGGAAGTGCGGGATGATGGCCTGCGCGCCGTAGAGTGGCGCCTTGACGTTGATCGCCATCATCTCGTCGATGTCGCTGTCCGTCAGCTCCATCACCTTGCGGCTGATCCCGCGCCCCGCGTTGTTGATCCACACGTCCACGCGCCCCAGCTCGCGGATCGCCTCGTCGCGGATGCGCTCCACGTCGCCGCGGCGGGTTACGTCGGCGCGCACCACCAGCGTCTGCCCGCCGATCTCGCCGGCGAGCTGGCGCAGCGCCTCTTCGCCGCGCGCGGCCAGCACCAGCGCGTGCCCGCGGCGCCCCAGCTCGCGCGCCACCGCCGCCCCGATCCCGCTGCTGGCCCCGGTGATCACCACCACCTTCCGCTCGTTCTCGCTCACGGTTCCACCCCCTGGCTCTGCGTCCATCGATCGCCCCCCCGGGCGATGCCCGTTTTGCAAATTTGCGAGTGACCTCGCCGCCACAACGGCACACAGCCCGCCCGTGCGGCGCCCACGCGGACTTTCTCGGTGCGCGACGATGGCCTGGCGCGTTCAGCGAGGCTTCTTCCGCGCGCCGGCACCGCGGCCACACGACCGCCGGAAGTCCGCGCAGGCGGACTTCGCGTAGTCGTTGCGGCGACGTCAGTCGCCCGACACCCCCGCGGCGCCGGCGTGGTACAGCAGCACGTCGCCGGCCAGCGTCGCAAGGCGCCGGGTCACAGTCGCATCGCGCAGCCCCGCGGCGTGCATGGCGGCGACCACGCGCTCCTGGTCGTTGTCCCTCAGCGCGCGGTGCGAATGCAGGTGGCTGGCGATGAATCCGCGCTTCTGGCCGCCGGGCCCGGCGAAATCGAGCAGGTGGAAGGTGCCGCCGGGCTTCAGCACGCGGCGCACCTCGCGCAGCATCTGCTCCTTCTGCGCGCCGCGCAGGTGGTGGTACATGAGGGACGAGAGCACGCGGTCGAAGGTGCCGTCGCCGTATGGCAGCGCGTCGGCGGAGCCCTGGTCGAGCTGAACGGTGACGCCTGCGCGCCCCGCTTTTCGCCGCGCGATGGCGAGCGCGCCCGGGTCGGGGTCCAGCCCCACCACCTCGGCACCCGGCTGCATCCGCTTGAGCAGCACCACCAGGCTCCCGGTGCCGCAGCCGACGTCGAGCACGCGGTCGCCGGGGCGGCAGGCGGCCTGTTCGGCGAGCGGCTTGCGGACACGGTCGGCGCCCAGGAGCCTGGTCAGCAGGTCGTAGAACGGCAGCGCCCAGTGCCGGCCCGCCGCGGGTACGTAGTCGGTCTGTGGATGCGTCATCGGGGTGGATGCTCCGTGTGAGCGGCTGATCCAGCTGGACAGGGCGAAGCGCCCTGCCTCACGCTCGCCGCGCCAGCTCCTCGCCCGTCCGCTTCAGCAGCTCCCACGCGGCGTGGACGTGGCGCTCTTCCGTGCGGATGTTGCCGATGGCGAAGCGCAGCCAGACGCGTCCGCCCAGCTTCGTGTGCGAGATGAAGATGCGGCCGCCGGCGTTCACCGCGGCCATCACCGCCTCGTTGTGCGCGTCCACCTGCTCCTCCGTCATCCCCGGCGGGCGGTGGCGGAAGACGACCAGGCTCAGGTGCACGGGGGCGACGCGCTCCCACGCGGGCTCCGCGTCCACCCAGCCGGCAAGCTCGCGCGCCAGCCGCACGTGCTCGCGGATGTTCGCGGCGATCCCCTCGGCGCCGAACCAGCGGAGCACGAACCAGAGCTTGAGCGAGCGGAAGCGCTTGCCCAGCGCGGGGCCGTAGTCCATCAGGTTGGTCACGCTCTCGCCCTCGGGCGTGACCAGGTAGTCGGGAACGAGCGAGAACGCCCTTCGCGCCACCGCGGGGTCACGCAGGTAGAGCGCGCTGAGGTCGATCGGCGTGAACAGCCACTTGTGCGGGTTCACCACCAGCGAGTCGGCGTGCTCGGCGCCGTCCAGGATCCAGCGCAGCTCCGGCACCGTGGCGGCGCTCCCGCCGTACGCGGCGTCCACGTGCATCCACACTCCGTGCTTGCGGCAGGCGGCGGCCACGGCGGGGAGCGGGTCGATGCTGGCGATCGACGTCGTCCCGACGGTGGGGACGACGCAGATCGGGATGATGCCGACCGCGCGGTCTTCCTCGATGGCGGCGTCGAGCGCGGCGGCGTCCATGCGGAACTCGGCGTCGGTGGGGATCTTCCGCACGCCCTGCATCCCCATCCCCAGCGTGATGCACGCCTTGTCGATGGACGAATGCACGTGCTCGGACGCGTAGACGCGCAGCGGCGCCGTTCCGCTCATCCCCCGCTCGCGGATGCCGGGGACCGCCCGCTCGCGCGCCGCGGCGATGGCGATCAGGGTGGAGATCGACGCCGTGTCGTGGATGGTGCCGCGGAAGCCCTCGGGAAGCCCCATCATCTGGCGCAGCCAGTCGAGGGTGCGCTCCTCGAGCTCGGTCTGGGCGGGGCCGCTGCGCCAGAGCATGGCGTTGGTGTTCAGCGTGGCGGCCAGCATCTCGCCCAGGATGCCGGGCGCGCTCCCCGTCACCGAGAAGTAGGCGTGGAAGCCCGGGTGGTTCCAGTGCGTGATCCCGGGCACGATCACCCGGTCGAAGTCCTCGAGCACGCGGGCAAAGTCCTCGCCGTGCACGGGCGCGCTGGGGGCCAGGCCGGCGGCCACCTCGCCCGGCTGCACGCGCGCGAGCACGGGGTAGTGCTCCACGCCGGCCAGGTAGTCGGCCATCCAGTCGGCCACGGCGTGGGCGTGGCGGCGGAACTCCTCGGCGGGCATGTCGCCCAGCCGCGCGCCGGTGGATGGAACGGGGATCGCATCGAGCATGGTCATCGGCGGCTTGTCGGCAAAGGGTGCGCGCCTAAGTTATCTCCCCCGCGGGGCGGATGCATCTGTCCGCGGGGCGGGCACCGCAAACGGGTGCGCCAGTGCGCGAGTGCGCGAGTGCGTTCAACCGCGCCGCAGTTCGCCCCTTTCGCACTGACGCACTCACGCACCTGTTAGTGCCCTTGAGGCTGTCCCCTGTCCCCTATTCCCTGTCCCCTGCCGTGATTCCCATCGTCCACACATCCCCCCGCGTGCACCTGGCCACCGAGAGCGGCCAGGGCGTGGTCGCGCTCGAATCGACCGTGATCGCGCACGGGCTGCCGCACCCGCGCAACCTGGAGGTGGCGCGCGCGCTGGAGCTGGAGGTGTCGGGCTACGGCGCCGTCCCGGCGACCGTGGGCGTGGTGCGCGGCCGTGCCATCGTGGGGCTGGCGCCGGACGAGATCGACCGGCTGGGGACGGCGAAGGGGGTGATGAAGCTCTCCACCCGCGACCTGCCGGTGCCGCTGGCGCGTGGGCTGGACGGCGCCACCACCGTGGCCGCCACCATGTGGCTGGCGCACCGCGCGGGGGTGGCGGTGTTCGCCACCGGCGGCATCGGCGGCGTGCACCGCGGCGAGGCCAACGACGTGAGCGCCGACCTGACCGAGCTGGGCCGCACGCCGATGATCGTGGTGTGCGCCGGCGCCAAGGCGATCCTGGACCTGGCCGCCACGCGCGAGGGGCTGGAGACGGCCGGCGTGCTGGTGGTGGGCTACGGGACGGAAGAGCTGCCGGCGTTCTACTCGCGCGAGAGCGGCCTGCCGGTGGACGTGCGCGCCGACACGGCGGACGAGGTGGCGGCGCTCTGGCAGGCGCACCGGCGGCTGCGGGCGCCCGGCGCCATCCTCCTCTGCGTCCCCCCGCCGGCCGACACGGCGCTGCCCGCGGCCGAGATCGAGGGCGCCATCCGGGCCGCGCTGAAGCAGGCGGACGAGCAGGGGGTCCGCGGCAAGGA
>DASSME010000076.1:0-4988 GCA_035689035.1 Longimicrobium sp. | reverse complement strand
CCACGCTCACGCGGTGCTCCATGCGTTGGCCGGTGGATGGGGAAGATGGACCTCGCGCCGGCGGCGCGGCGGCGCACGCCGCGAGCGTGGTGGCCAGCGCGGCGGCGGGGATCAGGCGCGCGGCTCGTGCGATGCTCATGGCTGCGGCCTCCATGGGTCGCGCGGGTTGAAGTGCTGGTACACGGCGCGCGACACGGCGCGGATCAGACGCCCGCCCTCGTTGGTCTGCTCGTAGCTCTCGTCGGTCTGGTTCTTGGTGATGATGGCGAGCACGTAATCTCCCGATGGCGCGTTCACCAGCAGCACCTCGGAGCGCGACTTGTCGACGAAGCCCTGCTTGGAGGCGGCCTGCACGGTGGGCGGAAGCTGCGAGAGGGCGGCGTTCTTCCAGTAGCTGTTGGTGAGCAGCCGGTACATCTCGTCCGACGCGTGGGGGCTGACGGCGCGGCCCTGGCGCATCATCACCAGCATGCGGGCGATCTCGCGCGGCGTGGTCTGCCCCCAGCCGTAGACGGAGCGCGGCTGCTCGCGCCCCGGCGTGCGCGAGTTCACGCGCGTGTCGCGGAAGCCGTGCGCGTCCAGCCACTGGTTCACCGTGGCGCCGCCGCCCACCAGCCCCTGCAGCCAGAGCGCCGCGAAGTTGTCGCTCACGGTCAGCATCAGGAACGCCACCTCGCTCACCGGCAGCGTGTCGCCCGGCGCCATGTAGCCGACCACGTCGGTGGCCTCGCCGTAGCGGTAGTGCAGCGTGTCGGGGAAGGGGATGCGCTGGTCCAGCCTGAACTTGCCGCTCTCCACCTGGTCGAACAGCGTGAGCAGGATCGGCACCTTGATCATGCTCGCCGTGGGGAACACCGAGTCGGCGTCGATCTCCGCCCCCGCCCCGGTCCGCAGGTTGCGCACGTAGACCCCCACGTTGCCGTGGAACCCCCGGACCAGCTCCTCCAGCCGGGCCTGCAGCGCGCGATCGGTGCGCGCGGGCGGATCGGCGGGTGTGGCGCGTTGGGCCACGAGGGGTGTCGCGGCGACGAGGAGCGTCAGGGCGAGCGCGCGGGCGATGCGGGTCATGGTGATGGACGTGCGAGGAAGGCAGACGGTGGCGAGATTGGGCGGAATCGTGGGATTCGAGGCGGTCTAGCCGCAAGGGCCGCGGTGGGTGACGTACACCCGTCCCGGTGAATGGGTGGTGCCGAGCGGGCCGCGTACCGCCCGGAAGCCGCCCGCGGCGCCGAATAGCCTCGCGCAGTTTGCGAGGCTTTTCGTAGTGGTTGCTGCGGCTTCAGCCGCCGGTGCGGGGCTTGGCGGGAGCGGGGGGACTTCAACGGCTCACGAGGATGTGAGATGACGCACGTATCTCCCGAGATCAGCCGGCAGATCCAGCAGCGGATCGACGCGCTCGAAACCGACGGGATCGGCAGGTGGCCGCTGCGGGTGTGCAAGGAGGAGCTGAACGCGCTGCCGCTGCACGGGAACCAGGTGTACCTCTGGGCCGTTCGCCCCGACGGCGAGGTGCTCTGCGTCGACCACGAGGCGTTCGGGCACCCGGCCGAGCCGGAGCGGGATGCCGTTACGCTCTATACGGTGTTTTCGCAGGGTGCGCGGGAGTATCCCGAGCTGCGGGCACTGGTGCCCCCGCCGCCGGATGGCGTGCGCGAGTGCGAGGCGTGCGGCGGCACCGGCCGCGGCGATGGGCACACCCCGCCCCTGCCCGGCTGCCTGCGCTGTGACGGGCTGGGGTGGTACGTGCCGGCGCCGCTTCCGGTGCAGGGGTGGATGGAGCGGATCGACCGCGGCGACCAGGTGACGATCATCCGCGAGACGGAGCGGCGCGAGTGGCTGTACGCGGGGCGCATCGCCGGCCATTACGTCTGCCGCGCCGGCGACGAGCACAACGCCGCGCCCGCCACCCCCGAATCGCGCAGCGAGCTGGAGAAACGGCTGCGAAGCTGGGCGACGGGACATCCGCACTCGATCACCTGGACGGCCAACCCCACCGAGGTGCCCGACCCGTGGGAGAGCGCCGGGCACACGCTGTTCTTCGAGGGCCGCGACGCGCAGGTGGGTGGCTTCGAGGCCGAATACGAGCGCCTTCCCGACGGCACCGTGCGCGTGACCGAGACGATGCTCAACGACTGGGACCCGGCCGGTTGGATGCCTTCGACCAGCACGGAGCACGTGCTCTCCGACGTGGAGGCGCGGAGCGAGTTCCTGGGGGAGATGGAGTTCACGTCGCACGCCAGCCCGTTCCCCGCGATCCTTCCGCGCGAGCCCGCCCGCTGATGCTTGCGATCAGGGTGACGGCGAGCCCGGGGGTGCTCAGGCGACGATCGCGGCCACGCCGGATCGCCCGCACCGGTCCAAGGAAGCCCCGCGCCACGAGGCCATCCCGAACCCCGCCCGCTCTCCCCTGTCCCCTGTAACCTGTCCCCTGTAGTTTCCCCGGCTCGACCCCACGTGTTTCCCCGCATCCGAACGAGGCTGCCCGTGATCGTGCGCCTTACCGTGGCGGCGGCGCTGCTGGCGAGTGCCACCGCCGCCCACGCCCAGCAGCAGATGCCGGGCTACTCGCCCGACGCGGCCGCGCGCGAGCGGCAGGTGGAAGCCGCGGCCATCGCCGGCACCAGCCCCGAGCGGGCGAGGGCCCACTCGCGCGCGCTCAGCGCCGAGACGCACGTTGCCGGCACCCCCGCCCAGGCCCGCACCCGCGACTACGTGGTCGACCAGATGCGGCGGATGGGGCTGGAGACCGAGGTGCGCCACTACCGCGTCTACCTCCCCCACGCCACCGCCGCGCACCTCTGGCGCATCTCGCCCGACGCGCGCGAGCTGCCGCTGGCCGAGCCGCCGGTGCCGGGCGACTCCACGTCGTCGCGCGCCCAGTATCCGACCGTCAACGGCAGCAGCGCGCCGGGCGACGTGCGCGGCGAGGTCGTCTACGTCAACTACGGGCTGGTGGAAGACTACGCGCGGCTCGACTCGCTGGGCGTCTCGGTGCGCGGCAAGGTCGCCGTGGCGCGCTACGGGCGCAGCTTCCGGGGGATCAAGGCGCGCGAGGCCGAGCGGCACGGCGCGGTGGGGCTGGTCATCTACAGCGACCCCGCCGACGACGGCTACGTGCGCGGCGACGTCTACCCCGACGGGCCGATGCGCAACCCGCGCGGCGTGCAGCGCGGCAGCGTCTTCAACGGCGACGGCGACCCGTCCACCCCCGGCTACCCCTCCACCGAGAACGCCCGGCGGATCGCGCGCGACCGGATGGAGGTGCCGCGCATCCCCGTGATCCCGGTGAGCTACGACAACGCCGCCGAGCTGCTGCGCGGCCTGCGGGGCACCGCCATCCCGCAGGCGTGGCAGGGCGGGCTGCCGTTCCGCTACCACGTGGGGCCCGGCCCGGTGCAGGCCCGCATCCGGGTGGAGACGGACGAGGCGACCGCGGCGTACAAGGACATCTGGGACACCTTCGGGATCATCCGCGGCAGCGACCTGCCCGACCAGGTGGTGCTGATCGGCGGCCACCGCGACGCCTGGGGCCCCGGCGCGGCCGACAACGTGAGCGGCACCACCAGCGTGCTCGAGGCCGCGCGCGCCGTGACCGACCAGGTGCGCGCCGGCCACCGCCCCCGGCGGACGCTGGTGTTCGCGACGTGGGACGCGGAGGAGTGGGGCCTCGTCGGCTCCACCGAGTACGTGGAGGACGACTCGCTGCGGCTGGCGCGCGGAGGCGTGGCGTACCTGAACCAGGACGTGTCGGCCCAGGGCCCCACCTTCGGCGGCGGGGGCTCGCCCAGCCTGCGGGCCACGCTGCGCGACGTGGCCCGGCTCGTCCCCGATCCGTCCGGCGGCGGGAGCGTGTACCAGGTGTGGCGGCGGCGCGCGAACCTTCCCGACAGCGCCGAGGTGGAGATGGGGAACCCGGGTGGGGGAAGCGACTTCGCGGGGTTCTACAACCACCTGGGCGTGCCGGTGGCGGACTGGGGCTTCGGCGGCCCGGGCGGCGTCTACCACTCGCAGTACGATTCGCACGCCTGGATGAGCCGCTTCGGCGACCCGGGCTTCAAGCGCCACGCGGCGTCCGCCTCGGTCGGCGCGGCGCTGCTGCTGCGGCTGGCCAACGCCGAGATCCTCCCCTACGACTACGCCGAGTTCGCGCGCACCATGACGGGCTACCTTCCCGGTGTGGAAGAGCCGCTCAAGGCGAAGGGATGGGACGCCGCCGTGGTCGCCCCGCTGCGCGCCGCGGTGGAGGGGATGCAGCGCGCCGCCACGGAGTTCAACACCGCGCGCGACGCCGCGCTGGCCGGCGGCGGGCTCGATCGCGCCCGGGCGGACGCGGCCAACGCGGCGCTGCTGCGGGTGGAGCGGGCGCTCACGCGCCCCGAGGGGCT
Source organism: Longimicrobium sp. (assembly GCA_035689035.1). GTDB lineage: Bacteria > Gemmatimonadota > Gemmatimonadetes > Longimicrobiales > Longimicrobiaceae > Longimicrobium. The sequence continues at coordinate 603 of DASSME010000076.1, read as the reverse complement.
GAAGGGGCGCGAGTGGTTCCGCAACCTGATCTACGCGTCGGACCCGGACAACGGCTACGCCGACATGATCTTCCCCGGCGCCGCCAACGCCGTGCGCCAGGGCGACCGCGCCCTCGCCGAGGCCGAGGTGGCCGACCTGGCCCGCCGCTTCGCCGCCGCCACGCAGGCGCTGGCGGAGGCGAAGACGGCGCTGGGGAGATGAAGTGCTGAGTGCTGAGTGCTAAGTGCTGAGTGCTGAGTGCTGAGTGCTGAGTGCTGAGTGCTGAGCCGGCACCGCGCCGGGCGGCTGAAGCCACGGTCTACGACGACAGGAAGCCTCGCAAACGGCGCGAGGCTGCGGGTTTGAGATTCGCCCGGACCCGGAGACCCCGGGGCGAGCTTCCCTTCGCGCACCGTCGCCGCGCCGGCTCCACGGCCGGTAGTCCGCGAAGGCGCCGCGAAGGCGGACTTCGTGTAGTTGTGGCAGCGAATTCATTTCCATACACCAGGTTCGAAACCTTCGCCTTTAGGCGAATAGCTTTAGCAGTCCGTAGAAGCTACACTCTCGAGGAGAAATGGACCTCGGGAGAAACGAATGGCGGAGAATCGGAAAGGATCGCACAC